>DASUWQ010000505.1:0-10813 GCA_036378375.1 Chthoniobacterales bacterium
GCCAGCAGATTTCGCCAACTCCAGCGAGATCCTTCCGAAGCAGGTGCGATGGCTTTTTCACCAACGATTCTCTTTCCTTCTTTGTCATAGCCGGGCTTGGGCGTTTCAGGCGTAAGTTCGGTGGGTTGCCCGAATCTATACGAGATCTGCCAATCCAGCGTGGTCCAACTGCCGATTAGATGAACGTAATTCGGAAAGTCCAAGGTGGCATTCGGGTTTGTGTTATTGGCGCTGTTTCTGAAATCTTGCTCAGAGCCAATGTAGTGGAGGGTTAGCCCAGTCTTAAAAGTATCGATGCCGAAAACAGTCTTCGAATAGAAGGCGCTAGCCAGGAGTTTCACGTCGGGACCGGTTCCATTGGCGGTGTCCGTCAGGTTGAAAACCCGAAAGAAGGGCGTTCCGTTTGGATTCACCCCCTGCAAGGTTTGCTGGCTAAGCCAGTAGAGATAGGAACCGTCGAACTGCAAATCGATCTTGCCCCAGTTGTATTCTTTCGAGGCATAGGTAAAACCGAACTCGACGCCTTCGCTTCGGCCGTTCCCGAGATTCGCGACAGCAGAGGTGACCTCGATAATTTGTCCAGTTGTAGCGCTGCGGGTAACAAAGTTACCGGGCGGAGCAGCGTTTCCAAGATCGACGACTTCTTGCGGAAGCAGCGTGCCGAATTGGTTATGTTGATCGATTTGGAACCAATTGATGTAAGCAGAGAACCCATTGGCCCAGCCCCACCAGCTATGCTCCGGATCACTAGATCCTGGTGACCAAATTGCGCCAACATAATAGGTGTACGCGTTTTCCGGTTTCAGGTGGGTATTGCCCGAGGTCAGAGAAAGAACCGTGATGGCGCCGGCCCCCGGGTTTCGAGGATCAATGATGCCGGTTTCGGCGATCTGCGGCGTCGTGAAAAGTTGGGTCAAGCTTGGAGCGACAAACGACTCCGAATAGGTGCCGCGAAAAGTCAAATCGTTGAATGGTTTGTATAAGATTGCAATTTTAGGTTTGGCGGCGCTGCCGAAGTCGCTGTAGTAATCCTGCCGTTCCGACATGGTCACCTCGATGGACCGCAGCCCTGGCCAGGACCAGGCACTACCGACGATCGGAATGTCTAACTCACCGAAGATACTCCAGATATAACGACGAGCGTTGGTCAGGTCGCCAGGCGGAAATTGGGGCGCTGTCAGGTTACCCGACTTACTAAAAGGATCGTCGTTGGCGATATAATCTTCGCTACGATATTCGAAGCCGCCTGCGACAGTGATGGGGCCAGAGGGTAGCTCCCACAGCGTGCCTCCAGCGACCGTATGAAATTGCATAATATCCGTCCGGACATTCTCAAAAATGGTGCCAATCAGGTTCGGGTTTCCGTAGAAAGCTCGGTTGGGACCCGCGACCGACTCATCAGCAAACGGATTGAAGAATTGTCCTTCATTACCTGGAAGAGTTCCATTCAATGCAGCCTGTAGTCCGGTGAAGCGGAAGAAATTGTGCACTGTCTGGGTTCCATCGCTCTCGCCGTAGAGCCAGTTGGAATCGATGTACCAGCCGTGTGGCAACTGGATGGTAGCGCCAACCACTTCGCGGAATGTGGTCACGACCGTATCCGTTTCAAGGACGCCGAATTCATTGAACGCCTGCGGGCCGACCTGAAGAGCTTCTCCGAACGGGTTGAAAGGGTTGTTAGCGGGAACGGTGAGAAACTGATTCTGCCCGAATCCGCCACCATAGGTACCTTGGTTCGGTCCGTACGTGGACACCTCCTCAGTTCGATTAATGAGGAAGCTATCATAGAGCTTTAACCAGCTAGTCGGCTCGTAGTCAATTTTGACTAAACCGCCGATCCGCTGTTCCCGCGGATAGATCTGCAGACCTTGGATGCTGAATGATTCTTGCGGATTAGTATTAATGTTGAAGTTTGCAGCCGTGGGATTCACGCCGTTGAATCCCGGTTTGGGTTGGTAGAAGTTTCCAGTGGTCAACCCCGTAAATTGACCGGTTAATCCCGGAAAAACGGGAGCATCCGGGTACTTGAAACTGTAGCGCGAGAAATTTAACGCTTCCTTTGAGCGGTCAATAGCCTCGACCGGACTCTGGTCATAGTAATCGAAGACTGCGAGGATGCTGATCTTGGAGTCCTGCCCTAGCTTCTGAACGATGCCGCCGGTGAACTCGCCGTGGTAGACCTCGTAATCATCTCGCTGGCTAATTCCATAATAATCGTAGATATCGGCCCCGCTGTACTGATCTTTGGTGATAAAGTTAACCACCCCTGCCACCGCGTCGGTTCCGTAGGTGGCGCTGCCTCCGTCGTTTAAAATGTCGACGCGATCTATCGCACCCAATGGAATACTGTTGATGTCAGTAAAAGTGAATGGACCGCTATTAGTGGCGAACTGAAAAAACGGGAAAACCGGCATGCGGAGACCATCGACCAGAACCAAAGTATCACTGGGCAGCAAGCCTTTCAGAGCGATTGAAGCCCCAGCGGGTTGAAATCCGAATCCGGGCACTACGCCAGGGTTCACATTCCCTGTGGCGGCTGGTAGTTGTTGTACGACATCCGCGATGTCCTGATTCCCCATTTTTGAGATAAAAGTCTGGTCGAAGGTCGTTACCGGCTGCGGACCTTCGCCAACGTGAGGAACCAAGTAACCAGTAACAGTGACTTGCTGAAGCTCGCCACCAGTGTTCTGGGATTCGCCGGTCCCAGTTGCCGGTGCGGCGGTTTGGGCCCAAGCCACTGAACCACAGAGGAAGAGGAGCAATTGAGCCGCAGTTGCCGCTGCGACCATGCATGCCTGTCGATTTCTAATCATCATGATTGTTTTAAGTTTACCTCGGCGCGCCGTTTAAGCGGCTCACCAAGGCGCGTGAAAAACTTCGTAATCTAGGAGCAGGATGGACTGGGGATCGTAGACCTCGCCCAACCTGCTTCCCCAGATTGCTGATTTGAGCTGTTCTTGGGCCAAACCCTCTCGGAGGTCAAGAAAATGTAAAATTTTTTTGAACGAATCTTTAAAAAGATTGTCACAGCCCGATTTCTAGGCTCTGTAGAGCAAAAATTCCCTCCTGAAATCCGCCTGAGAAACAGGACGGCTTCGGTCAATCGAGGATTTACGAAAGGATCGTTTAGCCGTTCGACCCTTGGAACCAGCCACTTACCGGGCCCTTTTGTGAAAAAAACGTAACGAGATCAAGGATTTTTCGAAAGATTCTTAAGAAAAACGAGTTTTTCAGCGCATGGTGAAAAACTATGACAAAGAAGCCGGGCGCTATCGCCCAGCTTCTTTTTTACCCGGAAGCGCCGGTTCGTTTCGCACCTGAGAAATTTGGCGGGTTATCCTGACAGGCGAAGGACTCACTCGGCGGATCGCCGCAGGCTTAAGCGAGGCGCCTGGTTTAGTCGCAGGGATGTTGGCCCGGCGAGACCGTGCCGCCGGCAAGCATTGGCCTTACCGAAAGCAACTAGGCCGCCGACGATGAAAGTTTCACTCCCGGACCTAGTTTTGGCTCTGTTTGCTACCAAGACGTAATATTTTTGTGACCGTCGCGTTGGAATTTAGAGTGAGCGCTAATAACAGGAAAAACGAAAGCCAGAAGAACCGAGATGCCCAGAGCGACACAAAATCTACCGATCTTGCTTTGGTGGCCAGGGACGCTGGGGTAAGATGTCCATTCTTAATCATCCTGTTTCCTTTGGCCTATTCTCTGACTTTACGAGCGACGAGTCAGTAAGGCGGATTCTTTTGACCGAAGGTCATTCGGGGCTGTTACGGCGCGGGAGTGGACCCCAGACTTCGCCCGGTCGTCTAAAACTCCTGGAGGCTACGTCTGGTCTCGTCTGAGACTCGAAAAAAAACGCCGGACGTTAGCCCGGCGTTTTTTCATAGCTTTTCGGCAGGCGCCGAAAAGCTTAGTGAGCGATCTGGAAGACCACAGGTAATGTGAATGTGCCGGTTTGATCAGGCGCAAATTCCCAATTGCTTCTCACCCAACGCGCAGCCGCGCTGGAGAGGAGGCCGGGACCGGATACCGCCTGCACATCGGTGATATGCCCAGCCGATACGGTGATCGAGAGCTTAACATCGCCCGTGATATGCATCTGCAAGGCTTGAGGCGGATACGGCGGCTTAGGCGAGCGAAGCAGTTTACCTGAGCGGGCACCACCATTTCCAGTTCCACCAACAACACCATTGGCGAAGCCTTTCTGCATACCGGGAGTAGCCGCGGCATTAGGGCTCTTCTTCTCTGCCTTCGGTTTTGGTGTCGCATGCGGGGTCGCTTGCGGCGCCGGAGTCGGTGTAGCAGCCGGAATTTCGAATTCTGGCGGTTTATCTAATGGTGGCGGAGTTGGTTCTGGATCCGGTGGCGGAGTAGGCTGTGGGTCCGGCGGCTGTTCCTCAGGAGCATTAGGATCTCCTAAAGGGGGCGCATCGTTGGTGTCCACCGCGGTGAGAATCGTCGGCGGCTCTTGGGGCAGTCTTAACCAGAACCCGAAATAAGCTGCACTGCCGTTTAGCACCAGCGAGAGCAACAAAAACCAAACCAACGAAAACCCGTCCCGACGGGACCGATACAAATTGTCGGACATATTAGCGTTTGGCGTTCGGCGCTTGGCGTTCGGCGTTTAGGGCTACGAGCCACTCATTTTGGTCCCTCAGCGACCGATCGGATTCGTCTGTCCTTCTCACCTCACACCTCCCACCTAGTTTATCAGGATGGATTAATGGGTACCACCTGCGGGCGGAGCCCCACCGGGCGTATTACCACCTTGAACGGCGTCTTGGGCCTTGATCTCAAGACCGACCTTCTGAATACCAGCATTGCGGGCCTGATCCAGCACGTACATCACGCCTTCATAGACCGCTTGTTTATCGGCCCGGATGTAGATTCGCACGTCGTGGTTCTGACTATAGAGCTGTTGAAAATGCGAAAGAACCTCTTCCTTCGGCACTTTGTCTTTCTCGAAGTAGAAATCCCCTAGCGCATCAACACTGACGATAATGAAATCGGGCTTCGTGTTGGGCTGAGCGCTGGCGGCGGTCGGCAGATTAACCTCGATCGCCTTCATGTTAATCATCGTCAAGCTCACCAACATGAACGAGGCGAGCAAGAAGAACATGATGTCGATCAGCGGGATGATCTCGATCCGCGCCTTCTTAATTAGTACTGGCGAACTGCTGTGGCTCCCGTGCATCTTGGACTAAATCGAGGTTAGCGTTCTTTAAGCGAAGAGTGTTGAACATGATGAGGACGTTGTTGCACGTCGACTCGAGTTCGAACTGCAGCTTCTGCAGCTTCGCGTTAAAGAAGTTAAAGAAAACCAAGCAGGTAATGGCAATACCGAGACCGCACATAGTAGCGATCAACGCTTCACCGATACCGCCTGAGACCGCTGCCGGGCTAAGACCGCCTTCGTTAACCGCGTTGAAGGCGAGCATGATTCCCGTGACCGTTCCTAGCAATCCGAGCAACGGCGCCAAGGTGATGACGGAATCAAGAATCCACATGAAGCGTCCGGCTCGCTGCATTTCAACGCCGGAAGCCACCTGTAAAGCGCCTTCGATAGAGGAGTGAACGTGGTTAATACCGTGCCACACCGTGCGGATCAAAGGATCGCCAGATTTACGACCGATATTGGCGGCAGCCGATATATTACCTTGTTCCATGGCGGCGTACATTTTATCGAGCTTGTTGGGGTCTCGACGGGCACCAAGAACCGACCACCAAACGGCGCGTTCGAGGATAATCGCAATCGCGACAACCAGAACGGCGACAATAGGATACATGACGATCCCGCCCTTGAAGAAGTACTCGAGTAAAATATTGCCCTTTGCCCAGTCCGGGACAAAATGCACTACGACACTCCCTTGGGCTTGCGCGGCCAATAGTGGAGTTTGAGCTAGCAAACTAAACATAGTTTATTGGGTTTAGAGTGAATTGATGTTGTTTTCCTGCTCTGGGAATTCGGCTATTCGCTTACTCTCATTGGCAGGAGTCCGGTTCGAGCAGGATCCTTGCCATACCTGCCAGTTTGATTACCTCTAAACCAAACTGTCCTGTCCCGGGGGAGTTTCCGCATAACGCAGGTGTTTGACGAGAAAACTATAAACCTTATCCCGAAAACGTAAGTCGTCAAAGTGACTCTTTTTTTTCACGCTGCAAGAATTTTATTGAAGAAATATGCCCACCCTCGGATTTGAGCAATTAAACGAATTCCTCAAGTCCGCTGAACAAAAGAAAATGGATTGGGCTTAGTGCTTAAGAATTGTTCGCGGAAACCGATGTTCTAGTATAGCGGACGTCCCCAGCAGGAATTGTACCGAAAAACCCGGAGAACCCCTTGCGACAACGCCTCAGAACCGCCTTCTCAAGGCATCCGACGCGACAGGCTCTATGGGGCTCATGGCACTTATGAGATCCAACCGCCCCTATCGTTTGACAGCTGCCGGAGGAGAACGCAAGCAGCGCCGCAACGACGAAGCGCTAACCCCATCGAGAACAGCTTCTCCGCCCTAGCCCCGCCGCACTATTGCATCACCCACTTAAGGTCGGCCTGGCAAGCCAGGCAACTTCCACAAGAATGTTGGAGGAGGCGCAAGGACGACGAGAACGAGTACGATCCAAACGCTAACCGCTAGTCGCTCAGACGATGGGCGATTTGCTCGTGGAGATAGGCTTTGATCTCTTCGTTGGAGAGGCGGTCGACGACTTCATTTAGGAAACCGTTGACTACAAGGCCCTTGGCTTTCGGCTCCGGGATGCCTCGGCTCTGGAGATAGAATAGTTCTTCGGGCTCGACTTGGCCTGAGGTCGCACCGTGAGTACAACGAACGTCATCGGCCAGGATTTCGAGACCCGGCATCGAGTTCGCCTCGGCTTCATCGCTGAGAAGAAGATTTCTCACTTTCTGGTACGCGTCGGTACGATGAGCGCCGCGTTCAACTTTGATCAGGCCCGAGAAAACGGTGCGCGCGTTACTACTCAGCGCATTCTTATAGAGCAAATCGCTGGTGGTATTGGGTTGCAGATGATCTTGCAAGGTCCGCTGGTCGAATTCCTGGTCCGCTCCGCCGATGGAGACGGCTAGCATATCGCTCCGGGAGCCGGCGCCCGCTAAGCGGCTAACACTTTCCAGCCGGGAATACCGTCCCCCGAAATTCAAGGAAAGGTTCACCGCGCTGGACCGTTCCTCAGCAACGGTGGAATTCACCTGTAGAGAAACAAATTGGCGGCTCCAATTCTGAACACTGATGTAGTTCAGCTTGGATCCTGGCCGTAAGACCAAATCATTGACTCCGCAGGCGAATCCACGCACCTCACCCTCCGTCGATATGAAGTGATCGAGGAATGTCACCTCGCTCTCGTTGTCCGCGATTATCAGCGTGTGCGGGAAAAGAGCCAGGTTTTCGCCGGTGACAATATGAAAAACCTCAAAGGGAGCATCGACAGCCAAGCCGGGCGGCAGGTAAAGAACGGTGCCGGCGCTAACTGACGCTTTGTGAAGGGCAGCAAACTTCTTTGAGCCAAGTCGAGCCGGTTGCGCCATGAAATGCTCCTGCAACAAATCGGGGCGGAGCTTAAGCGCTTGTTCTAAGGGAAGAAAAAGAACACCTCGATCACTTAGGGAATCGTCTCGCAGCTCACACGAGACCAGCTGGTCATTGACGAACACCATCCTCCCGGCGGGTTCTGGAAAACCGCGTTCCAGAGCGGGTTTTGCATCCCCCTTCGCTAAAGCTTCGGAGGACAAGACCGAAGCGGCCGGCCTCGCTCCAGAATTAGCGGGACGCGAAAACGCCGCGACTCCATCCAGGTTTTTAACCGAGGAAAAGCGCCACAGCTCGTCTTTTCGACTTGGATAAGGCTCGTTCGCGAATTCTTTTCGCGCTTCATTCTGAGCATCGACAAACCATTGAGGAAGATTGTCGTGATCTTCAATTTTTGCCGCCGACGAAAGTTCGTCGAGCGCCGTTCCGCCAGATTTCTGCCCTTGTAGCATTTAGTTCGCTGTTCGCGGTTCTCCGTTCGCAGTTCGCAGTTCAAGCCTTTGTGAAGCTAGGCTCTTGACGGCGAAAACGTTTTTCGATTTACCCTACTGAGCCCTCCATCTCGAGGTCGATCAATCGCTTCAATTCCACGCTGTATTCCATCGGGAATTGCCGGACCAAATCATTGACGAACCCGTTAACGGCCAAGCTCATGGCCTGCCCCTCGGAGAGACCTCGTTGTTGCATATAGAAGATTTGCTCCGCGCTGATCTGGCTAACCGACGCCTCATGTTGAGTGGCGTTTCCGGTACCCCGCACGGTGATCGCTGGATAGGTATCAGTCCGGCTGTGCGTGCTAATTAAGAGCGCATCGCATTCCGTATTGTTTTTGCAGCCCTTCAGATGCTTCGGAACGTGCACGAGGCCGCGGTAAGTAGCGCGTCCCTGTCCAACACTGATGCTCTTGGAAACGACGTTACTCGAGGTTTCGTCCGCGGCATGGATCATTTTCGCTCCGGTATCCTGATGCTGACCGTCCCCAGCGAGAGCGATGCTGATCACCTCTCCGCGAGCTTTTCTACCTTTCAACACGACACCAGGATACTTCATGGTCAGCCGTGAACCGATATTACAGTCGATCCATTTAATCTCGGCTTCTTCCATCGCCATCCCGCGTTTTGTAACCAGGTTGAACACGTTCGGCGCCCAGTTCTGGACCGTCACGTATTGAATCTTAGCGCCGGGCATCGCTACCAGCTCGACCACGGCCGAGTGAAGCGTTGCTGTAGTAAACTTCGGTGCGGTACAGCCTTCCATGTACATGACTTCAGAACCTTCGTCGGCGATGATCAAGGTTCGTTCGAACTGACCAAAGTTTTCCGCGTTAATTCGGAAATAAGCCTGCAATGGATGCTTCACCTTCACTCCCGGCGGGACGTAGATAAAGCTGCCGCCGCTAAACACGGCGCTGTTCAAAGCGCTGAATTTATTGTCCCCGGTTGGGATCACTTTACCGAACCATTTCCGGAAAATCTCCGGGTGGTGTTTTAATCCGTCGGTGCTGCCTACAAAGATCACGCCCTGATCAGAAACCGCCTTCTTGATATTAGAATAGACCGCTTCGGAATCGAATTGGGCTTCAACCCCGGCTAAGAATTTCCGTTCGCTCTCGGGGATGCCCAGCCGCTCAAACGTTTGTTTGATCTCGTCGGGTACTTCTTCCCAACTTCGTTTCGGCGCTTCACCGGAAGCCAGGTAATAACGAATCTTGTCAAAGTCGATGACGTCCAGCTCATGGCTTGCCCAATGCGTCGGGAGCGGTTTGTCCTTGAAAACGTGAAACGCATTTTTGCGAAACTCACGAATCCAATCGGGTTCCTCCTTAGCGTCAACAATGTAGTCGATCGTACTTTCGGTTAACCCGGTTCCGGCATCTCGCGCTGCTTTGACGTCAAAGTAGAAATCCCCAATGCTGCGATCGATTTCGATAGTGTTGTTCGCTGTGCTCATAACGGCTCGAAGTTCAAAGTTTGAAGTTCGAAGTTCAAAGTTTTCACTTTTGTTACTTTGTTAGAACGGCCGGACTCGCAAGCGAGGCCGCTCCATTGTTCTCCTCTTTCAGCCAATCGTATCCTTTAGATTCGAGCTCTAAAGCGAGCTCTTTACCGCCGCTTCGGACAATCTTGCCGGCATGCATCACGTGGACAAAATCCGGTACAATATAATTTAGAAGACGCTGGTAGTGGGTGATCAATAGGACACCCAATTTCGGCCCACGTAGTTTATTAACTCCGTTGGCCACGACTTTGAGAGCATCGATATCTAACCCGCTGTCGGTTTCGTCCAGAACTGCAAAGGCCGGTTCGAGAATCGCCAACTGCAGGATTTCGTTTCGTTTCTTTTCGCCGCCGGAAAATCCTTCGTTTACGGCGCGGGCAGTAAATTCCCGCTTCATTTCCAGAAGATCCATTTTTTCGTAAAGGCTCTGATAAAAGTCCGTGGCATCCAATTCTTCCCCTTCAGGGAGACGCGCTTGTAACGCTGCTCGTAAGAAGTTCGCATTACTGACTCCTGGAATTTCGATAGGATACTGAAACGCCATGAAAAGGCCTTTGCGAGCTCGTTCGTCCGGCTCCATCTCTAAGATGCTTTCTCCGTCTAAAAGGATGTCCCCTGCAGTCACCTCATAGTCAGGGTGCCCGGCCATGACTTTGGCCAGAGTGCTTTTCCCAGATCCGTTTGGACCCATGACCGCGTGCACTTCGCCCTGGCTAAACTCGATATCCAGGCCACGGATGATTTCCTGGCCATTGATTGATGCATGCAGGTTTTGAACGGAGATCGAACTCATAAATTTTTTGAGGTACAAGCGGGGCATTTACCCCGGAAAGTCACTTCAGCTTGTTTAATTAGATACCCAGCGGGCAGATTCCAAGGTGGTTGCAGCGGAATCTCAATATCGTGCACTGAGCCGCATTCCTCACAGAAGAAGTGGCTATGATCAAGCAGGTTAGCGCAGTAGCGCGTTGGAGCGCGATCGAGGTTAACTTGTTTGACCAGAGCGCTCTCGACCAATGCCTCCAAACAGTTGTAAACGGTAGCCAAAGAAATTGTCGGCATATGCTTTTTCGATCGCATAAACACCTCAACCGCAGTGGGATGATCCCGTTTCTGGAGAAGAACGGCGAGCACTTCCTCGCGTTGCCTAGTCAACCGGATACCACTGGCTGCCAGACGCTCAGTCACCTCGGAAGAAAGCTTCACAAATGAGGGTCGCGTAACTGAGAACGGGATGCAAGTGAAAACGAGATCAAGAATAATTCTAA
>DASUWQ010000506.1:0-12324 GCA_036378375.1 Chthoniobacterales bacterium
GAACGACCCCTGATGTCCTAAGAACCACCGCTATCCGTTGTTTCCACCTGCTCTACGCGCTCAGGAGAAATAGGGCTGCGAACGTTCGCGGGAGCCGCCTGCTAAAGAAACTGCTCGGCTGTACAACATCTATTTGCGTGATCAGCTCAGATTCCCGGAACGGCCAAAAGCGGCTCCCCCGCCCGCATCGCTACGCGAAGCGTTGCGGGCCGTGGCCTCCAGGCGATTCGGCCAAATGGAGCACCATCCCGCCAGTACGAAGGGCCGGTCCCGACACGAGAACGAAGCGCCTCCGAGGCAGGCACCCCTGATCACGCTTTCCGAACCATCAAGCTCAAGTCGCGTAGTTGCCTTTCGGTGACCTCAGTGGGAGCGTCCATCATCAAGTCCTGACCACGGCTGTTCTTGGGAAATGCGATCACGTCCCGAATGTTCGTGGTGGCTGTGATTATCATCAAAAGGCGATCGATTCCGAGAGCGATCCCGCCGTGGGGTGGTGCGCCGAAAGAAAAGGCGCTCATCAGATGCTGAAACAGCCTCTTTTGCTGTGTCTCACTAATACCCAGAGCGGAAAAGACCTTTTGCTGGAGGTCCGATTCATGAATACGTAGGCTACCTCCGCCGATCTCGACACCATTTAACACCACGTCGTAAGCAACGGCCCGGACTTTGCCGAATTCACCCTGCTCGAGAAAGGGGATATCTTCTGTTTTGGGACGAGTGAAGGGATGATGCATGGCATTCCATTTATTCTCGGCCGGATCAAACGACATCAATGGGAAGTCAGTTACCCAGAGAAAATTTAACTCATCCGGATCCGTTATCAGCTTGGTGAATTCAGCTACCTTCAGCCGAAGTCGTCCCAGCGCGGTACAGACGGTTTCCCAACTATCCGCGCCGAAAAGGATAAGATCGCCCTCTTCGATCCCCATTTTCTCAGTAAGCGACTGTCGTTCGGACTCGGAGAAAAATTTCACGATGGGCGACTTCCATTCTCCATTTTCGACCTTGATAAAGGCCAATCCCTTTGCGCCCGCTTGCTTAGCCAGATTGGTTACTTCTTCTATCTGGCCGGTTGTGATGTTGGCGAACCCCCTTGCATTAATCGCCTTCACCACGCCTTTTTGGTCCAGGGCCGCTCTGAATACCTTGAATTGACTGTTTCGGAAAGTCTCACTGAGATCAACCAGCTCCGTCCCAAATCGAAGGTCAGGTTTGTCGCTGCCGAAGCGGTCCATCGCTTCCTGATAAGTTAACCTTGGGAACGGCGTGAGAATGGTTACCTCTCGGGTCGCAGCGAAAATCTCTTTTAGCAAGCCTTCTACCAAGCGGAAGATGTCCTCTTGGGTAATGAATGAAGCCTCGATATCGATCTGGGTAAGCTCGGTGATTCGGTCAGCACGCGGGTCTTCATCGCGAAAGCATTTAGCGATCTGGAAATACCTTTCTGCACCCGCCACCATCAACAGCTGCTTGTATTGCTGAGGCGATTGCGCCAAGGCATAGAACAGGCCCGGCATGACCCGGCTTGGCACCAAGAATTCTCTGGCGCCTTCTGGTGTGCTTTTCGAGAGAATCGGAGTCTCGATTTCCAAGAAACCTTCTCGATCCAAATAGTTTCGTGTTGTCCGGTTGAGAATGTGTCTGGCCTTTAGTTGGCGGACCATGCCCGGCCGCCTCAGATCGAGATAGCGGTAGGTTAACCGGAGATCTTCATTGCTCAGGTTGGCATCCAGCTGGAACGGCAGCGGCGCGCATTGGTTCAAAATAGTCAGTTCCGAAACCACGATCTCTATTTCTCCGGTAGGCAACTTCGGGTTGGCGGTTCCTTCCAGGCGATGCGCAACTTTGCCTTTGACCCTGATAACGTCTTCGTCGTGGAGAGAATGTGCTTCCTCGGCAACCTCGGGAGAATTCTCAGGTCGAAAGACGATCTGGGTAATACCTTCCCGGTCTCGCAGATCAATGAAGATCACTCCTCCGTGGTCTCGGCGGGATGACACCCAGCCAGACAATTCGACCGTTTGCCCTACATCGCCGGCTCGCAGTTGGTTGCAATGGTGCGTCCGATACATGGTCAGTTTTCCAGTTTTAAGTTAGTCTCAAGCTCCGTCTCCAAAACCACGGATTCTCCTCGGGTGCGCAGGTTCTTGAGTCGAATCTGCGGCCACTCCTGTCCAACGATTAAGGCGTATTGGGCGCCCAGTGATTCAGCCGTCTGAAACTGTTTAGCTACCTTTGCCGCCTCAAGGGGGAAATCGACAGATATCCCGGCTTCTCTTAACCGCGTCGCCAGTTTGATCGCGTCCGGCCTCCGAGTCTCACTCGCGATGACGATGTATCCTCGCAAAGAACGTTTCGCCATCCGTTCCGCTGCCAGGGCCCGAGTGTGAGGCAATTCCTCCACAAAGTTGCGCAACACAACATCGCCGACCGCGAAACCGGCGGCGGGCAAATCGACGGATCCGTCGCTAATAACCTCGATCAATTTGTCATAACGGCCGCCGCCGGCGATGGCCCGGTTCTCCTGGCCGCGATCAAACAATTCGAATACGAGGCCCGAGTAATAATCCAAACCTCGTACAATTGTGAGATCGAGCTCACAGAAATCTTCGATTCCACGCCAGCGAAACTCGCGAAACAGTTCTTCGAACCCAGGCAGCTGATTGGTGGGTGTGGCCAGGAAAGAATGGATTTGCTCAAGAGTGAGCTTGAGCGCGACTAGCTTCTCGGCCAATCGGTTTTCCTCTTCGCGACCAAGCTTGTCAATAATGCCGAGAAATTCCGCCGTTCGGTCGAGCGGTACATCATGGCGCTTGAGAAATTCTGACCACAAATTGCGATTGCTGAGGCGGACAGAAAAATCACGTTCGGTTAAGCCGAAGCCCCGCAGCAAATGAATCGCGAGGGAGATCAACTCGGCATCGGCGGCCGGCGAATTATCTCCGATCAGATCGCAGTTGATCTGATAAAACTCACGGAGCCGTCCCTTCTGCGGCTTCTCGAACCGGAAAAAGGGGGAAATGCTAAACCACTTTATTGGCTTCTTAAAATCCCGCTCCCGGGCTGCAACCAGACGCGCCAGGGTTGGAGTCATTTCAGGCCGCAGACAGATGTCACGGCCGCCTTGATCCTCGAAACGGAATAACTGCGATTTTAACTCCTCGCCGCTCTTTTTCTTGTAGAGATCGGTCGACTCCAAAATCGGGCCGTCGTACTCCGCGAAGCCAAAATTCGCGGCGGTCGTACGCCAGCACTCAACTATATAATTAAGCCAAGCGCGATCCTCGGGATAAAAGTCGCGAAAGCCCGGCAGACGCTGCAGTTCCATTTGAAGAACGGCAAGCATGCATTTATTCGGCCGTTTTGCAACCGGTTCACGCTCGGCGTTCGCCGTTTGGCGTTCGGCGTTCACCGTTAACGGGACGCGGAGAAATGGTGATCGTGGGTGGTTGAACGGATGGGATCCCTCCTTCGCCCGCGGACGCGGGACTACGGCGCGACAGGCTCAATGAGACGTATGGGACCAAGGGGACTTCGTGCCGCCGGACGCCGAACGCCGAGCGGTGAACGCCGAACGCCAAACTCAGTCCACAATATGAAATCCGGTAGTGCGAAGCGCCTTGATGGCTTGGGGTAGCTGCCGGTCGCGCACCAAGATGTAATCGGTATCAAATGTGCCGATTGGTAGGATACCGATACCGGCATGGGCCAACGGGACAGCAACCGAGACGAGGATACCAACGAGATCGAGGTCGAGTGGTCCCTCAATCTTGATGGCGCGCCAGCCCCTGCTAGCGCGCACGTTGTCGCTTACCTCTGAGTTCGCGCAAACGATCGAAAGCTGATCGGTGGTTCGCGATACCGAGAAGAAACCGATACGGGTCGCCCACTCCGGAATCGGTTCAGAGGGTTCTAACCTGCACACGGCAAGCACGTCGGGCAGGAGCGATAGTTGAAATCTTGGCGCTTCCATGGGACCGACAACATTGCAGAGGGACCGCCTTTGCGCCACTAAGAGTTGTGGGTTCACTGTTCGCAGTTCACAGTTCACTGTTAGCGGGTAGCCCCGCGTCGCTGCAGCGCCCAACTGCGAACCGCGAACGGTGAACAGTGAACAGTGAACGATGAACAGTGAACTGCGACCCTGTTCGGTTTGACGGGCCGGAGAACCATGGAACACTGTGCGTGCCATGGCTCGACCCGCAAAACGAACAAAGATTGTCGCAACGATCGGTCCAGCAAGCGAAAGCGAAGAGATGCTCCGGCGCTTGATCGAAGCTGGTATGGACGTGGTTCGGCTTAACTTTTCGCATCGTTCAGCCGAGCAGGCGAAACCGTTGGTAGCGAGGATTCGCAAAGTGGCGGACGAGCTCGGCGTCTTCGTGGGGATCTTAGGAGATTTGCGTGGTCCGCGCATCCGGGTAGGCGAGATGCAGGACGGGGCTGTTGAGCTCGAGCAGGGTCAGAAAATCGTGCTGACACCGAACCCGGTAATCGGAACGGCCGAAAAGATTGGAGTCAGTTTCAGAGGTCTGGCTAGCGACGTTGCTCACGGAACGATTGTTTTACTGGATGATGGCAATATCGAGCTGCAGGTAGTGGATCGCCTCGTCGCTGGGGAAGTCCTTTGCGAAGTGCTCCGTGGCGGTGAATTGAAGAGCAACAAAGGTGTAAACCTAAAAAACCGGCTCATCTCCTTGCCTTCACTGACCACGAAGGATTATCAGGACCTGGATTTTGCTGTATCACAGGAACTCGATTTTTTAGCGCTGTCCTTTGTCCAATCCGCAGCGGATGTCCGCTTCCTGAAACAGTCCCTGGCGGAACGAGGGGCCAGCATCCCCGTAATAGCCAAGATCGAGCGGCAGAATGCTCTCGAGGACATCGAGAATATCGTCAAGGAGTGCTTCGGGGTAATGGTTGCCAGAGGCGACCTGGCTTTGGAAATGAGTTTCGAAGATGTTCCGATCGCCCAAAAACGAATTATTTCAGTCTGCCGCCAAGCTGGGGTTCCGGTCATTACCGCGACACAAATGCTCGAGTCGATGACAGCATTTCACAAACCGACCCGAGCCGAGGCGGCCGACGTGGCGAACGCGATTTTGGACGGCACGGATGCCGTGATGCTTTCAGGAGAGTCCGCGGTTGGGAAATTTCCGGTGGAGGTTGTTGCAACCATGGCCACCATCGCCGCCAGAGCGGAACTGGCCTGGATGCGCGGCGAGTTGCCAAGTTCCGTAGAATTACGGCCAGTCGCTGATTTGGATGGTGCGGTGGGTCAAGCGACGGCCATGATCGCAAGCTCGGTCTCAGCACGGGCAATCGTAGCGGCTACCACCTCTGGCACGACGGTTCGTCGAGTCTCCTGCCATCGGCCGAAGATGCCTGTCATTGCGCTCTGTTCATCGCCGGAGACCTGCCGCCGAATGAGTCTGCTTTGGGGTGTTGAGCCGGTTTTGGTACCTCCGATTAGCGGAACTGCCCATCTGGTAAAGTCCAGTGCAGAAGCCGCGGTGAAAGTTTTACAGGCGCAACCCGACGACGTCCTGACGATCGTTGCAGGCACCCCGTACAATGTCTCGGGGAAGACAAATCTGATTAAGATCGAGGTAGTGCAAGACGCACTTAAGGGAGAGGCGAAGATTTTTGGAGAGTAGGAGGGGGCGCGACCTGGAGGGGAGCCGCTTTTGACCGCTGCCAGACTGCTCGCGTGATCGCGAGGAAAATCGTGCCACTACCAAAAGTTGTGTAGCAGGCGGCTCTCGGGAACGTCTCCACGCATGAGTTGCCCAAAACGGTGTTCGATCGTTCGAATCAAATCAAGACACTCGGGTGGCAATGACATCAGGTGCCGTTCGCGGGAGCCGCCTGCTAACGCACGCTGATTACTGAGCAAACGCAATGTTTCAAAGATGTGCGTTCGGACTTAGGACGGGCAAAAGCGGCTTCCCTCCGGGTCCCGGGTCGAAACACACGCAATGGCGGATTCACCCTTCAAATCGAGGACGAGGACGACGACGAGGACGATTACGATTTATGCAGCAACGCCCCTCCTAGCTCTTCGCTCCTTCCGCTACAGTTGCTTCACCTGATAGCCTCGTCCCTGCAAGGTTCTGACCAGGCCGTGATCGCCAACGAGGTGGCCCGAGCCGACGATTACCAGGTAGTTGCCGTCGCTCTCTAGGAAGCGTTCTATCTGCGGCAACCATTTCTGGTTTCGCTGCAGGAACATCGATTCGAAACTCTTCGGATCGTTCCATTCATCCTGGTTCAACAAGCGATCCAGGGTATTGATCCGGCCTGCCTTCCAGGCAACCACCAGCTCGTCAAGGATGGCTTTTGCTGCCGGCAATGAGACGATTGCTTCTACAAGGCGGGCTTCGCCGGAGGCGTCATCTGAAGAAAGAACTCTGGCTTGGTCCCGGACAGTTTCTAAACCCAATACTGGTTTACGGGTATTCTTAGCCTGCGAAAAAAAGTATCGATCCACTCCTAGATCCTCCCTGAAACCGGCTAACTCAGTATAGCGACTTGTGATAAGCTCTCCGAGCAACGCCGGTTTAAATCGTCTGGCTTTCTTATAGGAGATGCCCAGCTTAGCCGACACCTGCTTCACCAGCTCGATCGTTGCGGGGGAAACATGGTGCTCCAGGTTATCACCGGGTGGATACACACCGACTTCCTCGAACTCGCGTAAGACCGCCTTTTGTGAAACGGCATTCAAATCCACCTCGAATACGACCCGCTGAGAATTGTTGAAAGCTTGTTGCAGTGCCGGGTGTAAAGGGTAGGCGGACGCAGGCAGGACGTGGATCGATCCCAATAGGTACACTGAGTTGTGTGAGCCCTTGACCTGCCAAAGTGTGCTCTTGCTGCTGGAGCCCGGCCAGGTGGAACACCCGTTGAAAAGCAATGTCGAGCTTAGTGCGAGCGAAACGAGACCGACGAATCGAAAGAACTTGCTACTTGGTTTTTGGTGCATCAGGACCGCCGAGGGGCGTACGCTCGCCGCGATTGTCGTGAATGGTCAGGTTCTTTCCTACGAGGCCCATCACCCCATCAAAAGCCTCTTCCGAAATACCGTGGGAAACCTTCACGCGGAACCTTTCCCACAGAAACTCCTCCATTCGCATCCATTTACCGCGATAGTTGACCCGTTGGGTCCAAGCGCAGACGGTGATAATATTCTGGAGTTGTTGTATCCGCAAAAAGAGGATGCCAGCTCCGACAACGACCAAAGTGCTAGTTGCTAAAAGCACCGTTGAAATGTCATCGCGCAGATTCAGCTGCGCATCGTTGTTTGCGTTGCGTTCTGCCAGAACGGCGTTTTCGTAAGCTTGCAAAGCGAAGATCACGGCGTGGATCTCGCTCAACAACGATCCGCTCCCCGCTGAAAGCAGCATAGCGATTGCTTCGTTCGTCTGTCCGCTCTCTTTGAGAGCGATACTTTGGCTCAACTCATCCAGTTTCTTCTGGACGTCGGTCGTTAGTCGCCCGACTTGAGCCAGTTGGTGAGGATCGGCAGCCAAGACCTGGCGAAGATTCAACAATTGGGCTGGTAATTCGGCTTTTGCGAGCCAAAAGGGTAGAAGGTTGGCCATCTCCCCGCTTAGAAGATAACCCCGCTGAGCATTATCAGCTTGGTCCAGCAGGTCTTGGATAACGAACAATTGTTCGCGAGCCACGTGCATACGTCCCACAATTTCTAGTCCGAGCCCTTGATCGCGTCGGAGTTGCCTGGAAACGAAGAAAAAAAGCCCAGCAATGAGGACAGGAATTGCGATTACCACGAATATCAAAACGCGGCGATTGTATTGGAGGGAACTCCCCTTCATTGGTTTCCCGACCGTGGAGGCATTGCCGCTCACGATGTTACGATAAATGGACGCGGCCTCTGGGCAATGTAATAAATTCGCCGGGCAGTGATCGAACGTGCTAAACTCGACAGAACTCGGATAATGCAAGTTATAGCAAAAGATGATTCAAAGTCGATCGTAAACCGCGGGTTCAAAAAACGTGGTTGGTTGTGGCTGATCGGTTTGGGGGCAGTGATCGTCTTATCGGGGATAAGCTGGTACTACTTCTGGCCTCGGCAAATCGCTTCATCCGGCGGCTTGTACTTTCCTTACCGTCTGCAGTTGCCGGTGCCCCGATTTGCGCAAGGCGATGAGAGATGGGCGAATGATTCTTTGGCGGGGACGCAGGGAACTATGGCTGCGGAAGGGTGTGCGGTGAGTTCCGCTGCGATGGTTCTGCAGTTTTACGGTTTTGAACTAGATCCCGGGCAATTGAACCAATTCTTGATCAGTCACGATGGCTACACGGCGGAAGGTTGGTTGCGTTGGGAGAAGGCGGCTGATTTTCCACCCGGTAAAGCAAAAAAAGCTTATGAAGATCTTCCTTCCTTTTTTCTGATCGACAGCAACCTCCTTCGGGGGAACCCGGTGATTATCCGGTTACGGCTGCCGGGAGGGGTTACCCACTTCGTTGTGATTGTTGGCAAACGGGGTTCTCACTATCTGATCCAGGATCCAGGATCCGGGGGTGAAGAGGGAATCTATCCGCTCGATGAATTGACACAGAAAATCGAAGCGCTTCGGTTCTATCAAAAGACGTCGTAGGTTCGACCGTCCAGGTTCGAAGTTCGAAGTTCAAGGTTCGAACTTCTAGGCTGTACACTGAGGCTCGACACAACTTTGAACCTTGAACCTTGAACCTAGAACCTTGAACCTGGAACTGTTGCAGCTAGGTTCGCGGCGTGGAGCTTTCTCTTCTTAAATCGAAGATTCACGGAGCCTGTGTTACAGGCGCCGATGCGAATTGCGAAGGCAGCGTAACGGTCTCTGCAGATCTGGCAGAGCTAGTCGGTCTCGAGGAGTATGAAAGAATTTTGGTGGGCAACCTGGCGAATGGTGAACGATTCGAAAGTTATGTTGTTTACGGGATTAGGAATGCAGGTGCGATTCAACTGAATGGTGCGACCGCTCACTTAGGAAAGCGAGGCGACCGCCTGACGATAATGAGTTTCGGCCTTTATGACGCTGAGGAAACGGCGATTCACCAACCGAAAGTAATTTTCCTCGACGAAAAAAACGTAGTTACTAAACAGCACTAATCCCGGCTAAACAAGGCAACGAACGCGCCGTCCATACCGTCACGGGTTGGCAGGATGCTTTTCTTGCTCACTAGTTTCAGGTACGGGATCGACTGGCCGATCTGAGCCACGACTTGGTCATTCTCTTCCGGTTCGACGCTGCAAGTGCTGTAAACCAGCCGGCCGCCGCTACGCAGGTACGGAACCACGTTTTCAACGATCCGGGTTTGCAACTTCGGCATCCGCCGAAAATCATCCGGGGTAAGCCGCCAGCGGACGTCGGTCCGACGCCGGATCACGCCGGTGTTAGTGCAAGGAACATCGAGCAGCATCGCGTCGAAGCTCCTGTCTGGTAGGGAAGGCGAGCCCTGTAACCAATCAACCCTCATAATGGTGGTATTGGAAACGCCCAGCCTGGCGAGGTTCTCGCGCAATCGAGCCAAGCGCGACGGTTCATAGTCACAGGCCAGGACGGATCCGGAATTGGCCATTAATTGAGCGAGATATCCAGTTTTCCCGCCCGGAGCTGCACAGGCGTCTAAAACTTTTTCTCCGGGACGCGGGTTGAGAACTTCGCAGGCCAGCAGGGTGCTCGGGTCTTGAACGTAGACTACCCCAGACGCGATCCAGCTTGCCGGCAAATGATCGACCTCTAAACAGTCGGTATGGAGCGGAGATTGCTTCGCTCCATCTGCTTCCCCGAGCAAGGTTTCTTTGGTGGAGCGCAGTTGGTTAGGACGAACGTAGATCTTAGCCGGTTCGTTGTTCCAGCGGCAGAGCCCTTCTGCCCCGCCTGAGCCCAGCTCGTCGCTCCAGCGCGAATAGAGAAATTCCGGGTGAGACCAGCGGATATAAGCCGGCGCGCCATCGACGTCACAGAATACGGCCTCCCTCTCGTTGATCGCTTTTCTGAGTATGGCATTTACCAAGGACCTAGCGGGTCCCGCCAGGTTAACGGTTTCATAAACAGCGGCGTGGGGTGCAACCCGCATCTTGTAGAGCTGGTAAAGCCCGAGCTGCAGTACCAAGCGGGTCCGGCTATCCAGTTTTGACGGCCGAAAGCGTTCAATAATAAAGTCCAACAAAGAGCGGTTACGGATGACCCCATAGAACGCCTCGGTGACGAAAGCCCGGTTAACCGGGGTTAGCCGGCAGCCATCCAACGCGCGGTGGAGCACATCGTCAGCGAACGCTCTGGATGACTCCCATTGCTGCAACGCTCTGAGGCAACTTTGCCGAGGATTATCACCTGCCATAACCGGTACTGTTCGTTCACTCCAGCTCTCGCGGTTGAGCAGCATTCTCAGAGAGAACTCCTAAAGTGTTCCACGTGACGGGTCGACCGGCTAGCAGAAACGGTAGGGATGAGCTCACGCTCATCCTAGCCCGATCGGACGAGCAGGAGCTCGTGCCTTCCGGGCAACTGCTTCGCGGCTAACTACACCGCGCCTCGGCCGATCCCGTGATACTGAAAGTCGAGATCTCGCATTGTGTTTGGGTCGAGCAGATTCCGGCCATCAAAGATCAGCGGCGTGTGCATCAGACGCCTCACTTCGGCAAAGTCAACGTTCTCGAACTCTTTCCATTCGGTGGCGATGATGAGCGCCTCCGCGTCTCGGACGGCCTCAAGTGCAGACGAGACCAGAACGGTGCCTGGGCACAGTTTAGACTCTCGCACTTTTTCGATTCCCTTCGGATCGTACGCAACTACGTGCGCGCCTTCCCGGGTCAGCTCGTTCACCAACTCGATTGCGACCGAGCTGCGGACATCATCGGTATCCGGCTTGAAGGTGAGGCCCCAAACGGCTAGGCGTTTCTCTTTCAGAACCCAAAGCGTATCGCGTAGTTTCTTTACAAAACGCTCTCGCTGATTCTGATTGATTCGCTGAACTTCCTTGAGAAGGTTGAACGGTGTACCTAGCTGTTCGCTAATCGCGATAAACGCGGCAATGTCTTTCGGAAAACAAGAGCCTCCGTAACCAAGGCCCGCGCTGAGGAAACTCCGTCCGATCCGTTTGTCAGCTCCGATACCGTCAGCGACTTTCTGAACGTCGGCGCCGCTGGCTTCACAAATGGCTGAAACCGCGTTTATGTACGAAATCTTAAGCGCCAGGAACGAATTGGCCGCGTGCTTGATCAGTTCAGCGCTATTTATGTCGGTAACCATCACTGGTGCCATGAACGGCTCGTAAATTTTCTGCATCAGCGCTAACGCGCGGTCGCTGTTTGCTCCAATGACGATCCGATCTGGGCGCATCAGATCATCCACTGCGCATCCTTCTCGCAGAAACTCAGGATTGCTAACCACATCGAACTCGGCGTTCGCCTTATTGTATCGCCGAATGGTATCGGCAACTTTTTCGCCTGTTTTGACCGGCACCGTACTCTTGTCGACGATCACGCGGTAGCCCTTGAGCACGGACGCAATTTCGCGAGCAACTCTTTCGATATAGGTGAGATCGACGCTTCCGTCACTTTGCGGTGGCGTGGGCACAGCGATAAAGATGACCTGAGAGTTGTCGACGCCGTCCTGAATGCTCGTCGTGAAGCGGAGCCGGTCCGCAGCGACATTCCGATGAACCAGGTCTTCGAGGCCCGGCTCATAAATCGGGATGACCCCGCTCTGCAGCGTTTTTACTTTTCTCTCGTCATTATCGACACAGATGACGTCGTGTCCTACCTCGGCAAAACACGCTCCCGTCACCAATCCCACGTAACCCGAACCAATAATGGCAATTTCCATACAACCTAGTCTTCCAAGCGTCCCCAGTACGGAAGCTTTAGCCTCTTGTCCAGTGAAAGCTCTCGAGCCCAGCAGCTACAATCCCGGGCTGAGATTCACCGGGAAACCATATTTTGGGAGATCCTTGAGAGTTAGAATCAACTCCACACCGTAAGTATTTTTGCCTCCGCCGTTATTGTTTTCGTAAAGCCCAAGGGACGCGATCCAGCTGCTGAGATCCCGGTGGAACGTATACTTTTGAACACCCAGCCGGCCAGTCGTCTGGTCATATTCCTCTAGGATACTGAAGCCCCAGTTTGAATTGATCCTGAAGTAGACTTGCAGATAAGTGCTGTTGGTCTTGGGCTCCAGCGGATTGTGATTCAGGTAAGAGTGCAAGAGCGTCAAATCGATGTTTGGAGTAATGGTCCAGGTCAACGTCGTGTTGAACTCCCAAAACTGTTTCTTATCGATCCACGGGATCTGGGCGTACTCGGCAAGACTT
>DASUWQ010000507.1:0-4662 GCA_036378375.1 Chthoniobacterales bacterium
CGAGCACGATTTCTATACAGGTAAGCCGCTTTGCGGACCCTCATGACCTTGTTGTGCCAAACCTATTTCTAAGAAAAACATGAGAATTGGAATTGTTACAGATCACGGTGGCTTTGCTTTAAAGGAAGAGATTGTGAAGCGTCTAGAGGGGACTTCTCACGAGGTCGTCGATCTAGGCGCTCATACACTCAATCAGGGAGACGACTATCCAGATTTTGTGGTTCCGTTAGCAAGAGCAGTTGCTGAAGGCAAGGTCGACCGCGGGATAGCCGTTTGCGGTAGCGGCGTCGGGGCATCGGTCTGCGCCAACAAAATAGCGGGCGTACGGGCCGGTTTGGTTCACGACCATTTTTCGGCCCGGCAAGGGGTCGAGGATGATCATATGAACGTTATTTGCATGGGTGGCCGGACGGTTGGCCCGGAAGTAGCCTGGGATCTTGTACAGACATTTCTAGCTGCTGAATTCAGCCAAGCCGAGCGGCATCTGCGACGATTAGGCAAAGTAGCTGCGCTGGAGTCGGCAGCAGGCAAGCAATAACTCGAAAGGCAAATCTAATGACTGACCAAGAATTGGACCAGTTATCCATTAACACGATCCGTACTCTTTCTATCGACGCGGTGCAGCAAGCTAAGTCTGGCCATCCCGGTACGCCAATGGCGCTTGCTCCTTTGGTATACACCATTTGGAACCGAGTCATGCAATTTGATCCGGAAGATCCGATCTGGCCGAATCGTGATCGCTTCGTGCTGTCGAACGGTCACGCATCAATGCTGCTTTGGTCGGTGCTTCACCTGACCGGTACGAAAGCAGTGAACGCTGACTACGAAAGACTCGGACAACCCTCCGTCACGTTGGACGATATCAAACGGTTCCGGCAGCTCGATAGCAAGGCGCCTGGGCATCCGGAGTACCATTGGGTGTCCGGAGTGGAGACGACCAGCGGCCCGCTTGGCCAAGGTGTCGCTACCAGTGTCGGCATGGCCATCGCCCAGAAGTGGCTGGCGAGCCGGTACAATCGGCCTGGCTTCAATCTTTTTGACTATCGCATCTACGCAGTGTGCGGGGATGGCTGTATGATGGAAGGAGTCGCTTCGGAAGCTGCGTCACTCGCGGGTCATCTCGGTTTAGGCAACCTCTGCTGGGTCTACGATAACAATCACATCACGATCGAAGGCAACACTCGGATTACTTTCACAGAGGATATCGCTGCCCGGTTCCAAGGGTATGGCTGGAATGTTCTCAGGGTCGGTGACGCCAATGATATCGAGCGGATCGAGAGCGCTCTCCAAGTCTTCAAGCGAACAACGGATCGCCCAACCTTCATCATCCTGGACAGCCACATCGGTTATGGTTCCCCTCATAAGCAAGATACGGCGGAGGCGCATGGTGAACCGTTGGGTGAGGATGAGGTCCGACTTACGAAGCGCACTTACGGATGGCCGGAAGACGCGAAGTTTTTGGTGCCGGACGGAGTCCGGGAACATTTCGACGCGGGCATCGGTGCTCGCGGTGCCAAAGCACGCCATCAATGGGCCGATCTGCTCGGATCTTACGCGGTTAAGAATTCCGACCTAGCCAAAGAAATTGATCTCATGCAACGTCGGGAGTTACCGGCCGGGTGGGACCAGAATTTACCGGTTTTCCCTGCTGATCCCAAGGGTATCGCGGGCCGGGAAGCTTCTGGCAAAGTGCTGAACATTCTGGCGCAGAATATACCCTGGTTTTTGGGAGGATCGGCCGATCTCGGTCCGTCTAACAAAACGACCTTGAAGTTCAACGGGGCTGGAGACTTTCAGGCTGATAGTCCCGGTGGTAAAAATCTGCATTTTGGCATCCGGGAGCATGCCATGGGGGCGGTGGTTAACGGATTAGCGCTTTCGAAGCTGCGCCCTTTCGGCGCAACGTTTTTTATTTTTAGTGATTACGCGAGGCCTGCCATCCGACTATCCGCGCTTATGGAGTTGCCCACGATTATGGTCTTCACTCACGATGCGATGGGTGACGGAGAAGACGGTCCAACCCATCAACCGGTCGAGCAGTTGGCCTCGTTAAGGGCTATTCCCGGCTTGGTAACATTGCGGCCCGGTGATGCCAACGAAGTCGTCGAAGCTTATCGTTATGTCCTGCAGCTACGCCACCAGCCAGCGGTCTTCGCTCTGTCACGGCAACCTTTGCCGACTCTGGACCGGGGAAAGTACGAGCCGGCCAACGGTGTCGCTCAGGGTGCTTACATCTTAGCGGATGCGCCCGGAGGCAATCCGGAGGTCATATTAATCGCGTCTGGCAGTGAGGTCAGCTTGGCTGTGGATGCTTACGAGCAGCTAGTTAAAGAAGGGGTCAAAGCTCGGGTCGTCTCGATGCCCTCTTGGGATATCTTTGAACGGCAGACCGCGGATTACCGCAATAGTGTTCTGCCGCCTAATGTTAAAGCGCGGGTCGCGATTGAGCAGGCCTCGACTTTCGGCTGGGACCGTTACGTTGGCGAGAAAGGCCGCGTGATCGGTATGCATACGTTTGGGGCATCGGCTCCGCTGAAGGAACTACAAAAGAAATTCGGTTTTGTCCCAGACCAAGTGGTGGCGGTGGCGAAGGAAGTGCTAGCGGGAGCTAGTAGTTAGCCGCTTACCGTCAGAAAACGGTAGCTCCGCTAGGAGCGAAATATTTATAGCAATCCGGTCACCAATTGCGAATAGCTCCATAGGAGCGACATATTATGGTGACGAGACCGCCTACCCCGACTAGGGTTAGCTTCGTCCGTTCGGATGAGACCCCAACTTGAATGTGCTCCTACGGAGCTGGTCACGATTTTGTAACGGTGATTACTATAAATATTGCGCTCCTCCGGAGCTGGAAAGCGCGGGCTGTGAACCGTGAACAGTGAAACGTACAGAATGAAACCTTACACGAACAAAGATCCGATTAGGTTGGTCCTGGCAGATGTCGACGGGACACTCGTGACCCAGGAGAAAGTGCTAACCGCTAAAGCCAAAGCAGCGGTGGCCAAGCTGAAGGAGGCAGGAATTACTTTTGCTATCACGAGCGGGCGGCCACCCGGCGGTATGCAAACTGTGATTAAGGATTTAACCCTGACGACGGTGGTGGCCGGGTTTAACGGTGGCGTTTATGTCACGCCTCGGCTGGATCCGATTGTCACTCGCGATCTGCCTAAAGACGCCGCTGCGCGGGCGCTTGAATTGATTACCAGCCATGGCTTAGTCGCATGGCTCTACACCGACACCGTCTGGTATGTGCAGGATCCAAAAGGGCCGCATGTCGATCGCGAAGCCTGGACCGTTGGATTCAAACCCGAAGTCGCTTCGGATTATTCCCCGTACGTTGGACAGACGGCCAAGATTGTCGGTGTGAGTGATGACCATGAAGCGGTGGCGGCTTGCGAGAAAGTGGTTCAGGAGGAATTAGGTCACCAGGTTTCTGCAGCTCGGTCGCAGCCATACTATCTGGATGTAACTCATCCCGCGGCCAACAAAGGGAGTGTAGTCGATTTTCTATCCGGGGTTTATCTGATACCCACCAGCAGCATCGCGACCATCGGCGACATGCCCAACGACGTGCTGATGTTCGAGAAGAGCGGGATGAGCATCGCGATGGGGAACGCCAGCGAGGCGGTCCAAGCAGAAGCTAATTTTGTTAGTCATACCAACGAACAGGAAGGCTTTGCCTACGCCATGGAGACGTTTGTGCTGCGGCAATAGCAAACCAATTACACCACAAAGGCACAAAGAGCACCAAGAACAGAATTCAAGACGATCCTGACTCTTAACTTAGTGTTCTTCCTGTCTTTGTGGTGAATATTTCTAATATATGACGGAGCAGCCTCACACTGTTGTTATTGTCGGCGGAGGATTTGGCGGTTTAGCCGCTGCCAAGGCTCTTCGGCACGCCCCGGTGCGCGTTTTCTTGATTGATCGTTCCAATCACCACCTGTTCCAGCCGCTCCTGTATCAAGTCGCGACGGCCGTGCTCGGTCCGGGACAGATCGCGTCCCCGATCCGGAACATACTGCGCGACCAAAGCAATGTAACCGTCTTAATGGGAGAAGTTAGCGGGGTGAATAAGGAGGCTCGACAGGTCTTTGTTAGTGATGTCGATAGGAAGGATGTACCGCTTTCCTATGATTCTCTCATTTTGGCTACGGGCGCACATCACAGCTACTTTGGGCACGACGAATTCGAGCGTTATGCACCGGGTCTGAAATCTCTGGCTGATGCGGTTGCGGTTCGGAACAAGATCCTAAAGGCTTTCGAGCAAGCCGAAGCCGAGGAGGATCCTAGCCTGCATCGGGATTTACTGACTTTCGTATTAGTTGGCGCCGGCCCCACCGGAGTTGAAATGGCGGCTGCCATTGCCTCTCTGGTCCGGAACAGCTTGAAATCGGACTTTCGGCGGATCGATCCAACGAGTGCGCGAGTCGTGCTGGTGGATCGATCGAAACGCATTTTAGGCTCCTTTTCGGAGAATCTGTCCGAGGCCGCTAATCAGAGGCTTAAAAGTCTCGGGGTCGAAATCCTTTTGGAGCGAGGCGTGGACGAGATCGACGAGGACGGTGTGATCGTTGCCGGTGAACGTATCGCCAGCAAGACCGTGATCTGGACCGCGGGTGTGACTCCTTCGCCGGCCGGCAAGTGGTTGGAGGTCGAGAC
>DASUWQ010000508.1:0-3364 GCA_036378375.1 Chthoniobacterales bacterium
CGATGGCCATCCATTCATCTTGACCAATTGGTTCTGTACTCACCGTGGCAACAGGTAAAGCGGCAAAACCGCAATGACTCATCTTTTGTCGCACCCACTCTGCCACTTCGTGGTCGGTCCCTTCGAGTAGAGCGACATCGATTCCTGGGTACAACTTCGCGAATTCCCGTAGCAATCCTGGGATGACGGAGCTACCTATGCTGGGGACGACGGCGATGCGTAATGTTCCTTTTTGCAGACCGGATTCAGAAACGATCCGCTCTGTGATAGCATCCAGTGATCCGAGAATCTGGCGTACATACGGCAAGATTTGTTCTCCGATCCGCGACAGCCTCAGCTGGCCGCTATTTCTGGCAAACAACTGGACACCAAACGAACGTTCCAGTGCGGCAATGGCATGACTGGCAGTCGACTGGGACATCCCGATCTTATCCGCTGCCTGTACCAAGCCGTGACCCTCAGCAATCACCTGCAAAAGGCGCAAGGTCCGGATGGGGGGTTCTAATCTGTGCATATACAGTATGAAAATGTTCGATTTGATTCATGTCAGTCTAATGTCAATTCTTGCTTATGATCACTCCTCGCATCGGAATTATCGGGGACTTTCAACCGAACAATCCAACGCATCTGGCAACCAATGAAGCGCTCAGGCATGGCTTTGCCAGGCACGGAATATCAGCGGCAATCGAATGGCTCCCCACCGATCAGCCAGTTGATCTTAACCAGTTCGCAGGCTTTTGGTGCAGTCCGGGTAGTCCGTATGCAAGTTTAGACGGCGCCTTGCAAATGATTCGTTGGGCCCGATTGGAGCGAAAACCTTTTATCGGGACTTGCGCCGGGTTTCAGCATGCGGTTCTGGAATTCGCGCGGAACGTGTTAGGCATCAATGACGCGATGCACGCGGAATACGATCTGAATGCCTCCAATCTCATCGTGACGCCTTTAACTTGTTCATTGGTAGGAAAAAAATTGGCCATCCGGCTTAAACCAGGAAGCCGGGCAGCCAGCTTTTATCGAGCCACCGAGATAGTTGAGTCTTATTATTGTAGTTTCGGTCTCAACCCAGAGTATCGGGAACCGCTGGAGTCAGCCGGCTTAGTTATATCTGGTTGGGATGACACTGAGGTCTCTCCATCGGCCGATCCCAGAAAGGCGGAGGCGCGGGTCCTAGAGTTGCCGGATCATCCGTTCTTCCTTGCTACATTGTACGTTCCGCAAACGGCCTCCACACCGGAACATCCCCACCCGCTGATTACGGCGTTTTGCGAAAGCATGCTTGCTTAGGAGCTGGGGCCTAAGTGGAGTGATGGATGGTAAGCCAAATCCGCGCCGACAACCCCTTCGTTACCTTCGTTGCCTTCTGTAAAATATCCTCTGTCTTTGTGGCCTTTGTAATCTTTCCGTATTGTGAATTTACGTCTTAACAGCGGGAAGATTTAGGGCCACGTCTTTAAAAACGCGACAGCCAGAGATTGAGGGCTGGGGCGTCAAGCTAAGGGCCCGAATGTTTTGGTCCCGAAGGGACTGAATGACAGTAGCGGCTAGACTGCAGATGCCTAGCTCCGTAGGAGCGAAATCTTTATAGCAACACCAATTTTATAGCGGATTAGCTCCGTTAGGAGCGGCATCTAAGATCGCCCACCCACGTGGCCGGCATTCCAAATAGATGTCACTCCTACGGAGCTCGCCGTTTTCTTTCGGCGTGAGCTATAAAGATTTCGCTCCTACGGAGCTTACGCACGACCGCGTGGTTGCCGTTTCTGCAGGAGCACTGGCCGCATTACGCTCGACTAACCCGCCTCGCTCTGAGACGATCGCTACCCCCCTATGCGAATGCTCCTCAATATCACCATTCCGCACGAACCTTTTAATACTTTTGTAAGAGACGGCACCGCCGGTCAAAAACTCGGACGGATTCTCGACGAAGTTAAACCGGAAGCGATCTATTTTACGGAGAAAGATGGCGGTCGCGGCGGCGTGATGATAGTTGAAATGTCGGATCCATCAATGGTCCCCGCTTTAGCCGAACCTTGGTTCCTTACTTTCAACGCCAAGGTCGAATTTAGAGTCGTTATGGGCTCCGCCGATCTTCAGAAGGCCGGTCTCGACGAGATCGGAAAGAAATGGGGATAGGCGCCGCGCTTACCGCGCAGCGCCATGACCGATAGCCAATAGCCCAGGAGACATGATCCGGGAACGGGCTCATACGAGGTTTCGATCTGCTAGCTCCCGCTTCAGGTAGGCATAGTAGATGGGTGCAATCACTAGTCCACCGATGCCAAAAGCGACTTCCATCACCAGCATGGCGATCAAGAGTTCCCAGGCACGTGCGTAAATGCTGGATCCCACGATTCGGGCATTGAAAAAATACTCGAGCTTATGGATCACAACCAAGAAGATTAGCGCGAACAGACCGGCATAGATTGAAACCGAAAGCCCGGCGATGAAGATAGCGGTGTTCGATATTAGATTACCGATCACGGGCAACAAACCGGCAAAGAAGGTGATAGCGATTAACGTTTTACTGAGCGGCAAATGAATGCCAAGCGCGGGTAAGACCGCGAATATAAAGATTCCAGTCAGTACCGTGTTCAACGCCGAGATCTGGAATTGGGCAAAGACGATCCGGCGAAACGCAATCGCAAACCGGGAGACTCGTTCGTTTAACGCTGATGCTAGCGGTTTAGAGTTAGTTCCTTGCGTGACTTCAAGCACCGAGATTAATCCGCCGATAATCATCCCGAAAAAACCCCTGACGAAAAAGTGCAGAACATTGTTACCAAATTCCTGTATCTCTTTGGCATGCTCATCGACCCAATTGGACGCGAATGTTTTAAGGTCGTCGGCATCTCCGGGAAAGCTCTCGCCCATGAAAGAAGGCAGCTGACCGCGCGCTTCGGTGAGGATCTCGTTCAGTTTCGTGGATAGCGCCTGTGGAGTTTTGATCTCGCTCTTAACAAAAGCAGTGATAGCTAAGCCGGCTAGAATGAGCGCCGTGATAGTCAGGATGGCAAGAGCGACCACTGCTAACAAGCGAGACCAGCGATTAATCAAGTGACGCTCGATGATAGGGGCGAGCAAAGAGACGAGTTCATAAACCAAAAGCCCAGCGATCAGTGCTGAGATTAGATGGAAGAACGGGATAAGCAGCAAGGCGATTCCAGCCAGAATCCAAGAGGCAATCAACGGCAGCGTAACCGGCTCTGGAATGGTGGATTTATCGATCTCACGAGTCGAAGCAACGCGATCCATAAGCTTTAACTTGAATAGGTCACCGCCGAATCGCAAAGAAATAGCCGAACGCTTCGCGGAATGGCAACCAGCCGATAGCCGAAGCGGATAACAGATGACAAAGGTCAGATGC
>DASUWQ010000509.1:0-3347 GCA_036378375.1 Chthoniobacterales bacterium
GACGTCTTAGAAATTCAAGACGCAGGATTTGGAAAAGGCAGTTCTCGACCGCTACAGAGGTCTCTCACCGAGGTCTTCGGCCAACATGACGAGATAACCATTAGGATCCAGAACAATCACTTCTCGTTTACCTCCTTCGCGGTCACCATACCGTCTCCATGCTTCCCTCGGACCGGCATAGATTGGCACTCGCAAATCCTTTAAGCGATCGATGATTGGATCGATCGAAGAGATATAAATTTGGAACATCACACCACGACCGTATGGCTTTTCCATCGCCGCGGTTTCCCATCTTCCTGCCGATCGCTCGCACAACATGATTTGTGCGCCGTCAGACCTCTCTAAATAAGCAAATCTCTGCTCCGGGCGCTGATAAGCGATTTGGAAACCGAGGACCTCACGCCAGAAATAGAGGCTTTCGCAAAGATCTTCGACCAGAAGTTCCGATACCAGTTTCGCGAAACCGTCTTTCGGCGGCCGGCCGTAATCTATCGCCATGGTGATTCCCTTTAATTCTTTGCATTGCGATTGTACTGCTGTTGCAATCTTCGGTCGAGGACAAGACGTGACGATGAAGATCACGTCCTTGGTGCGCCAACCAATTCCTTACTAAATGTGGCCGAAAGAGAAATCGAAATTTCCGAGCCATCAAATCGGCGCAACCAGCCAAAAACCGGTTTACATAGGACGCTCGAAGAGAGATCAGTCTTTAGTCTAGGACAATTCCCCCGAAGCATTTTCTACGCGCTCAGAGGCACAGATTGGAATGAGAACTGCCTGCGCAGACTCTTTGACCTTAAAGGCTGGCAAAACAGTTTTGCCAGCGGTGCAATCGTGTTTCTTGATGGGGTGGCGATCTTCATATCGTGTCCAATTTCCTTCAAGGAGAATGTTCGCCGGCCTGATCGCGATCACTGGGTTGAGCATTTTCATGACCCGGGTCGATGCCAACACCAATGAGCCCGCGCAAGCTTCGACGGAAGTCCATTGGCCGCCGGGCTATTCACCAAAAACTGCGGATATATACGCGTATAATGAGGTAGTGATCCGTGCTAGTCCTTCAACCGTTTGGGGGGTGGTTGATCGCAGTGGAACAATGGCCCACCTGGTATTCGAATGCGCAGAATGTTAGAATCGTAACTCCTGAAAAGGTCCTGGGTCCGCATTCAAAATTTAGGTGGATGACCGTTGGCGTTCCTCTTGAGAGCACGGTGGCAAAATATGTTCCGAACGAGCGTTTGGAGTATTATGACGTTCATACAGATAGTTCAGGTATCTACGCTTATCGTGCCTGGCTACTGATCTCTGTCGCTGACGGCTGCAAAGTAATATCTGAATTGGTGGAATACGGTCCCATCGCTTCGTACTCCGGCACTGTCCGCCAGCGCATGCAGCACGAACTAAAGCAATGAAAAGCGGTTTGTGAGTCGCACCGATAAATTAGGTGTATTCTCACCGAAGTGATCGGACAGGCGTTACGTGCAAAACCGACGACGTAAACAAATATGAGACGCCGGTATATTCAATTTGCTTCCCAGAGACTGGGTTGCGCCTTGAAGGCGATCATCGCGCTCAACTTTTTCGTCAGCCGCGTCGACGCTGCCAACCCCGCGCCGGCATCGACCGAAGTCCAGTGGCCGGCAGGTTATTCACCAACAAAAGCTGATCTCTTCACGCATGATGAGGTGGTAATTCACGCCAGTCCTGCAACCGTCTGGGACTACCTGGTCGCAGCGGAACAATGGCCGCGCTGGTACTCGAACTCACACGACGTTACAATTTTGAATTCCGAACACGTTCTACGGCCAGGTTGCAGATTTGTCTGGACCACATTTGGCGTCCGCCTTGCGAGCACAGTGGCCGAATTTGTTCCGAACAAGCGTTTGGGGTGGTTCAGTACGCATGTCGACGGATCAGGTGTCCGGTCTTATCACGCTTGGCTTCTGATTCCTGTCGGTGACGGATGCAGACTTATTTCCGAATCGACGGAATTCGGCCCGAATATCTCTTCGGCGGCGGAGGTGATCCGTCAGGGGCGTCGCTTCCAGCTGAAGCGAATAAAAGCGGTTGCTGAGTCGCGCCAATAGGTAGTCGCGCCGGAGGTAGTCTTGCGGAGTTTTAAACGACTGGGCGCCTGACCTCAAGTTCGCTCCCTTACCGGAAACTGTTACCCAGTGCGTGTTAGCCGAGATCAACACGATTTCCGCGCGAAACTGAGACAGTACCACAGGGCGGAGCAGGCGACGTCAAATTGCCTATTGCTGGGAGAATTCGGTCAATTCTACACTTGCTGCCTTAGAGGCATGCTTCACCAAACTCTTCCTTGCTACGGGAGTAATAGCTTTCTTTACGGGTTGGCGAAAGACCAAGGTGAAGGTAGAAAAGGGACCCGTGCCCCATACTGTACGCTTCAGCTCAAAAGACGACCTGCCAATCACGGCCGATCTTTACTTAGTTCCCGGGGCCCGAGAATTCATGCTGTTGTGCCACCGGTCACATTTCAACAGAGGCGAATATCGAGAAACCGCGGCAAAATTCAACGTTTTGGGCTTTTCCTGTATGGCCATCGATCAGCGTTCGGGAATGAATGTGTTGGGCATAGTCAATGAAACTTACGGTCAAGCGAGACGAAACGGCTTGAAGACAGGATATCTGGATGCCAAACCGGATATCGAAGCTTCCATCGACTATGCTTACTCCCAGAACGGCCGGCGCCCCATTATACTGGTAGGCAGTTCATATTCTGCATCGCTGGCGCTCTTGATTTCCGTGCGAAATCCGAAAGTAAAAACTGTCATCGTGTTCAGTCCTGGCGACTATCTCAAAGGAAACAAGTTGGCCGAATCACTTCGGGACCTGAAAAAGTCGGTTTATGTGACGTCAGCCAAAAAAGAGATTGCCGAGACGACGAGGCTGATGAAGCACGTTGGCAAAGAATATGTAACCCAATACAAACCCAAAGCAGAAGGTGCCCATGGCTCTCGCGTCCTCTGGGGCAAGACCGCGGGCAACGAGGAGTACTGGAGATCGCTGACGGAATTCCTCAATGAGTCGGCTGGCCACTGAAAGTCGGATTCCCCTGGCCGGTACCCACGGCTTCGACACTCCATTTCTCCCTTCAGGTTCAGGTTGCAGCCTCGTCTTGAACGGGGTAGCATAATGATCTCCCTAGACGGGGGCGTACTGGTTTCGACTGAAGGTCTGATAACCGGATCGCATGCCGAGGACGACTCGTTGGCCTCGTTAAAAATCGAGTCAAAAAATCAAACGCCAATCAAGAACTGGCTCTCGCGGCTTAATTGACCGTGACGTTCCCGGCCGGACGCCTGCTAAGGCCGGGAGCGACG
>DASUWQ010000510.1:0-7685 GCA_036378375.1 Chthoniobacterales bacterium
CTCTATCATAATCGAAGGGAAGAACTCTCGAGACCATTAACCTGAAGGACACGGCGATCGGAAAGACAGCTCCGTAGGAGCGAAATCTTTATAGCAACGGCAACACCAATGGCGACAAGCTCCGCTAGGAGCGGCATATGGGCAGGGCCTCCATTAGCTGTCGCTCCTGCGGAGCTGGTCGCCTTTTCCGGACGCAGGTTATAAATATTTCGCTCGTACGGAGCTGGGCATCACCGCGACTTAACCAGTCCGGGAGGCCGGAGCTGTGCTTCATCCTGTTTGCAAAAGTGGTAGTATCATTTTTTTTCGAACCGGCTATTTTGCCGACCCACTTTTTAAGATAGGCCTAGTTGCCGAACGGCAGTCGTAGGCCGCTTCTCCTCTACCCGAAACAAGAGAGAACCAAGGAAGAGTAATGATCAATAGTCGAAAGCTATGCTTAGCTGCGGGGTTGGCCACGGTTTTGAGGCTCCTCCTAGTCACCTCTCAAGCGCAAAACAGTGAAACAACGGCGGCCAGTCAGCCCGGCGCTACACCTGCTGAAGGCAACGAGCTTCAGCAGATAACCGTAACTGGTTATCTTATTCCGCGAGTGGGCGATGGTCCCCAACCGGTGACTACCTACGATCAGGACTACATCCAGAAAACCGGCTACCAAACTGCTACTGACGTTTTGCAGGCTTTGCCGGGCGCAGTTGGTAATTTTGGCCCGAATACCACCACTGGATTCAGTTTCTCGCCGGGGTCAGCCTCAGTTGGCCTGAAAGGGCTTCCGCCTAACGATACGCTCGTACTCGTCGATGGTCTTCGCTATCCGGCTTACCCTTTCGCGCAAGCCAGCACCGCGGCGACCATCAGTTTTGTCGATCTGAATTCATTCCCTTTGGCAGCGATCGACCGGATCGAAATCTTGAACGATGGAGGCAGTGCTACCTATGGCACGGACGCAGTTGCGGGCGTTATCAACGTCATCCTGAAGGATGACTATAACGGCGTCGACATCTTCAACTACTACGGCATCAGCCAGCGAGGCGACGACGAGACGTATCACGGTAGCTTTGTGGGGGGAATCAGCCAGAAACTCAGCGATACGTCGAAGGTAAGTATCACGGCTGCGCTCGATTACTATTCCTCAGGACCAATCATGTTTTCAGATCGGCCTTTCAACAACGTCAATTTCAATCTGCTGAGCTTTAAGTATCCGAGCCATCCTATTTTCCCAACCTACGCTGGTAATTTCAATGATGCCGCCGGTAACTTCTACCAAGTTCTGCCGGGGACAGTTCCGCCGGTATCTACAGCTGATTTTTCGATCAATGGTCCGTCCATCTCTAGTTTCGATGAGAAGTACGTTCAACTTCTTCCTCGCGAAAGCAGGCTGGGTGGGATGGTTAAAATTAACTATGAGCCGACCAGCTGGCTTAAACTGTACAACAGCATCCTGATCCAGCGGAACGAAGAATTGAGCTCGTTTGGCCCGAATCAAGGGATTTATCCTCCCAGCCCCTTCAATAGTGGTGGCGTTACGGTGCCGGCAAACAATCCCTACAATCCTTTTCATATACCCTTAACTGTCGATGGCTTGGCGCTGGGCGAGTTTGGTCCGCTTCGATCCGATACGACTATCACCACGGTCCGGGAAGTTGCCGGCGCCACGATACAACTGCCTTGGAATAGCTGGATCATCGATGCAAACATTCTTTATGGAGAGAGTGACGGAACTGAAACGAACGATAACTTTTTTACCGTTAGCGGCCTTAACGCGGCTCTCAACGGCACTTTACCCGGTCATATCGGCCAATTCTTCAATCCGTTCGCGGACGAGTCGGTCGTTGGACCAAATCGCGCGTTCTATGGCGATAAACAGCTCGTTACCAGCATTTGGGAGGACAATCGCAGCGATATCCTGCAGTATCATCTCACCGCCGGCGGCACCCTGATCGAACTTCCAGCCGGTCCGCTGTCGGTGGCGGGCGGATTCGAGTACCGGAGTGAGGAACTAATCCAGAATGAAGACGCCAATAGTAAAAATGGGAACATAGCCGGCTTCCAATTTACTGTTGGTCAGCTGACCAGTGCGCGTCGTTATATCTGGAGCATCTTCGGCGAAGTCGACATCCCCATCCTTGGTAACCAATGGTCCTGGCCCGGTCTGCGTAACCTTGATATCCAGGTGTCGGAGCGCCAGGATTACTACAGCGACTTCGGTAGTGCTGCCAAACCCAAGTTCGCGATACGCTACAAACCCTTTAATGATCTGACCTTCAGAGCAACGTATTCGGAAGGCTTTGTGGCGCCATCGTTAGCTGAGCTATTCGGCGCCCCACTGCCGGGAGAGGCGGTGGTGGTTGACCCCAAGAACCCACAACTTGGGCAGCAGACCGTAGTTGCGCCGACAAACGGCAATCCCCGGCTTAAGCCTGAGAACGCGTACACCTACTATTTAGGAGCGGTTTGGAGCCCCGGCTCAACCGATCCTGATCGCAGTCCTTGGGGATGGGCAAACGGGTTCAGCGTCTACATTAACTGGTTTCAAATCGATCAGCATAATGTGATTGGCACGCTAACCCAACAGGACATTGTTGACTTAGGCAGTAGCGCGCCCGCGGGCAATTTTGTGGTTCGTGGCCCTAACGGCCAGTTAGTTGAAATCGTTAATACGTACTTGAACTTAGGGGACAGCCGAAACGACGGAATCGAGTTCGGGTTCACTTACAACACGAAAGAATTCAATTGGGGTAAACTCGAACTGGAGTTCGATGGTAGCTACCTCTACAATATCAGCCAAAAAACGGTGCAGGGTCTGCTGCCGAATGGCTCATTTTTCTATCGGGTTTTTGACGTAACCGATACGTTCGGTGCGCCCAACCTCAAGCTGCTAGCAAGTGCTTTCTATTCAAAGACCGTCTTCGGCGGCGATACCGTGAGAACCGGGTTCACTCTTCACTATACCGGATGGGAGCTTGATGCGAACAATACGTTCAACGGAACTAATCCGGCAGCGGCAGCCGGCTTGGATTTTCCAGGCTACATCCATGTCATTGGGAACTGGACGACGATAGACTGGCAGATCTCATACAAGTTCGGTCAGCCAGAGCAGATTACCCCGGAGACCCCGAAACCGGGCTATGATAAAGAGGGGAAAAGAGTTGTAGGAGAACAAGCAGTTGCTCCCCCGCGGCAGGCTTCGCCTTGGGGCTTGAGGAATCTGTTAGCGAATACCACGCTCACCTTTGGCATCAATAATATCTTCGATACTTACCCGCCGCTCTCGGTAGACAACGTGCAGGGTAACTATGATGCCAATGTCGGTAACCCGGTGATGCGGTTCTTCTATGTTTCCGTGGAGAAAAAGTTCTAAGCCACTGCTCTATCCGCGGGCCGGTAAAGGCAAAAGTGGTTCTATCTTTATTTCAAAAAGTGGTCCTACCACAATGCCACTGTTTGCCTTATGCATCCGTTGGAGTAGGCCTATGCCGGCAAGCTTGGTCGTGGCTATCGAAAATCCTGCTCTTCGATGAAGCGATCCGGTTTGTCCGGCTGGGCTGTTTCCGCTCCGGGACGATTTGTTAGTCCTCACGCTCAATCTCCAAAGATTCAGGCCCTAAGGATTTTCGCGAGTTTGCTCATTCCGTCTTGAATCTGTTTTCGATTGACGCCGGCATAACCCAGAATCAGGCCCTGTTTGCGAGGCTCTTCTTGGTAGCAAATCGATAGGGGTACCGTGGAGATATCCGATTGAATCGCTTTCTCCGCGACAACGGTATCTTGGAAATCTTCCGGCAATAGCATAACTAGATAGGTTCCCGCATTAGCCGTTACCACCTCGAAATTTGATCCCAACCGCCTTCGAATCTCCGCCACTAGCGTGTCATGCCGTTCCATGTAAAGCGTACGCATGCGTCGTACATGCCGCTCTAGATGTCCTTCCCGGATGAAGTCGGTCAAGACTTCCTGATGCAGGGGAGGCGGAAAGATATCCGATGTTTCCCGGATGCGCGAGAACGCCGGGACAAGATCAATCGGAACAATCAGATATCCGATGCGAAGCGATGGGAATAGAACCTTGCTGAAGGTTCCAACGTAAATGACTCTTTCATCTGTATCCAGGCCCTGCAGGGAAGCAATCGACCGTACGCCAAAGCGAAACTCGTTGTCATAGTCGTCTTCGACAATCCATGAACCCTTGCGTGTGGCCCAATCCAGCAATAGAACGCGTCGGGTCGCACTCATGGTCATTCCCAGTGGGAATTGATGCGAGGGAGTGACGACCGCAACGCGCGCGTCGGGACATCGCTTGATACCTCGATTTACGTCTAGCCCTTCCAGATCTACCCGTACCGGTACTAGGCGAGCGCCCGCCGCAGCAAACGCTCGGACTGCTCCTGGATAGCATGGTTCTTCGAGCCAAACGGGGTCGCCGGGATCTAGCAAAACGCGCGCGGCAATATCCAAGGCTTGCTGGGAGCCCGTCACGATCATGATCTGGGCCGGCTGACAGCGCACTCCTCGCACCATGCTCAGATATTCCGCAACGGCTTCGCGGCAAGCTAAGCGGCCCATGGGGTTGCCATACGCCATCAGCTCTTTCTTGGTCTGTCGTGAATGCCGGATCAGGAGCCTCGACCAGATTGTTCTCGGGAAGCGGTCAAGTGCGGGCAGACCTACCTGAAAAGGGCGAAATCCTCGCGGTATTGCTGGTGATGATAAAAATTTCGTTCCTAATTTTGAAACCCTGCGCGGCCCGTGCTCCGCGTCCGAGGGCAACGTTCGCAGAGCATCACCTAGTGTCAGTTTAACGGCATGATCCGGGATAGATTTTGCGACGTAAGTTCCCGAGCCGACCGACCCTTCTAAATAACCTTCGGCGTGCAACTGCTGAAACGCGCTTAGTATAGTAATCCGAGAAACCTTTAGCTCGGAGGCGAGTTGCCGGCTGGAGGGAACTTTTTGTCCGGGTCGCAACCGGCCGCTGATGATGGCGGATCGAAACCAATCGTACAATTGGACGTACATCGGCTTCGATGGGTCATTGTCGATCGGAATTGGCGGGAAGAAGTCGGGAGTGACGTCTTTCATCCTGGGGGAATGGTCCTATTGATTTTCCATGGAACCGTTTTTTTGTCGAGCCGGTTCGGGGGGTGAGAGGAATCGTCCTCGTGCTCGTCGTCGTCCTCGTCCTCGGTAGTCTCCTGGGCATGTGCTTCACGTGTGATGTGGAAACGGACTACCAGGACATTCCCTGATTGGCGTCTTGAGACTCTAACACGCGGGTGACCAACGCTTCTCGAGGACGAGGACGACGACGAGCACGAGGACGACTATGACGACGACTGACCCCTCCACCAACCTTGTAACCCACATCCGGTCCTGGGAGACTACTAGACTAACTAAGATGAGAAAGCCATCTCCTATATCCGTCCGATTTGGTAAGAGTGAGTTTTTAAAAATCAACGCCGATCGGTTCGATTGGCGTGATACTTACCACTGGGTGCTTAGCCTCAGTTGGCCGCAATTTGCCGGTCTGGTGTTTGGCAGTTACATGATCGTCAACATCATCTTTGCGGTGCTCTACGTCCTGGGCGGCAAAGGAATTGCAGAAATGCATCCAGGCTCATTCCTGGATGGGTTCTTTTTCAGCGTCGAAACCTTTGCCACGGTTGGGTACGGCCACATGTACCCGGACTCGCTCTATGGCCACAGCATTGCCACGTTGGAAATCATGGTAGGGATGTTCGGGATGGCCGTTATCACCGGCCTCATCTTTATCCGTTTTTCCCGGCCCATGGCTAAGATCTTGTTTAGTAAGATTGCGACTGTGGGCCTCTTTGACGGTTATCCGAATTTGATGATCCGCGTCGCCAACCTCCGCCATCACACCATGGCTGAAGCCGAGTTTCGCGTGATGATGATTCGCAACGAACCGACCAAAGAAGGGGATGATATGCGGAGATTTTATCACCTCAAACTACATTTTGACCGGGTAATCTCGTTTCCGGTCGCCCTGGTTGTGCGGCATCGGATCGATGAAACTAGTCCATTATATGGCTGGACGCGTGAGCAGTTGCAGCACGCCGATATGCGCCTTTTAGCATCTGTCGTGTGTATCGACACGGTGATCGTAGCGCCGATCCAGAGTCAAGCCGACTATACGTTCGAAGAAATTTTGTGGGACCACCGTTTTGTCGATATCTACAGCCAAAACCCGGATGGTACTTACACGGCGGACTATGGCCGGATTCACGACACCGAGTTCTTTCCGGCTGGCGCGTAGAGGGGGAGAATAGCAAATAGCAGATGGGCGCTTCGTCCTCGTCCTCGCGAATCGTTGTTGGGCCGGAGCGGTTAGAATTTCGAGATCCGACAACCCAAAACCCCACTATTCCATACTCCGCTTCACGGGTGAAGTAGAGCCCAGCCGAGAACGAGGACGACGACCAGTAAGAGGACGAAGCGCCCACCAATCTCCTCTGTAGCGCTCCTGCCTCTTGGATTAACCGCTTCATTGCCACATATTCGGATCAGGAGGCATTGAAGAAGATGGCGTTGCAGAGAGTTTGCCGAATTTCTGAGCTGGGTCCCGGTGAAGTGAGACGGATAGACAATCCACCGATCGCGGTATTTAACGTGGAGGGAGCGTTATTTGCCATTAGCGATGTTTGTACGCACGCCGAGGCATCATTGTCGGAGGGGCACGTTGACGGACAGACGGTGGAGTGCCCCTTGCACGGTGCTTGTTTTGATCTGCGGACCGGAGAAGCTTTGACACCGCCAGCAACAGAGCCGGTGCAGACCTTTGGGGTGGTCCTGCAGGACGACCACGTTTTCGTTCAGGTGGAGCCGGGTTGAGTCTCGGCAGGGATGAGTTCCCGCTCATCCGGGGCAGTTGGGGGATTCGTTCCCCTAGCAGGGGGATGAGCGAGAATTCATCCCTCCAAAAAAAAGCAGCAGCCTCGAAAGTTTTCGAGGCTGGCTACCTTCAATCTGTCCTCGATAGAAAACTAACTGCCGGCGTTCGCTCCGGTAGACGCGCGGAGCAGCAACTGTTGCCGGTTCTGGCGCAGGTCGACTCCGGTGCGCTGCGTGGGATAAGGTGCTGATCCTTTCAGTCCCTCCCAGACGATCCGATTGAACTTCTCAACGTTCCCTAAATGATCCTCAACGCTGAAATCGAATCCTTTGGTTTTTGATGCCCAATACGCAGCATCGTGAGTGGGTCGTGGGGTCGCTTTACTGGCGTAGGCGCCACTTGGGATTGGTAACGTCGTATTCTTCAGGTAATCAGAGGCGATCGCTTTGAAATCCCAATGCTTTTGCGAGAGATCGAAAAGATCACTCATCGGCGCTGCTGTGGCAGTGCGAACATTCAAGTGATCCGTCCCCAGAATATCCTCGATCGTTCTCAGAAGATTAACCGTGGTATAGGGCGTCGAAACTACGGCGCCGTGTTTAACGTAAGGACCGGCGACGAAGAAGATCGAACGGTGGGCGTCGACGTGGTCCGCCCCGTCCTGAGCATCATCCTCCAACCCGAACACCAACGTATCATCGGCGTACGGGCTTTTAGACAACGCTTCCACCAAGGCCCCTACGGCATAGTCATTATCGGCTTGCTGCAGTTCCACTGTGTTAACTCCATTCAGTGCCGTGCTGAAGTTACCCGTGTGATCATGCATCAAGCGGAC
>DASUWQ010000511.1:0-20316 GCA_036378375.1 Chthoniobacterales bacterium
ACGGCAGCCCGTCTACCAGACAGGTTATTGACCTTCGCGACCGATTGCGACGTGCCGGCATCCGAGTCTGCGGCGATGGGAAACGATGTCGTCATTAGGATTAACCCGCGGAGGTCTTGGTAAGGAGTTTGGAAGACGGCGCACTCCCTTGTGCAAGCTGGGACCGATACCAGCGCGCAAGTTCCCTTGCAGTTACATTCCAAAACTTCCCGCTATAACGCTGGTTAATATAGCTTAGAAATTCCACATAATGTAGATTAGAAAACTCGCGGGGCGACGGTGCCTCGTCTGCAGGCGACATATAATCCGGGTGAAGGTTCAACAGCACCATCCCTCCTCTCTCCGCAATCCAGTCGAGCTTTCGCTGCCAGACTGAACACGTTTGCTCCTGGAGCAGTAGAAACAGTGTCGAATCTTGGACTAGCGTATATGGCAATTCGACATACCCAGGACGTCCGTTCTTCCCATCGACCCAGAACGGATAAATCGTGCCGGCGCCTTCAGGCTGCGGCTCAAAGGGATCGGTATCGAAGGTAGAAGCGTCGTAGTCGACATCCAGTTGCTGGATCCAGTCGAGATTATGAAACATGAAGCCGGCCCGAAACCCGGTTGCCCCCCACTCTTTCAAGTAACGATTAATGGATGGCGCCTGGCGGAGAAAGTCGTCGTGAGATCTAAACAGACTTCCGTCATGATGCAAGTCATGCACGCCGACCTCAAAGCCTTCCTGGGTCAGCCATCCACGAAGTTCGGATGAAGCGGTATATTCTCCTTCGGGTATCAAATTAAACGAAGAACGAAAGCCCAGGCTCTTCTCGAGTTCGGCCAATCTCTTCACTCGACTCAGCCCAGTTTGGCCCTCCACGTCATGCGTCAACACCACCGCAAACTGTTTACCTTCAGGCCAACCACTCCAGCCTTCTGGCTCCTTGTCCGAGCCCGGCAGTATAGGCCAGGTACCCGCGGAACGACGCAGTGCACGCGATGCGAGCCACCGACGCAGCCTGAGTCGGAGCCGCCAGCTTATATAAGGCTTAATAGAATAATAGAGTCGGCGTCCTAGCATAGATGACAAATTAGCGGCCCTTTTAGAGTTCCCGACCGCAGGTTCCCGTACTAACATCACGCGGCATGCCGGTATAGCATCCTTCCGCACCAGACCAACAATGGTAATGGCATTTTGCCAAAAATCCGATTGTGCAGTCCGAAAGCCTGATCGGTATCCTCCAGAAATTGATTCTTTCTGAAATCGAATCGATAATACTGAACCACGCTTTCCTTTGTTCCCCAACCAAGCTTATATTTCCGCAGACCTTCATTTGCGATAGAGGTCCGTCCGAAGTCAAGCGCCAGGAAACCCTGCTTCTTGAGGTGACAAATTGATTCCCACATTACGAGATTGTTACCACGCAGGTGAAGGTCGCCCTCGGTGGAGGCGCCAAATTTGTAGAATGCCTGCGTCCCTTGGTGCAGAAAAACGGCTCCGGCAATCGGTCTGGCTTCTTTTCGAACGATCGTTACAAATCCGAGCCCTCTTTGTAACAGATTTGTTTGAATGCTTCGGAAGAATTCCACGGGCTGAGGAGGCAGGCCGTGCTTCTTTCTGGTGAGACAGTGAAGCAAGTAATAAGCCTCCATCAACGAACTGGACGAACCGATCTCTGTGGTTAGCCCATTTCGTTGGGCCTGGCGCACGTGTCGCCGCACCGTGTCTTTACAGCCTTTAAGAAGGGGCTCACAAGGCGGAGACAAGTCCAAAGAGTGCGTGTAAAATCTAAGGCTCGGAACGGTGGGATCTACCAAGTTCGATCCGCCATGCCAAACAAAGCTTTTCCAACCCCTAGCCCGGCCTCGATTTAGTAGCGCAACGATCAGCTTTTGTTTGTCAGCATCGTCCGAGACTAGAGGTTCCGAGTGATCCGTGAAAGGGAGTGCGACCCCTCGGCGACCGGTAAGCCAGCTATCGACTTCCATACATGCCAGTAACCCCAATAAACGATCATCAGCGCGTACCAGAAAGTACGTGGGCCTGCAGCGATAACTCTCGCAAAGCACCTTTGCCCAAGATGAACTGTGGAAAATAGTGGCAGCCGAATAGGACTCTAGCAACCGATCCCACCGGGTGTCGGTAAGCGGATCCATGATCTCGACTTTTTCGGATTGAGCAGATTCTTCCAGATAAATCTGTTTTTGCATGAGTAGATACAGCGCTTGTATAAGGAATGACCAACTAGGCTAGTTCGAGAGACCCGCTAAGCGTTCAATCCGTTTGCGGGGTGCTTCGGCTGTCAGGCCTCTCGAGCAATTAGCTCCAGCAGATGGGAAGCCCAGCTACGGCTTAGATGGAATGCCGTGGCTTCTTTGGACGATAATCAACCCTGGTGCGTCTTACAGAATGGCCAGTTGCCAAATGTCTCAGACATCGATTTTAGGAACCCGCATCAGATGTCCCCGTCCAACCATTTAAATCCGTAAGACCTGCTCTTATTGAAAACCACAGATACTTTAGTCTTAGCGGCCAGCTGGGTATACGCACGTTTGATAGCATCTCGGCTGCTCTTGCCCGCCTCGACCACAAGAACCACGGTGTCCATGAAACCCGCCAAGGGCAGTGTTGCACTCGTGTCTCCTAGAGCGGGCATGTCAAAAACCACATAGTCGAGATCGCTTTGCTTGAACTCCGTTAGCGCCTTATAAAATCCTTTTGGTGTAACCAGCTTGTCCACCAGCAGAACCTGACCTTCAGATACTTCCGACAAAGCATCGGCCAGTCCGGCGGCAAGCGATGAAGCTCCGGCGTTCTCCGCTAGACCGGCGATCGCAATCAGCTTGGGCCGATAGGCCATGTTGTTCACTTCAAAGAACAGACCGAGGCGGTCCCGCATGGCTTCGCAGAACGGCTTAAGCATCTCACTACTCTCATTGAGGTTGCGACTTTCCCGATCATTTCCGGAGGTGAGTGCCTCGGAGTTGTCGCCAGAGTCACGTAAACGCAACTGTGCCCGGCCCGGACCTAGATAGGGAATCGACATCAAGAGCGGGATACGCAGCTGCTTCTCCAGGTCAAGCGACCGTTTGACCGTCTTATCCAAGATCAACTCGATGAGTAGCGCGATTCCAATTCCCAGCGCAAAACCGCTGGCGGCGATTGGCAGGGTTATCTTCTGCAAGTTTCTCCTAGCTTTAAGGGCGGGTGCTGGAGTTTGTACAATGCTGATATTCGGCATCCGGGAGGGATCAAGCGTTTCGTCGATCCTAGCCTTCTCCAGACTGGCTTCAGAATGTTTGTAATTCGTTTCCTCTACTTCCGCTTTTCTCTCCAGTTCTTCTATTCTTGGCGCCGCTTCGGAAATAGTTTTGCTTCGCACTTGCAGACCGTTCAATCGGATCTTAAGGGCATCCACTTTGGACTCGAGCCCCGCGAGAATCGCTCGTTCGGATGCGATATTGGGCTGTCCAATTTGGCTAACTACCGAGGCAGCCGCGGCCGTGTTTAGAAGTGCCGGATAAGTTTTTTCGAGCTCCGCACGCTGTTTTTTGAGATCTTCAATCTGCGCCGTTTTGACTTTAACGATTGGGTTCTGATGCGTGTACTTTGAGAGAAGATCTGTCTCGGCTTTCTGAACCTCAGTCAACTGACCGAGCAAAGAGTTGTACCTCTGCTGAATATCGCTGTTTACCGGTTGGACTTTAGTCTCCGATCCGTCTGATTCAGGCAAAGCCAATGATTTTTCCAAGCCTCTGACTCGCGCCCGTTGCGCAGCGAGATCGGATTGTGCCGAATCGAACTCCTGTTGAGTTTTGCCTAATTCCGTCGCCAGATCCGTTTTAGCCTCCGTTAGAGATATAATCCCGGCGCTATCTTTAACCTGCTTTAACTCTGCGTCCGTCTTGGCCAATTCATTCTTTAATTCAGTCGTTTCTCGAGCGACAAAATCAAATGCCCCAGTCGAGCGGTGCACTTCCAAATGCTTATCAAAATATCGCTTCACCAGCTCCTGCACCACAGGCTTCGGCAGTGTCGGATCGCTGCTACGAAAGATAACAGAAATAATGTTCGTCTCTTTAACTACCGAGACTTCCAAGTTCTCATTGATGTATTCGATCGCCCTATCCTCCTGGGATCCAGTGCCGCCATTGCGTGGAAATCGGTCTATGCCGATCGACAGCGCTACCTGGCGAATCAGATCTGAACTAGTCAGGATCTGCACTTCAGAATTGATCAGCGCGTCGTTTCCCGGGGTTGGTGTTTTGATCTGGGTTTCCAGGGTGTCGACCGCACTGTGCTCCACCACATAGCGAACCAGCAGCTTAGCCTCTGACTCATAGGTCGGGGGTACAAAAAGATAGATACCGCCCGCCACTAGTAAGCCAGCCGAAGCAAAGGCGATGATCTTCCATTTGTGCCGAAAGAGCATGAACAAGATGTCATGGAGGTTAAAACCAGTTTGCTCCGATTGCTCCTCAAAATCGGGTGGCGAGCTATATTCAGGCGCGAGATGCAATGTCTCGGCGCCCTGTGGTGCTAGGATAGGTAAATCTTCTTTATTCATTTAGACTTGGACTCCTGCGACAGCTTCTTTGACGCCTTCAATTACCTGTTCTACTTGAGAGCGAGTTAATTCCGGGTACATCGGTAGCGACAGAAATTCAGTAGCGCAATGTTCAGCGACTGGGAACTGGCCACGCTCGTATCCGAGGCTTCGATAGGCTTCCTGTAAATGGACTGGAACCGGGTAATGGATGCCAGTTGATATCCCCTGATCGGCGAGGCATTTAATGGTTTCGTCTCGGTTACTCACGCGAATGGCGTAAATGTGGTAAACATGTCGAGCATAAGATGCCTCCATCGGCGTGATGACTCCTTCCAATGCTCGTAAACCGGCATCGTACGCTGCGGCGTGGTTACGGCGTCGTTGATTGGCTGCCTCCAATTGGCGCAACTTAATCCGAAGGATCGCCGCCTGAATTCCGTCCATGCGGCAATTCCAACCTACCACCGAATGGAAGTATTTCCGTTCCTGGCCGTGATCCCTGAGTACGCTGATTTTTTCGTTTAACTCGGGGTTATTGGTCACGATAGCTCCGGCTTCACCGAATGCGCCGAGGTTCTTTCCGGGATAAAAACTGAAGCAGGCCGTGTCGCCGAACGTGCCGACCCGTTTCCCCTTATAGGTGGCGCCGTGCGCTTGACAGGCGTCCTCGACCACAGGGAGACCGTGGTTACGCCCGAATTCCAAAATGGGATCCATATCCGCAGCTTGGCCGAACAGATGAACCGGCATGATCGCTTTGGTTCTGGACGTCAATGCGTCCTTCAGGGCGTTCGGATCCATGGTGTAGGTTCGTTCGTCCACGTCGACGAATACCGGACGCGCTCCACAATATGTAATGGCCTCGGCCGTGGCCATGAACGTACTCGGAACCGTGATCACCTCGTCTCCAGCGCCAACGCCAGAGGCCAAAAGACTCAACCAAAGCGCCTCTGTGCCGGAACCAACACCAATGGCGTAGGCAGTGTTGCAATAAGCGGCGAAGTCTTGTTCGAACGCGGTCACGAAACGTCCGCCGGCGAAGGCGGAACTCTCGATTACTTCCTGAATGGCTTGATTGAACTCGCTCATCAAGGGTCGATGTTGCGACCACAAGTCAAGAAACGGTACTTTGATTTGCATTTTGAATGACAATAACCTCCGCAGCAGAATGATCCGGCGACGCCGGACCATTCTGCCGCTCTTTGAAAAGCTGGTTTTAAGCCCTCCTAACAGACCACTGGAAGGCGAATCAAAGGGTCCCTGCAGAACAGACTGTTCTAGGCACGGAGACCCTCCGCAAAAATTTAGCAGGATTTCCCGCCACGACTACATCAGCAGGTACATCTTTGGTGACGACGCTCCCCGCACCGACGATTGCATTCTCACCCACGATGATCCCGCCCAATAAAGTAACTCCGGATCCGATCGAGGCTCCTCGCTTTATCACCGTTTTCTGGCAGCTCCAATCGTCTTCACTCTGCAGCTGCCCCGCCTCATTGGTGGCACGCGGATACGCGTCGTTAATGAACATCACCCCATGGCCGATGAAGACGCCGGACTCGATAGTGACACCTTCGCAAATGAAGGTGTGGCTGCTGATCTTGCAGTGATCTCCAATCTTTGCACCCTTTTGGATTTCGACAAAAGTTCCTATGCCCGTCTCGTCCCCGATCTCGCAACCGTAAAGGTTAACGAAGGCGTGGATTCGCACATTTCGTCCGAGCTTCACATCCGGTGCAATCCGGCAAGAGTCTGTAAATAGAGCACTAATAAGCGTTTTATCCTCGAGGGTTTAACCGCACTACGTTGCTATTCAAACGCACACCGGTTCTGCCGCCAGCACTTTCCCGGTTTCGGTCCGTCCCAAAAACGATGGCAAATCGGGCGATTGACCCAAGTTAACCGGAGCGCCTCGATCCTTTAAAGATGCCGAGGCAGCTTCAAGGATTTTTACTAACTCCAAACCTTCATAGCCGCTCGTCAATGGCTTAGTGCCCTTCGCGATGCAATCGAGAAAGTGCTGGCATTCTGCTTTGAGCGGCTCTTCTTGCTGGATATGCGGTATATAGCTGTCTCCGTAGTGATAGGAATAGTGAAAGTCGGCAAAGGTATCGTAATGCGGCGGACGTTCCACCCGAACGTCATAGATCCGGATCTTTTCATGCGTCTGTAAGTCATCGTAGACGATCATGCGGCGCGTACCCACGATGGTCATATCACGAACCTTTCGCGGCTCCAACCAACTACTCTGGATCGTAGCAAAACGTTTATGCCGAAACGAAAGTGAGATATTGGTCACATCTTCAATGCCTGGCGTAACGTGAGCGTTGCCCTGACAATTCACCGTCTGGGGTAATTCACCGAGGATATGCAGGATGATAGAAATATCATGCGGTGCGAGGTCCCAAGCGACATTGATGTCCTTTTGGAACAGGCCCAGGTTCAAGCGGCGCGAGTTGATGTACCGGATTTCCCCAATGTCTCCAGCTTGGACAATCTCCGCAATTTTACGCACCGGAGCCGAATAGAGAAAGGTGTGGCCTATCATCAAAACCAAGCCGTTGCGTTTGGCAATCTCGATTAGCTCCTCGCACTCAGCAGATGAGGCAGCCATTGGCTTTTCGATCAGGGTATGCTTGCCAGCAAGTAAGCTCGCCTTGGCGAGTGCATAGTGATATTTCACTGGGGTTGCCACGACAACTGCGTCAATGCCAACGCCATTGAGCAGGTGATCAAAATCCGTTACCCCCTCGACGTCCGGATATAAGCTCACCATATGCTTCAAACGTGCTTGATTGACGTCGCATACCGCCTTCAGGTGACAATTGGGCAACCCCTTGAAGTTGCGTATAAGATTGGGTCCCCAATATCCGCACCCTACAACACCCACCACCATTCGTTCTTTCATATCGTTGCCGCTCTTATTTTATAAACAAATCGGAAGCCAATTCTGCCTATGCCGCTTGGCAAAGGATGCTGCCATATTCCACCTCGGCTTCGATTTTCCTACCAAGGAAATCCATCAAGACCTTCACGCGTTCCTTAGCCGGCAGGATCTCAGTAACCACCGCATCTAAGCCGGCGAACGCACCGTGGGCAATCCGCACGCTGTCCCCTTGGGACGGCCCGTAGTCCAACTCTTGTACCTCGTTGTCGCCTACACACTCACGCAGCTGGTCTAACACTTCGTCTTCAATGGTCGGATAGCGATCGGCAAAGCGCACAATTCCCCGTACCCCGTGAGCGTACTGTACTTGCCAATGCTGCGTAGCCAGCTCGAATTGAGCAAACAGATAGCCCGGAAACATGGCTTCGGTCACCCAAACCAGCCCTTGCCGGGTTTGCCGTTTGAATCGAACGCGGGGACAAAAAACCGTTATTTCCTTGAGGGCGCGAAGATGCGCTGCCGCGATGTGCTCGTGCTTGGCTTGCGACCGGAGACAATGCCATCTGGCTCCGTCAGTATAGTTAACACCCATCATATTCATGCAGATAGAACGAGGAAAAATTTGACCAATGATACTACTGTCTAAGGTTGCATACCCGGCTCCCATACATGCCGGCATCGACACATTCGCGGCCCCCAGTTAGTTCAGGCGACATTTTTTGAAATCGCCTTGCTGCTAACTTTTGGCCCAACCTTGCGAAACCGCGATTCAAGTACCTGTCCCAAAATGGTTGGAAGTGTTCTCACCAAGATCGAGACGTCCAAAGACAACGATAGGTTTCTTGCATAATAGATGTCCAAATCGATCATCTCACTGAACGTGGTCTTGTTCTTACCATTCACCTGCCAGTATCCGGTGAGACCGGGTAGAGCATCGAGCCGTTCTTCTTGCCCTGGCTTATAGCATTGCAACTCGTTCACAGTGGAAGGACGGGGGCCAACCAAACTCATTTCTTTGCGAAGAACGTTGAAAATCTGTGGCAATTCGTCTAGGCCCATCGCTCGAAGTATACGTCCTCCGAAGATGATGCGAGGATCACCGGAGGCGTCCAGCTTTGTCATCGGGCCGTCAGAATTAATGAGGTGCTGGAGATGCAGTTCATGACTTCCAGTCTCTACATTAACCGCCATGGTTCTAAATTTGAAAATCGTGAACCGTCTTCCTTTGTAACCGATGCGCTCCTGACGAAATAAGATTGGCCCGGGAGAGATCAGCTTAATCCATATAGAAATCACAATTATGCCAGTCAACCACGCGGGTAGGCTCACAAAAATGAGTGCGACATCGAGTAACCGCTTCCACCAAGGAATCTCATTGAGCAGTTCCCTTTCCTCGGTTTCGTTCGAACACCGCGAATTACCGCGGGAAGATGAGAGAGACGAAGGACCAAGCTCAGTTACGTGTTCGCCTTGCGAAACGAAGTTACGCTGGGTACGTTGTTGGGATAAGAACGGTGTAGTTTTCACCTGACGGGCACTAATCGTATAATGAATTTAGTCCTCTGAACGAGGCTGGAATTCAGCGGTCGCCCCTCTTCTGGCACCGCGATGACCGCCAGCGCCGATAACTTTCTGCGCTTCGGCTCTTTGACACAAGCTGCCGCACTTGGCCAAATTCCGTTTTGCCTTCTGACTGCAACAATTGTAAGTCGGACCTGCTGATACACGGTTCCGTTACACAGAACCGGGAAGACGAGCCTGAGGTTAGCCGTTTGCACTGCGGAATGCAAAGAATTGAATTCGAGAGATCGACCTCAGCTGGAAATAGTTAATCTGATTATAAAATCTGGCAATTTCGTGTGACCGCACGTTTACCGCGACCATCGAGAAAACAAAACTGTCTACTATCAACTTTGAAACCCTTGTCCGCGTCAATTATTTTCGCGACGCGCCTCGTTTCGCAGAACGGCCGAGCGTTCTAATTCCGTCTCAATTTTCCTACCAAGAAACTCCATTAATACTCGAACCCGATCCCTAGCCGGCAGGGTTTGGGTAACTACCGCATCCAACCCAGCGAATGCTCCCTCCGCCACCTTCACGTTGTCACCTCGTAAAGGTTCGTAGTCTATGACTTTGATCTCCCTTTCACCGACGTGCTGGCTCAACTGAGCGACTGTGACCTCGTCTATCGTGGGATAGCGATTGGCGAAGCTCACGATGGATCGCACCCCGTGCGCGTAGCCCACTACCCGCTGCATCCTGCCCAAGTCAAAATTGGCAAATAAATAGCCAGGAAAAAGCGCTTCCGTTACCCAGGCCACACCAGTGCGCGTTTGTCGTCTGAACCGGAGGCGAGGACAAAAAACGCTTACCCCCTTCAATTTACGAAGATGCGCGGCTGCAATATGTTCGTGCTTGTGCTTGGCTTGGAGACAATACCAGGCGGCTTCCGATGAACCCGCCGGATCGCGTTGGGTACTCTCTAGCCGATAGGTATGACTCATCGACTCGCGGCTGTACATCTCTAGGTTGACTTCCATCTTTCGAAATTTGAATATCTTTAACGGTCTTTGTCCCTGGCTAACCGTACCTGACAGAAAATTGCTGATCTTCTCGAGATCCGCTTGATCCAGATGGCACCTCTGATGGGGTCTACCCCAGGTTGATTGATACAGCTGAGCTTTTGCCAGGTCACCGCGGTTAGCCGAAAGTAAGGGCGTTAGCAAGCCTAACGGCTGGGTGGAGAAAGTTTATGACGGGGACAAGGCCGCTTTCCTTTTCTATTTTGCTCCTGAGACTTTTATCGGGGCACTAGGTCGTAAGCGGCTGGCAATAGCAAAGTCTGCCCTGTAGTTAGCAACGGGTCGGTCGGTTAGCGATGACTACAAGCTACCGCACTTGGCCAAATTCCGTTTTGCCTTCAACTGCAACCCACAAGCTATCGCTTGAAACTGCCAAGCGGTCTCTAAAACATCTTGAGAACGAGGCTGAGATTAACCGCAACCGAGTAGATATAAAACAAATTCGGTTCAAGAATTCGCGATGCCTAGAATTGGAAGGGCCCTTTATGAAATTCTATAATTTCGTCTGTCCGCTCCACCGGCATTGTATAGGGTTGAGTTCAAACGAGTGGTTGTTTTCTTCCTCAAGGCCGGGCGCGCGATTACTATGGTCTCAGTAGATATGGAAATTACAAACAGGTCGAGACAGACGTCGCAAACAACGATCCAATTCGACTTGGTGGCTCGGATCTATCCAGCACTAGAGCGTTTGGTTTTTGGGATGCGCCTGGACCATGCGCGAAAGGCGTTTTTCGAGGAAGTTCTTGATGCAGACCGGGTCTTATTAGTGGGTGAAGGGAACGGCCGATTCCTGAAATCGTTGATCGCCCAGAAACGCGCTGGCTACGTGTATGTAGTGGAGAGAAGCAAGGTAATGATTCGCCTCGCGAAAAATCGCGCTGGTGATTCGGGGAAAGTCGGATTGAAGTTCATCGAAGCTGATTTTCGGGTTTACCGGCCAGAACAAGAATTTGACTGTGTCGTGACTCATTTCTTTCTCGATCTGTTTAATCCACCGTCACAACTTGCGATTATCGAGAAGATAGCGGAGTCCCTCGAAGACGGGGGAACTTGGATCAACGTCGACTTTGTGCCGGCCCGTACTCTGCGGCATGGAATATTGATGTCGTTGCAATATGCCTTTTTCCGCGCTGTAAGCCGGATCGAATCCAAGCGTTGTTTTGATGAATCGGAGGCGGCGACTGCCGCCGGATGGATCATCGCCGAAACTATTTCATATCTCGATGGCTTGGTTGTCGCGAAATGCTATCGGAAACAGGTTGGTGCGCCAAGTCTGAGGACAGGACACCAGTAAAAAATGGGTTGCAAGTAGCGTGAAGTCCGGCCAGTCGATAAGTAGGGCCGTTTGCCTTGCACCGGGTACCAGGTCGAGATCGAGATGAATGGAGTCAGCAGGATACGTGATTTATTAGTTCGCCTTAGAGCCGCCTTGCCGTCAGATCTCCGGACCTACTATCATCCGTTCATTTATGGACTGGTCGGTGGTCTATCTGCAGTAAGCTTTCAAGCTTCGGCGCAGGCGCTCTTTCAGTGGCTTTGGGTCGGACCGAGCAAATCACTGGGGCTGGCATTCGTTCCGGTCAGCTTCGGAGTGATTATTGGTACGTCGATCATTGCAGGCTTTATCCTCACCCACGTCTCAAAAGAGGCTGCTGGGAGCGGCATTCCTCAAGTGAAGGCAGCCTTCTGGCGAGACTTCGGTTATCTCCCATTTCGCGTGGTTGTGGCCAAATTCTTTGCCGGCGTGATCACCATCGGTGGCGGCTCTAGCCTCGGAAGAGAGGGACCAACGGTTCATATCGCCGGGACACTCGCTTCGAATGTCGCCGGGCTGCTCGGTGCGCCCAAACAAGAGCGAAGGCCGGCCCTGCTCGCAGGTGCGGCCGCCGGACTAGCGGCTGCCTTTAACACACCGCTCTCTGCCATCACTTTCGTCCTCGAAGAGATCATGGAGGACCTGAACAGCACTCGCTATCTCGCACCGGTTTTAATCGCCTCAGTAACTTCCACGTTCGTGGCTCATCTCTTTCTTGGGGATAACCCGGCTTTTGTGATTCCGGGGACGGCGCGATTTTCCTGGAAGCTTTACCTCTACATCGTTCCAGTCGCCGCGTTGTCCGGTCTGATTGGCGTCATCTTTCAGAAAGGAGCCCTGATTTGGCGAGACCACATCAAGAATTACCGGCGTATCCCACTGGTGTTCAGGCCGGCTGCAGGCGCATTCATCAACTGGATCTGCGGAATCGGAGTGTTTCTGGCCATTGCGCACATCGGCGTTTTCGGCCTTGGCTATAACGATCTCCAAAGTATGCTGGCGGGTCACATCACTGGAATCCAAGCGGTGATATTGGTGGTCGCTAAACTGGCAGCCACCATTGCAGTGTATGCCTGGGGCGGAGCCGGAGGCATTTTTTCACCAACCCTATTCTTTGGAGCAGCTGCGGGATTAGCATTAAGCCAGCTTTTCTCGCCAGTCACCAATTTACCGCCGAACGAGCAACTCGCGCTTACGGTTGCCGGAATGAGCGCTTGCCTCGGTGCGGTGGTTCGCGCGCCGATCACCTCAATCTTGATCGTGTTTGAGATGACCCATCAGTTTGCTTTTGTGCCCCTCCTGATGATCGGCGCTTTAGCCAGTCAAGCGGTCAGCCGGGCGTTCTGCCACACGAATTTCTATAGCGAGATCCTGGAGCGCGACGGAATCGATCTGGATCAACATATTCCCGTAAAATCCTGGGCTGCGCTTCAAAAACGACCGATAGGAACGATCGCCACATTCAAGCCAATAACCGTCGACACGACCGCTCGGGAAGAGCTACTTCCTATCGTCGAAGAACATCCTTACCAGTTCTTTCCGTTCGTTCGGGAAAACAAATTAGAAGGTTTGATTTCGAGAGAGTCAGTTCTTGAGACCTCTGAAGAAAACATAGCCCCGCAACCGGCCCGCACCATTTCACCGAATACCTCAGTAAAAGAAGCGGTTAATCGGATGGTCACAGAATCAGCGAATCTTCTAGTTTTGGTGGCGGACCAAGAGGGCCCTCCGATCGGGATAGTGACCCTACATGATGTTCTGCGAGCTCAAGCCCAGATAAGGGACCAATTCTAGCGCCGAGAACGCCGGACGGGGGTACACCCTTTGGAGGGGAGCCGCTTTGGCGCGTACTCCAAAAGCCCCGCAAGGTTCCTCCCAGTGCGTGTGCGGCCTCAAAGGGTGCCAAACAGGCGGCTCCCGAAAGCGACCCAGCGCGTCGCAGGTCTATCGGCTGAACGCGGGTCAATAATGGTTTTGTACCGAGGCGCGGTACAAAAAGAATGCGCTGGGTAGTCTCCGGGAGCCGCCTGTTTAGCGCGTATTTTGGCCGCAGGCGCGCTGTGAAGAACGTTGCGGGTTCTCTGCGCTACAGGCCAAAGCGGCTCCCCTCCAGGGTCCACTGCATTCCCCAACGCTCCCCGCGTTGACGTTGTTGTACCCCCTGTCCATGTTCATTCACTATGAGAGAGCCACTCCCACAAGATTTCGGTCCGGACTTTCTTTGGGGAACATCGACCGCGGCCTATCAGATCGAGGGCGCGATAAACGAGGATGGCCGCGCGCCCAGCATTTGGGATGTTTTTTGCCAACAACCCGGCAAAATATTGAACGGGGACACTGGGGCGGTGGCCTGCGACCACTATCATCTGTACCGCGAGGATATCGCGCTTATGAAGGAGCTAGGGCAGGATGTGTACCGCTTTTCGGTCGCTTGGCCGCGGATCTTCCCAACCGGTAAAGGCAAATTGAATAGCGCCGGGATAGATTTCTACCAGCGCCTGGTCGACGAAATAGTCGCAAATGGAATCGAGCCGTGGCTCTGTTTCTATCACTGGGATTTGCCGCAGGCACTACAAGAGCTCGGCGGTTGGACCAACCGAGATACGGCTGGATGGTACACGGACTACGCAATCGCCGTAGCGGAGAAACTCGGGGATAGGGTTGGTCACTTCATCATGCTCAACGAACCGATGGTTTCCTCCTACTTGGGACACTTTCTCGGCCTGCACGCGCCAGGAATGAAATCAAAAGAAGCATTCCTGTCAGTCATCCATCACCTCAACCTTGCTGCCGGTCAGGGACTAACCGCGCTGCGCACTCAAGGCGGTGATTGGCAACTCGGGACGGTGGTCAACATGGGCTTAGCACCGCGGATCGCAGGCGCCGATCTAGAAGCCGCGAACCTGCATGATGAAATTCTTTTCTGGCCATTTCTCGATCCCCTTTTGCTGGGGCGTTACCCGGAATCGCTGGATCCGTTGATCGCTCCGTACGTCCGAGAAGGAGACCTGCAGTTGATCCAGCATCCAGTAGACTTCATCGGAGTCAATTACTATTTCCCGGAGCGAGTAGTTAAAGACAGCAAAGCTCCATTCGGTTTTCTGGAGGTTCCGCCACCGGACAAGGTCCCAAAGACAGCAATGGGTTGGGAGATTCGTCCCGCCAGCTTCACGGACACCTTGATGGCGATCAAAGAACGTTACTTGAAACTTCCACCGATTTATATCACTGAAAACGGCGCCGCGTTCGTGGACGCAGTAGAGTCCGACGGTTCCATCAACGATCACGAACGAACGGAGTATATCCAGGAACATCTCTCCGCCGTAGCTGAAGCTCGAAACGCAGGGGTTGATATCCGCGGTTATTTCGTGTGGTCGCTGCTGGACAACTTCGAATGGGCGTACGGCTACGATCGAAGATTTGGTTTAGTGCACGTGAATTACGCCACTCAGCAAAGAACGCGGAAGGCTTCGTTCGGCTGGTATCAGCAGTTTATACAGGCCGCGAAAGAGAGCTGAGGGGAGCGAAGGCATTTGGTGGGGCGAGGCTCCCGAACAGTTCTAAGTTCTAAGTTTTAGGTTGGAAGTTTTAAGTTCAATCCTCTATGCCGCGCGCAGCACCGTTGTTGGGGTGGAGAACCCGACATAAAACCTAGAACTTAGAACCTTGAACCTTTAACTGCTGGGGAGCCTCGCCCCACCAGGTTTCCCGCCTTTTTTTCTTTTCGTGGACCGAAAGATCGACTAACTAGGCCGCAAACCGCATGACTGAAAGAAAAATCTCCGGGCTCACCGCGACTAATATCGTCGTTGCCAACATGATAGGCACCGGCGTGTTCGTCAGTCTCGGGTTCCAGGTAATCTCGATTCATTCGGATTTTGCGATCATGGCGCTCTGGGTTATCGGAGGGCTGCTCTCGTTATGCGGCGCCCTTTGTTACGCGGAATTGGCCGTGGCACTCCCTCGCTTAGGAGGCGAATACAACTTTCTTTCACGCATTTACCATCCCGCGCTTGGCTTCATGGCCGGCTGGATATCCATCAGCATCGGGTTCCCCGCTCCCATTGCGATATCCGCTATGGCTTTCGGAAATTATTTCCAGGCTATAACTCCCTCTGCCTCACCGTTCATCCTGTCTTTGGTATTGGTATGGGGCGTCACCTTTATACTTCTAGTCGGTATTCGTACCGGAGAACACTTTCAGAATATTTCCACGATACTGAAAATTGGCCTGATCATCTGTTTGATCGGGGCCGGTATTTTCTTTCAACAAAAACAGCCGTTCCACCCGACGCCTCATCCGGACGACTTGTCTACCATGCTGTCCGGCCCATTTGCCGTGAGCCTCGTTTTCGTGATGTACTCTTACTCTGGCTGGAACGGCGCCTCGTATTTAACTGCAGAAGTGCGGAACCCGGAGAAGAATGTCCCCTGGGCACTCTTTGTCGGCACGGTCATCGTGATGGTTCTCTACGTCCTGCTGAATTGGGTTTTCCTCGTCAGCGCGCCAGCGGCGGAAATCGCTGGCAAACCCACAGTCGCTATGGTCTCGGGGCAGCACATTTTCGGCGGCCCCGGCGGGGCATTGACCAGCCTTCTAATTAGTTTCGGCTTGATCGCGAACGTCAGCGCCATGAGCTGGATCGGGTCGCGAGTAACCAAGTCAATGGCCGATGACTTTTCGAGACTTGCGTTCTTTGGCCGGGTTAATCAACACGGGACGCCATACGTCGCGATGATCTTGCAAGCGCTTGTTGTAACTTTATTGATTCTTACCGGCAGCTTTGAAGCGGTGCTGGTCTATACCCAATTCGTCCTACTGCTTTCTTCATTCCTGGCGGTGCTCGGACTCATCGTGTTGCGGTTCACTCAACCCGGATTAGCACGTCCCTACCGCGTTTGGGGTTATCCGGTCACTCCGCTGATTTTCCTAATAGTAACGCTGTCCATGATGCTATACACGGTACAGCAAAGAACTCTCGAATCGTTGCTTGGACTGCTAACTGCCCTTGTCGGTCTTGGGATCTACTTCATGGTGCGCCCGAGCCAAGGATCGCTTTCAGCCCGTTGACCAATTGGTACAGGGCAACCGATCACGCCGAAAAATATGATCCTGAGATACAAAAGGAGCTGGTTACTTAACGTCGTATTCTTATTGGCGGCGTGCACCGGACTGCACGCGCAAACGCAGGGACCAACCCCGGAAGTTTCACCGGCCGACCAGGCACCGACGCCGATACCGCTAGAGTCGCCCGTACCGCAAGCGTCGCTCACACCGGCGCAGCCGGTTGGGGTCCCGAGTAATCCGATCTCGGACGCAGCTCGTTTTCTAGCGGGCCTACCGGTAGCCGACAACTCGACGCTGGCCGGACTGACGCACACTGCGCGTTGGCAGGCGCATGCCACCGCCATGAATTCCGCGTTCGCGACACTCAATAGCCGGCAGCTCAGCAATATTCGAGTCTGGCGCTCAGACTTCTTGGCGCCTGTATCCGCCGGAGCAAAAACCTGTGTCTATTACTTTGGCGGGCCCGATTTTCTTTATGCTGACGCGTTTTTCCCGGACTGTACCACCTACATTCTGGTCGGGTTAGAGTCAGTCGACGCGCTACCGGATCTCCGCACTGTCCCGGCGGCTGCCCTTGACTATACCCTTGAAAATATCCAGATCTCACTAAACACGATTCTGCAGTTCAGCTTTTTCAAAACCAAAGATATGCGGGAAGACTTTGGTCGCGGAGAATTGAAGGGCGTTCTACCGATTCTATTCGTGTTTCTAGCTCGGACCGGAAAAGTGATCCAGTCGGTCGAATATGTCTCCCTAGACCGTGGAGGCCAGCTTACCAAACCGGGCGGGTCACCCCATGGAGTGAAGATCTCATTTATGGATCCGGGGGCCGGCGCTCAAAAGGCGCTCTACTTCTTCAGCACCGATCTTTCCGACGACGGGTTGAAAAGCAATCCCGCCGTTCTTCGATTCACGGAACAGCAAGGGCAAGCGAACTGTTTTCTGAAAGCCGCATCCTATCTGATGCACGAAGGGCATTTCGATACCGTTCGCTCTTTTCTGTTGGGTGACAGCCTCACCATTGCGGAAGATGATTCCGGTATTCCGATTAAATACCTCTCGCCGGAGAAATGGACCCTGAGATTTTTCGGCAATTACACGGCGCCAATCAATCTGTTCAAACAATTTTACCAGCCGGACTTACGCCAACTCTACGAAACCAGCTCGCCGAAAACGCTGACATTCAGCTTTGGTTACCAATGGAACAGGCACAATTCGTCCTTGATCCTCGCGGTTAAGAAGTAGGGCCGGAGACCCGGTAGGGCGAGGAACTCGGCGCGCCCAGGGCGGGAACCAGCCCCTGGAGGGGAGCCGCTTTTCGGCGTGGCCTAACTTAGGGCCGTGTTTATCGGACTTAGCGTTTTGCCAACGTGAGGTGCGTTGGCAGGCGGCTCCCGCCGAACGTTTCTTGATGCGGCCACACTCGGGGTCGCGCCTTTAGATCCCAACGCTCCAACACCATTCCGGAAATTGACCCGCGGACACGTTCGCGGGAGCCGCCTGCTACACTACGTTGGGTAATGCCGCATCTTGTCGCGCGGTTATGCCAGCGGTTCGGCAGCGGTCAAAAGCGGCTCCCCTCCAAATGCCGGGTCGCTCGCCGTACACCCTACTTCGCCACTCTCCGCACGAGCTCATTCTGTAGCTTCACCATCTCTCGAAATCCATCTTCCGAATGATCGTCGTATCCGGCGAGGTGCAGCAGTCCGTGTGCAATGTAAAGGCGCAGCTCTCGCGAGAGGTCGCTCTCGTACTCTATCGCTTGTCTGGCTGCGGTTTCCACGCTGATCAAAATCTCGCCATGCTGAAAGGTGATTACATCCGTCGGACCGACGATGCCCATGAACTGCTCATGAATCGCAGAGATTTTCCGATCTGAGACCAGCACGACTAAGATCTCTTCCGGGATCGGATTCCGTGCGACACTTAACACGTGCGGCACCAGCGTCTGAGCGAAAGTGCAGAGGTCGCTAACCGGCAACCGGTACTTCCGTTGACGATTCAGTACCTTGAGCTGCATCTTTACGCGGCAAGAGTCATACTTCGGATTTTACCGCACACCGGTTATAGATCATAGCGCGGTGTTTTACCCGAAGGCGCTAAGGTAAGACCGGAATAGCCGCAAAAAGGCACAAAAAGAGCAAAAAGAGCGAGCGGGAACAATAGCTAAAGCGGACGAAAACCCGACGGTGAGCTTGCGCCCATAGTCGCGATACCTCGGATTTGATTCGCTAAATTTTTTGCGCCTTTTGTGCCTTTTTGCGGCTATTCCTCAAGACGACTGACGGCTTTTGCTACAAGCCCGCCCAACTAGGCTGCCGTGGCGGGCGGAAGGTTCTTGAGGCGACGAGCTTCGCCTTCAGCGTGTTCTTCGTCTTTAGGATACTTGATCCGCGTATGCAGCATGTTTTGGATCGTATACCGGAACGTCTCGGAGATCGTCCTAATCTCGCGAAGGGTTAGATCACATTCGTCCAACTGACCTTCAGCGATTCGTTTGTTAACAATCTCGTTGATGAGTTGCTCGATCTTCTGCGGGGTCGGTTTGTCCAAGCTCCGGGAAGCGCTTTCCACCGAATCGGCCAAGCTGATAATTCCGCACTCCTTAAACTGCGGTTTAGGGCCACTATAACGGAAGCTCTCCTCACGAACTTCCGGGATATCTTCCACCCGCATGTTCATGATCTTGCCGCCTTCCCGAGCGTCCTGCTGCTGTTGGAGGGCGCGTTTGTAAAAATAACTGACTAGCGATGTGCCGTGATGCTGCTGGATCACATCAACGATGCGCTGGTTCAAACCGTACTTCAGCGCCAGATCGACTCCTTCTTTCACGTGGGCAATGATAATTAACGCACTCATCGTGGGCGCCAGATCGTCATGAGGATTTTCGTCGCCGACAATGTTTTCTGAAAAATAATTCGGTTTTACCAGCTTGCCGATGTCGTGAAAATAGGAGCAGGCGCGGCACATAGTACCGTTCGCACCGACCCGGTTGGCCGCGGCTTCAGCCAAATCGGCAACCACATCACTGTGATGCCAGGTGCCCGGCGCTTCCAGACTCAAACGCAATAGCAGCGGATGGTTTCGGTCCGCCATCTCAATCCACGACATATCCGTGGTGATCTGAAAGAGCGTTTCGATTAAGGGCAGCGCGCCGCCGACGACCATGGCGGTGATAACACTGGTGAAAATGGCCGCCGCCGATTGTTCGCCAAAACGGGCCCAATCCAATTGGTTCAATTGCAACCAAGGAATCGCGATAATGCCAAACGAAAGTGCCAGGACCCAAGTTGCTAATCCAACATAGAGGCCGGCCCGTAATAAGCGACTGCGCCGGCGTACCGAGATGGTGACAAAGACAGCGATAAAGCCGCTGATAAGCGACATCACCAGCAGAAAAGCGTCGACCCCCCGGATAAGCAGCGAGCTCCAGAGACTGACAAAGACCGCCGCGTACAGTCCGTAATTTTTCCCTAACAAGACGCACAGGACCAGCGGGGCCAGCGCGTAAGGGATCACTAAGACCCCGAACTCAGGCGGTAACCCACCCCGAGGGTCGCTGCAGAAAACCATGATCAGCTTCGCAGCGCAAAGGTGGAATAACATGGTTCCAAAGACCAACCCCACCCGGGAGTTCTTCTGAAAAGTCTCAGGGAAGTTGATCCAGAGTTGCGCTACCGCCGTCAAAAAAACCAGGAAGCCGATCAGGAAAAACTTAGCGGGCTCCTGGTTCAAACTGGAAAAAATGAGAAGCGCTAAAACGAGAACAAAAAGTCCCAGGATGCTTGCCTTGAGCCAAGGGTTCGTGTCGAGCTTGCGCATCCACTCTTTCTGCGTCGGTTTCCGACGCTGCTTCGAGCACGCTAGTCCCTTCTTTATCAAGCGTTTACGATCAATTGAGCCAAACATACGTTGCGTCTCTTCCTTCT
>DASUWQ010000512.1:0-3715 GCA_036378375.1 Chthoniobacterales bacterium
GTAGTGTCACCGCTGCGCCGATTAAAAGCCACAGAGTCGCGCTATAAGGTCGTGTTTGGGAAAAATAAGTTCCGTCGACGCGGACACCGTAGCCTTTATCCTCCGGATAACGGGCAACGAGATTACGCTGTATAACTTCAAGGTCCGCCTGGGCTTGTGCAAGCGTAACGCCGTCCTTCATGCGTCCCACACAGAACAGGGAATGATTGTCCCGGCCGCGCCATTCGCCCCATTCGCTGACTACGTCCACCGTGTTCAGAGGCAACAGGACTTTTGGAGGATCGTTAAAATCGCTATTAATCGGCTTGGACACCCCAATGATCTGAAAGGAGAACCCGTTAAGAACGACATTTTTGCCGATGATGTTTGGATCTGCACCGAAATGCGTGCGCCAAAAAGGTTCACTCAGAACGGCTAACAATGGTCCGCCTGGTTGTTCCTCTTGCGCGGTAAAATGTCTCCCTAGGATAATTGGGACACCAAAAGCCTGAAATGCGCCGGTGGTTACGAAACTACATTTGATGCGTTCCGCATTTCCATTCTGAACCACATCCAACCAATCCCAAACCGATAATCCAAGTGCGCTAAGAGTGTGTTGGTTAGCGACGTAATCAAGATAGTCAGGATAGTCAAAGAACCCATCAGCCGCGGCTTCGCTCGGCATGAAGATGTTAACCATCCTGTCGGGCTGCGGATACCGTGGCGGCTTCAACAGGACGCTATCGATCAGACTGAAGATGGCGGTGTTAGCGCCGATACCGAACCCCAAGATCAGGACCGCGATGACAGTGAAACCTGGTGACTTCTGTAAAAGTCGAATGCTGTAGCGCACCGATGCCACGAAGCCGTGCATAATTCCGGGGAGGTCCGGGACTCAAGGGGCAGGTTACATGCCAACTCGAAGAGGAAGCCGTGATTGGTGATTAGTGATTGGTGTTAGCAACTGGGTGGCAGGCGCCAGCGCGAAGCTATTTCTAAGGTGCGATCATCGGGTCAAGAGAAATGCTCTTTCCTCCTTCGCGGATCATTCTCGGAATACGGTTCACTATTTCGGTCTCAAAATGAGAAACAACGTCTCAACTTGAGACGGTTGCCCGAGGACTCCCCTTCTTATGGGTAAACCAAGGTGGAATAGCGCCATGCCCGTCCGCAAGCGTGCCCGCACTATTAAAATTGCGAGGCCGACTGGCTGCATTGCCAGTCAACGGTCCTGTGGTGACCGAAAAACGGGGTCAGCTTGACCGCATTTTGCAAGCCTGTCTCGGTCTGGAGGTGCAGACTACGATTTCAGGGGCCGAAGTAGTGCCGGGCGAAATGATGAAACTGCATCACTCCGTGGTCCTCCTTCGCCATCCTGGATTCGGAGGACAGGTGATTGATTCCGGCACTCCGGTCCGTTGGGTCGGGGTGCATTATCCTGGTATAAAACCGCAAATCGACCAAGGGAAGGTACCAAACGTTCCCGCCTCTCAGAATATTGAACTCCTGCCGAATCAGCTGAGAACATTAGACACGTCGCCAACCCTCCCGGCTAGCACGCCTTTGAGTCAGCCTTACTGGCTGCGCGAAGAAGGTAGTCCAGGAATGTTCCGAGTTGATGATCCTTCATTGATCGGGCGTCCAGAGAATCTGTGCCCTTTCCCGGTCGAATACGTTTTCGATATCAGCCGCCAGACGCTGGTCATTCCGGACGAGCCAGTGCAAATCACTACGAACTCCGATAATAGTGAAGTTCACCGGCGCATCGAGGTGATTCCACCGGTCTGGCTCGATTTTGCGTCTGACATTGCGCTGTTCGCTCCGGGAACATCGCATCCGGCAAAAATTGAAATCGTCGCCTCCCGCACGGATTCGAGCGGCAACTTAAGGTTGGAAGCGCCCCAAGGCTGGAATGTTTCACCTTTAGAGCAATCATTCCACCTGAAGACCGTCGGCGAACGGGCCCAGTTCACTTTCACCATAAAGGCCCCGCCGAAACCGGAGACAGCTAAGATTGTCGCCGACGCGGAAATCGAGAAGAAGCATTATCGCACTGGCCGCATCGAGATCACTTACTCGCATATCCCGCCGATTTTGCGCAGCCGGCTGCCAGTCTGAAAGCCATTAGTCTCGAATTTAAAACTCTCGGGCATACGGAGGTTATCTCCCGGGCGCAGGCGATAGCGTGGCCAAAAACATAAAACAAATGAGTTATGCCGTCCGGGTGTTGGACGATACGAAACTCACGCAGGAAGATCTGCAGGGACTTGATTCCGTGGTGATCGGCGTTCGCGCTTTCAACGTCCGGAGCAATATGGGGTCCGAGTTACCGGTGCTTTTTCACTACGTCGAAAACGGCGGCACCGTCGTCGCCCAATATAACCGTCCGGATGGGTTGATAACGAACGAACTCGCGCCATTTGGATTGCATCTGTCAGCGAATCGCGTGACCGACGAGACCGCGGCATCAATTGCCCCACGGTGTCATCGGTCTGCTGGTAGCGGCCTTTTTTGCGGCGGCATTGTCCTCTAAAGCTGCAGAGCTTAACGCGCTCGGTTCTAGTACCACTGTTGACTTCTATCGACCGATCATAAGACAAGATGCGACAGACCAACACAGCCTGGCAGCCACAAAATGGTTCACCGCTTTTTGGGGACTAGTCGCCATCGCCTTCGCGCTTTATGCTCACCTGGTCGAGAATTTGATTCAGGCGGTGAATATCCTCGGCGTCAGTGAAAATGGCCGAAGTCAGTCGGGATTATCAACTCGACGTTCTCCATCTTCATTATGCCGTGCCACATGCCACGGCCGCGCTGCTCGCGCGGTCGATGCTGCCTCCTGAGCAACACCCGCGAGTGGTGACGACTTTGCACGGCACTGACACTACGTTGCTGGGCCGCGATCCCGGTTATCGCCCAGCCGTCCACCACGCGTTAACTCGCTCCGATGCGGTCACGGTCGTTTCTGAGTTTCTGCGACGGGAGACGCAGCGAGTGCTTAGCTTTACCGGACCGATGGAAGTCATCCACAATTTTTTTCAGCCACAACCACCCACGCGTTCGCGCCAGGAAGTGCGACGAGAACTGGGGTTAGGTGAAGAAGTACTGCTGTTTCATTCGTCCGATCTGCGGCCGCTGAAACGAGTCGATTTGCTGCTTCAAACCGTCGCGCGCATCCGTTCACCCGAGTCCTATAAACTCCTCATTCTAGCCGGCGGCGATTTTTCGCCGTACCGCGACGAGGTACGCCGGCTGGGATTGGCAGACCGGGTGATCGTGCGGGAAAACGTCAGGCAGATTGAGGATTATCTACAAGTCGCCGACATTGCCTTGTTCACCTCTGAAACCGAAAGCTTTTGTTTAAGCATCCTCGAGGCGATGTGTTTCGGTTGCCCCAGCATTGCGTCCCAGGTAGGAGGTATTCCCGAAGTTCTACAGGATAAAATAACCGGACTGCTCGTCCCGTTTGGAGATACCGAAAACATGGCGCTTGCCGCAGAGGAACTCATTCGGAACCCGGCACGACGGGAGACGCTTGGCCGTGCCGCTCAGTTACGTGCGCAGACCGAGTTTTCCGCAAAGGTTATCGTGCCACGCTATGAGGCGTTATACCATCGTTTGTGTAGCTGACTACAGAAAAAGAGACTGCAACTGGACGCGAAAGCAGAAGGAAAAAACCAACCGCAGATTGACGCAGATGTACGCTGATTAATGCTTCGAAGTCTGGGGACGCTTA
>DASUWQ010000513.1:0-5400 GCA_036378375.1 Chthoniobacterales bacterium
AATACCATGCCGACTTGCTTCCGCAGCTCGATCACATCGACACTGGGCGCATTAATGTTGGCTCCCTTGATCCGGATTTCACCAGCCGTCACTCGGGCATTATCCACAAGATCGTTCATTCGATTGAAGCAGCGAAGCAGCGTGGATTTGCCGCAACCAGAAGGTCCAATAAAAGCGGTGACCTCTTTTTCCGGTACCTTTAAGCTGATGCCATGTAATGCTTTCGACTGGCCATAATGGAAATCAACGGAATCAACGTCGATAATGACTGTTTTGCCTGAGGCTAAACCCTTACCGGTCTCGGCCGAAGAGCGCTTTGTTAGAGTACCGGCGCCTGAAATCTGACCAGTTGCAGCCACTGGTTTTGCCTCAGCATTAGCGGGTTCCATAAGATTTGGTCTAAACATTACACTTCTAAAACGTCCTCATCGAAGTGCAATGAGCGCCTTTACTCTGACAGCAACCCGAAAAATGGCAACGTCTCGATTGTGGCGGATTCGTCGCAAATCTCGTCTTCGAGGAAGCCGCAAAAAAGCCGGCCTTGCTCCGGCAGGCCGGCTCGAAGTTTTCCCCCAATGCGGGGCACTGCCTGTTCAATTAGCGATAGCCAGCGGGGCCAAAGGGCCATCGGGCCTCGAATTCCCGTGAATCCGGGTTGTAATACGCGGGATTCGAAGAGCTAAGCGTGGCGGGCCTTGTCCCAGCGCAAGAGCAGAGAAGACATGAACCGATTCCGGCTAGAGCCAAAAATAGCAGTGAGATCTTTTGCATTTCTCTTAGTTCGTTTTCGGTGATCCCTAGAATCGAAGCGCTAGGTCGACTGCGAACACTTCCGAAGAATTCGCGCTATTGAGCGGAAATAAGCTTGGACTGGTCGCGTAACCGCCGTAGAGGTTTCGGCTCAGGTTATTGGCGAACCAGCCTGTAAAGCCGAGTACCGCGAAATCGGTTAAGCTGTAAGCTAAGCTGACGCGCCAGCCGGCGGAATTCAAAAAACTGAGATTGAAGTCGTTGTTGTTGATATTGGGATCATCCGACGCCAGACCCATCTGCCGATAATCCACCAATAAGCTCAGATCGCCTGCCTTTCTGTTCTGCCCGATTCTCACACCGGCCATCCAGGCGAAATAGTCTTTGAATGACGGATGGACCAGCCCGGAGAAGATCGGGGTGGTGCTGCCCTTCTTGTAAGTGACGGTGTCGAACAGCGGGCCGTACACTTCGTTAAATCGTTCCGGGCCCCAAACGTTGTAGGACAGGTCCCAGTAGAGAGAAACGGGTATATTGGCGATCTTGAAGTTAACGTCTCCGGGAGCCTGCAAGTAAAACTCGTCTCGCGTAGAAACTGGGAACGGAGCCGCGTTGCCGAAAGTTCCAAAGGCGCCAGTACCAGAAGGGGAAGTCGCAGTCGTAGAGGTTGCTGGGTTCGGCTGTCCATTCGCAAGAACCCCTGTTGGACCGAGACCCGCTTCGCTCCAGATCTGAACGTCCGGTGCTTCGACAATCGTCAGGGCGCCACCGAATAACCGGATCCGGCTTAGCAACTGCGTCTCAAACATGAAAGCATCTGACTTATCGAACGAGACACTTGAATCCGCATTGTTATTATAAAAGATGAACTGCCCGGCGATTAGACTGAGATCGAGCGGATTAACGCTCTGCGCTGGCGCAGGCGGCGGCGTCTTTCCGTCCTTGCTATAATCGGCCGGCTCTCCCATAGAGCCCCAACCGAAGAGAGCGTGGAAGTCAATACGCTCAACCAAACCCGTGGGTCCAACATCTGAAGCCCAATTCAATTCTGTCGCATAGAACGGGTTGTTCTGTTTACCGACGACAAATGTCAGACCGTCAATGGGCGCCCACCCAATAAATGCGCGGCTGATGTAGATGTTGTAGTTATCGAAACCGCTGGTGTACGTCGCGTTGGTTGTATCCCCATCTTTGTTATCCGATGTCGACAGTTGCACCCCACCGAAAAAGTTGCCCACCAGCTTGAAATCAGCATCTAAACGCAGACGGAAACGCAACCGTTGGCGTTGGATGTTTCTATCGAACGCGGTTCCAGCCGGAGGAAGCTGGTTCTCGTAGGTTTGATAATACTCCCGGAACCGCATATCCCCGTACAGATCAAGTTCTTCAACCCAATTCCCAATCTTGATTTTGTTCTCGAGCCCTCCTTGGGTTGGGGCGGGTTCCTTGCTGACCTCAGCCTCCAGTTTCTCGGCTTCTTGCTTGGTCAAGATGCCCTTCTTGACGAGCACATCCAGCAAGGCACTGTCGTCGGCTCTAGAAATAGTAGCGCCGAACGCCAGCAAGCCACCGAGTGTGACAGCACAGATTTCTTTCGCGATCATTGGTTAAGGTTGCTTCTCCTTGGTAAGAATACTTGGCGAGTATAGAAAGCTGAAACCTGCCGACAATGAAAAAAGTTTAATAAATGAAAATTTTTTCATCTTTCAGGGTTCAGAACATAAGAAGGACGTACGGAACCACTTGCCGGGCACCCGGCTGCAGGGTCTCGCTCCGACCGCAGCTGTCATCTCTCCGTTCGGAAGTTCCTATCACGATGTGCGCGTGGGAGGGTACGCCGGGGTTACCGGATCCATCTCCGGCTGTAGCAACGGCGATTCTTACGCTGCGAGCGAGAGCGTATAAGACTTAAACAGAAGAGCCCGGCCAGAACACTCGAGTTTTTCAGCTCAATTGGCCGGGACGCCAAGGCCACGAACGACCTTGGCTTCAAATTAGCGCGACTACTCGTATAGATAGCAGATCTTGCCCGGTTTGGATCGCGCCGGACACAACGCCGCGAGGGATTACTGCTGTGGGTTGGTGCCTACGTCACCGAAGGGCCACGGTTTTTCGTAGCCTCGTTCATCGGCGCTATAAGTTTCGGGGCGACCCGGGTTGGTGTACTGGTTCTGGGTATTCCGGCCATTGTCGGTCAGGCCGGCATTGCTAACGCCGCCGTTGGTCTGACCACTGTCTTGAGCGCAGCTGGAAACCAAAGCCGCCAGTGCCAAAAGCGGTAGAACGATTAGAACTCGAGCAATCTTAAGGCGCATATTGTTGATCATCATCTGAACGCAATCTCCTGTAAACAAACACATAGCCCGCAAAACACGTCCGCAGGATGAGCGGCGCATTTTGCGGGCTGATCGGAGTGCTAGATATTAGCGAAAACCGCCTGGTCCAAATGGCCACCGCGACTCAAATTCCCGCGAATCCGGATTGTAATACGCAGGATTCATTTGCGGGCCGGTATACGCTTCGTGGTTCATCGAGCAAGACGACAGCAAGGTCGAGCCCAGCCCTACGACACACAGAAATAAAAGGGTTATTTTTTTCACGTTATGATCTCCTGTTCAGCAGAGTCCCTTTAGAATTTTACACCGAAGTCGATCGCGAGCACGGTCGACGTGTTCCTGTTCGCGATCGGGAAGAGGCTCGGGCTCGTGGCGAACCCGCCATAAAGGTTCCGGTCCAAATTGTTCGTGAACCAACCGGTGACTTGAAGCACGGCAAAGTCGGTCACGTTGAACGCGATACTGCCTCGCCAGCCAACTTGGTTGAGATTGCTATCGCCAAAGTCATCAGAGTTGATGTTTGGATCGGCGGCGGCCAAACCGAGTTGCCGGTAGTCAACCAGAAAACTGATATCGCCCGCGTGCTTGTTCTGCCCGACCTTAATCCCGACCAGCCAGCCGAAATAGTCCTGGAACGTCGGACGAACCTGGTTGCTGAAGTGCGCGGTGAACCCTGTCCCGTTGGTACCCGTGTATGTCACTCTACTGAATAGAGGACCGTAGACTTCGTTGAAGCGCTCTGGGCCCCAAACATTATACGTTGTGTCCCAGTAGATCGAAACCGGGATCTTGCCGAACTTAAAAGTGATGTCTCCAGGAGCCTGCAGATAAAACTCATCCCGGGTGGACACCGGGAACGGGTTCGCGTTATTCAACGTTCCAAAAGCGCCGGTACCGGAAGGGGCAGTGGCAGTCAGAGAGGTCGCAGGATTCGGCTGCCCATTCGCAAGAACCCCTGTTGGGCCAAGACCTGCGTCATTCCAGATTTGGACTTGCGGACCAAACGTGATCGAAACGTTGCCACCGAACAGCTTCACCTTCGTGAGCAGCTGAGTATCAAACATGAACGCATCGGTCTTGTCGAACGATTCGGACGAGTCGGCGTTATTGTTGTAGAAGATGAACTGACCGGCAATCAGGCTCACATCAATCGGGATACCACTCGGGGCTGGAGCTGGAGGCGGGGTTTTTCCTTCCTTAGAATACCCGGCCGGCTCGCCACCGGCGTCCCAACCGAAGAGGCGATGGAAATCGACGCGTTCAACTATACCGGTTGGACCTACATCTGGGGCCCAGTTTAATTCCGTTGTATAGAACGGGTTATTCTGTTTGCCCACCACAAAGGTCAAGCCATCGATCGGCGCCCAGCCAATAAATGCTCGGCTGATGTAGATATTATAGTTGTCGAAGCCGCTCGTGTAGGTGGCGTTCGTGGTTTCGCCATCTTTGTTGTCGGACGTCGACAATTCCACTCCGCCGAAGAAGTTATCGGCTAGTTTGAAAGTGGCATCCAAACGCAAGCGGAACCGAAGGCGCTGCCGCTGAATATTTTGGTCATAAGCCGTAGCGCCCGGAGGCTTGGGCAGTTGCGCCTCATCTTTCTGATAGTAGTCACGGAACCGGATATCCCCGTAAAGATCCAGTTCCTGGACCCAATCACCGATCTTGATATTCGGACCTTGCGGCCCTTGCGAAACCGGCTCTTTGCTGACTTCAGCCTCGAGCTTCTCGGCTTCTGATTTGGTTAAGATACCTTTCTTGACCAGCACATCTAGTAATGCGCTGTCATCCGCTCGCACTACTCCAGCGGCCAGAAAGGCAAACAGGCCGCCTATAGCGAACAAACACAGTTTATTTCGTATCATGAGGTTCTTTTCTCCTTGGAACATTGCCCTGCGAGCTGCCCCCCATTTCCCCCTACAACTCGACACCGAGTCGCTAGAGCAGTCAGCCAGAACAACGACCCGAATTGAGCAGCCGCATGTTACAATCATGTGACGGCTTGGTAACAATTTCGCCACGATTGCGGGGCTTTTAGGGAGCATTACACGTCATCAGAATTCCCTCGGAACGAGCCCTCAGGTCTACGGCCAAGCGCAAATCTTCAGCGGCGCTAAAGCCTACGCTCTGGTACCGGTCGGGATGGCGCCATCGGGGTTTACCCAGCGTGTCTCCTTACGAACCCGGATCGACGGGAGCTCTTCCCCAACCGCGATTGTTTAGTCCCCCAGGCGCGGGGTTGAAGCACAGCTCCGTTGGAGCGAAACGGCAGTTTCCGATTGATGTCGCTCCTACGGAGCTGGTCTCGCTTTTT
>DASUWQ010000514.1:0-7604 GCA_036378375.1 Chthoniobacterales bacterium
TCCGGTATGATTCGCAGACTGCGGACTGACCGTACGGACTGACCAGGCCCGCCGTGGTTCAGCCGGCTGCTCGCAACGCGTGCATTTGCGTCTCGAGGTCCTCGACGGTCAAGCCGCCCGGCGTTTTACCCTTGGCGGCAATCCAAGCCTGATCGGCAATGGCGTAAACTTCGTCCACGTATTTACCGAAAAACGCCCAAGTCATCTTATAAAAACGACCCCACGAGATGACATCCAAAGTATGCTCATCGTAGCCCGGTAACACAACGGCGTGCCCACCGAGAATTCGTCGGTTGGACGGATCGACATCCCAAACCTTCGGAAGATGGCGATTCTGCGGCCCAAGGTATTTGGGGACATGGAACCCGACATAAACCAATCCGCAGTCGTTGATCGCTCGTTTCACGTCGTTGACCTGCCGAGGATCGACCTCAACGTAAGCGAGGATCTTATTTCGGCGGCGCTGGCCGATTGGAGCGCCCTGGTTGAGCAAATACCGCAAAACCTGTTGCGCTTTCCCGCCGGGACCTTCCCCGGGTTTTTTTGGATCGTATCCGCAAGCTAGCTTGTAAAGCTCGGTAACTTTGATGTCCGAAACGGTTACCATCCGTGCGGACGATCTGGCGGCAGCATTGAAACTCCAGACTTGCAACGCGTGATAAAAGGCAGCGCAAGTGCAGTTCAGGAGCTTATCATTCGACATCATGCCCAAATCCGCGGGCATGCGGCTACCCCAATGCCGCGACGGCCGCGGCGGTGATTGCGGCTTACTGGCAATAACGGCGCTGAGGTGCGGTACCTTCGGATCGAAGTCCCTGGCCAGCCGGCCGAATTTGCGGCTCACGGTTACCGGTTATCTTTTCAAAGCGCGCCCCTCAGCACCCGTTGTCGATTTATCGTGCTGATGTTACTACTGCGGAGGTCGCATCATCCCTAAAACATGTTTAGCCGCTTCTGACGCATGATCGTGTGCATGCAAATGGTGGCCATGCGCCATATGCGCATGGTAAGCGGCCTTTTCATGGTTTCCGGCGGTATAATGTTTGGCTGCTTCCCGGTGATGGTAAGCTGCGTCCTGGTAGTGTTTCGCCGCTGATTCGTGATGCTCAACGGCTTGCCGATGATTGTCTTTGCCTTCTGGCATGGTCAAAATGAGGTGTTAGTTTACGGGGCAAGATTCCATTCCTGCCTGGTCAATAAAAGTTGCTATCATGAAGGCGAGCGTCAAAGAAAATCTTAGTCCTTGCAGCTGTTGTACTTACGCCCGTTATTTACAAGCGAAGCGGGCTAAAAGCTCCCAGCCGCCTTATGGCCGTTAAGGTCTTTATCAGCCATTCCAGCAAAGACAAAGAGGTCGCCGATGCGATCTGCCGGCACTTAGAGTCAACGGGGGTGTCTTGTTGGATCGCACCGCGCGATATCGAACCGGGGACCGATTGGACCGAAGGCATCCTGCAGGGTATTGCCAGCTCTCGATTGTTCGTACTCGTGTTTTCCAGCCACGCGAACGACTCTGATCATGTCCACCGTGAAGTAGGCAGAGCCTGCTCTTTGCACGTCCCAGTGCTCCCGTTTCGAACTGAAGCGGTCGAACCGCGCAACGCTTTGGGATATTTTTTGCAAACTGTACACTGGTTCGATGCGACCACGGCTCCATTAGAGCGACATTTTCCGGATCTAACCGAAAGAGTGAAAGCCTTGTTGAATGGCAAATCCGCAGCGCGGTCACTCCAAAACTCTCCGCAACCAGAACGAACGCCCGCTTCGATCGCTTCTGCTCGCAAAAACGCCGGAAAGCGGCTGCTTCCAGCTACCGGCTTAATCGGCGCAGCCATGGTCGCCGCTCTCATTGTCTGGTTCTTTGTGAACGGCGGCCACCGACCAATTGGGTCAAACACTGTCCCCGTGGCCGCCGCCATCCCCCCAAGGAGTATTGCCGTTCTTCCTTTCGAAAGCCTCAGCGGCGAGAAAGAAGACGTCTATTTCGCCGACGGAGTCCAGGATGACATTCTCAACGATCTGGCCAAGATCGCCCAACTCACGGTCATCAGCCGAACCTCGGTGATGCAATATCGCGCCGGCGAGAAACGCGATCTCCGCCAAGTTGCTAAAGCTCTGGGAGTAGCCACGGTGTTGGAAGGGACCGTGCATCGCAATACGAACCGAGTCCGAGTTAACACCCAGCTGATTGATGCTCGCCAGGATAAGACCATTTGGGCGGACAGTTTTGATCGCGATCGGACCGATATTTTTGCGATTCAGAGCGAGGTCGCCCAAACCATTGCCACCAAACTGGCGGCCACGCTTTCGCCAGAAGAAAAGCGAAACATCCAAAGGAAACCAACCGAGAACCTTGAAGCCTATGAACTCTATGTGCGGGCTAAAGAGTTGCTGATGAGCGTTGGCCTTGCCGCAACTTTTGCGGATGTACACAAACCGTTGGCAGACGCGGTGAGTCTGCTGGAGCAAGCCGTCCAGCTTGATCCAAAGTTCACGCTAGCTTATTGCCGCGCGGCGGAAGCACACGATTTCCTCTATCTATTTTACAATCCGACCCCCGAACAACGCGCCTTGGGCGACGCAGCAATTAGCCGCGCATTGGCCCTGGAAGCGGACCTGCCAGAGGTCCGCCTAGCTTACGCCGCTCATCTTTTCCGCTGCTATCGGGACAATGATCAGGCACGCGTACAGCTCACCATCGCCAGACGCGGCTTACCCAACGATGCCGACGCGATCGCGCTCGAAGCCTATATCGATCGTCACCAAGGACAATTCGAAAACGCAATCCAGAAGTTTAAAAACGCCATCACCCGCGATCCACGGAATTCGGTCTTCATTGAAGACCTCGCTACCACTCTTCAGCAGGTGCGCCAGTTTCGCGCAGCCGAACAGACTTTCGATCGGTTGACCGAGCTCCGTCCCGACCAGCCGATCCTCAGGATGCAAAAGCCATTCCTTTTCTACTATGAGACAGGGGATAACACTGCAATGCGGACCGCACTCGCAGCGTTGCCAGCGTCTACAGCCGACGATCGCGGCGTGCTAAGTCTGAAACTGGCGTTTGCCTTCGTGGATCGCGATTGGACACAGGTGAAGGCGCTCATCGAAAAGATGAATGGCGGTGACGACGAAGGCGAATTTGCGAATGGAGGGGTCAACGTTCCCGTGAGTTGTTATTCCATTTTGCTTGCTCGGCTCCAAGGCGAACCAGGCAGCACAAACCCGAGCTTCGCCGAAACCCGAGACCAATTAAACCAAAGAGTCCAGAAGGAGCCAGGGAATGCGAAGTTGCTCAGTCAGTTAGCCGTGATCGACGCGCTGTTAGGTAAGAAAGACCTCGCTATCGCGGAAGGGAAACGCGCAGTCGAACTAATGCCCATCTCCAAGGACGCCGTGGATGGCCCGTATCCGGAGTTGAATCTGGCCGCAGTTTACGCCTGGACCAATGAGTCGGATCTGGCCTTTGAGATGCTGACTTCTTTGAGCAAAGCACCCAACGGTCTCTACTATGGCCCACTGAAACGGGAGCCGTATTGGGAGCCCCTTCGCCAAGATCCCCGTTACGAAAAGTTGTTAGCGGATTTGGCTCCAAAACCGTGAGCGGTTCGTTAGCAGATCTTTCTCGTGCTCCTACTCGTCGTCGTCCTCCTCCTCGATTCGAAACGCGTGCGTTGTCTCCGATGGTAGAAGTTCGCGCGTCGTGCTTGGTAGTCGGGTCAGTGACACCCACTTAAGACTGCTCGGCGCGCCGAGATTTTCGCCCTCGCAACAACCTCTTAGTTTGCGATCTTTTCCCCCTGCAAAGTCGCATCATGCGACCGTTCGAACACCAGCGAGAAAGAGAACTCTTTCCATAAGTTGCATTAGCTTCGCTACTTAAGTCAGCGTAACCCGACAGGCACGCCAATCGCTTCAAGTCCCGTTTCGCGATTCACCTCAGTTCTCATTAATGAAATTGCCAGAGATTGTCTTTGCCATACCGACCTATCGTCTACGTGATGTTCCCGAAACCATTGAGGCTTACGACGAACATTTTTGGACCAACGGCCATTCCGTCAAAATGATCGTCTTCGATGACTCCAGCCTCGCCAATCACGAGAAATACTTTCCCCAGCTCGAGAAAACCAAAACCGTCAACGACCTTTACTACGTCGGCCCTCGAGAAAAAGAGCAGTTCTTGAAGTTTCTAAATAAGAAACTGCGAGATAAAAAACTCGAGTCCTTGGTCCGGACGCTGTTTCGGCCCAGCTTCGGGGGTAACCGCAATTTTTCGCTCATTTATACGCTGGGCTCGTTCCTGGTCAGCGCCGATGATGATATGCGGCCCTATGCGCTCGTGGAGAGCAGCCCGGAATCGCTCCGGCCGGATGAGGTCAGCCGCGGTCACCTTAAAACGGCCGGCGACAACGGTTACATCGAGAAATCATTCGATATCTTGATGTCCTTTAAAGACGTCCTCGGCAAAAAGGTGAGCGAAGTACCGGACAACTTCGAGAGTGGTAACCTTCTAATCGATACTTCGATGGATTTGGAAACCAACGTCACCAAAGAGTTCGCCGTCGAAAATTCGCTGCTTTTGGAGCGGGGCCCGGTCTCCAAAAATTCAGTAGTAAAGATTGCCCAGACTTTTCGCACCGGCACCAACGATATCGATGCGCTCGACTATCTGGAGATGTATCTGCATGACGAGAATCAGCAGCATCATGACCTCCACGAGCTTAACGCGGTCTACGTGCTCGAAAACTTCCGGCCCGCCGTAACTAACAAAAATTGGCGAATCGATTGCGGAGTCGCCGGCTATGATAATCGATTAGGCTTACCGCCCTTCTTTCCCACCCGGCTGAGGTTCGAAGACTACATCTACCGGTTATGGATTCAGCAAGACGGCATTGTCACCGCCCACACCGATGCGGCTCAAACTCACGTAAAGAACAACTACATGAGAAGCCCGTTAGCGATGGACGTGTTCAACGAAGAGATTTGTACGCTGCTAAAGAAAAAAATAAAATCCTCGCTTGAGAGCGTCGATGATCTATCGATCCGCTTTGACTATGAGGGCGAAGTAACCCTTCAGGACAGCGAGGAGATTTTGGAACGGATTTCCGCGGTACACACCCGGGTCTTAAAAGCTGCGGACACGACTAAGATCCCTGAGCGCAAGCAGGCGCTTTTACTTTTTGCGGAGACCTTGGCCCGGTCATTCTACGGTTTTGAACCCGATTTCTTTCAACAAAACGTTTCTCGCATCGTCGATGATGTGATCAGCCAGATTCACGCTTCACTCGAGATCTGGCCGACACTCGTCGAGATCTGCTATTTCCATAAGGACAAACGCGAGTTCCCTCAGCTCAAAGTCCAGAACAAGAAGGTCAAGCGACGCACTGGAGCTGCCGGGTAAACGGGGTGTGCAAACGTCTTCTCTTTATTGCCTCGTAGAAAAGATGCCATCCCAGGCTGAAGCGAGTTCATTCGCCTGTTGGCGGGAGACCCGGGTTAAGGGTGCTCGCACATTTAACCAACCATCGTCATTCTTTTCCCGGGCAATCAATGCTTTAACCGCTGGTGTCACCGGGCACTTCAACACCGCATTGACCAGATCGATGATCCGAGAGTTATCTTCACCGTATTGAATCAGAGGCAAAATTTCGGCCGGGCAAACGTTGGCCAGTCCGGAAATAGCCCCCTTGGCCCCGAGACGCACACCGGCGGCAAGATGACGCTCATCCCCAATCAAGATCGTCAAGTCACTATGCTCATGAAGGAGCCTCTCGGTATAGACCCAATCGCCTCCGGAGTCTTTGACCCCCACCACCACCTCCGGAAAGGATGATTTCAATCGTCCAATCAATTCGACTGAAAGCGGCGCTTCGGTCACCGACGGGATATGATAGAGAATGACGTCGCGTGCCCGCGTTCCCAACTTCTCGAACACTTGTGCGAACCAGGCGTAAAGGCCTTCGTCGTTGACGTGTTTAAAATAAAATGGCGGCGCCAGCAGTACGCCGCGACAGTTGCGATCCATTAATAACCGCGCCTGCTCGACGGCATCGCCGACCGCAGAGGCCGCGATCCCGCCGAGGACCTGCTCGTTTAAAGGGAGTCCATCTGCCAAAAAGGCGTCCAAAATCTGCTCGCGCTCGCGCAGACTGACTGAAGCCCCCTCACCCGTGGTACCGAACACCGTAAGGGTGGAACAACCCGCACCCAGCACGTGGCGAGCATGTTGGCTGAGGCGGGAGAAATCGATGCTGAAGTCCGGATTAACCGGCAGAGCCAAAGCACAGGACAAACCAAATTGCGACTTAGCGTTCAAGTAACCCATCGATTATACCAGACTAACATGTTACTAACCTGTCAAACTTCTCAAGCTGCGGATTTTCAGACAGGAACAGACGCGCCTTGATGAAGCCCACGTGATTCACACCATGCGCGAGCACCTGGCGGTACTTGAAGGGTTGTTCACCCGAGACCCTCGAAGGGCGGCCGACGCCATCGCTGCCCACATCCTTCGTTCCCGGACCGAGCTTTACGCCTCCACGATGCGGCGACAATCGACCGGACGCCGGCACGCGCAAGCCGACCCAAAAGTGACCAATGCCTAGCTCCGTAGGAGCGAAATATCTAGCAGCGCGGTCACACAACACGCGATTAGCTCCGTTAGGAGCGGCATCGACGGCAACGCACCCAAAGGTGTCGAAATCTCGAAGCAGATGCCGCTCCTAAGGAGCTGGCCTCATATTTTTGCGGGGCGAGCTATAAAGATGTGACTCCTAACGGAGGCGTCCCGCACGATGGAATCGGCGAGCGCCGCGCGGATTTCCGCAGTCTTTCTCATGGCACGGTATATCCTCCATCCACCACAAGTGAGTGTCCGATAACAAAACTTGCGCCCGGACTGCACAGCCAAAGAACGGCCGCTGCGATCTCCTCCGGCCGGCCAAGTCGCCCGATCGGCACGACTTTCATCAATTCTTTCATCGCTTCCGGTTGGGTAGCCAACATACCACCAACCATCGGCGTATCGATGATTCCTGGACAGACCGCGTTGATGCGAATCCCCTTCGCGGCATATTCGAGAGCAGCGCTCTTCGTCAGCCCAAGGACTCCATGCTTCGCCGCGTGATACATTGCCCGACCGGCTATTCCCACGAGGCCGCCGAGCGAAGAATTATTTACTACCGCGCCACTTCCTTGTTCGCGCATCTGGCGGAGTTCATATTTCATGCAACTCCAGACACCGCGAAGATTAATCGCAGTCACACGGTCAAATTCTTCTCTGCTGGCATCGGCCATTTCGGCGACAGGACTTTGTATGCCCGCATTGTTAAACGCCGCATCTAACCGTCCGAAAGTGGAGACCGTCTGATCCACCATTGCGGCCACTTGGGCGTCGTCGGCCACATCGCAGTAGACGGCAATTGCTTTGTGGCCTGCGGAAACCAGTCCCTTAGCCGCGGCACGAACCGACTCCTCATTCGTATCAGCCAGCGCGACGGATGCGCCCGCCTCGGCAAAGGCTTTCGCCGTGGCAAGACCCATGCCAGAACCGGCCCCGGTGACGAGCGCAACTTTGTTCTCAAAAGATAAACAGAATTCCTCTTTCA
>DASUWQ010000515.1:0-4341 GCA_036378375.1 Chthoniobacterales bacterium
GGGGCGGGTCTTGGGGATGACGAAGTATCTCAATGAATGCCATCTGGTGAAACAAGGGCTGCGGTTTTGGTTCACCAACGACGACGTAAAGTCGCTGGATGACGCCGGCGAAGTGGGTGGGCACTATCAAGTTCGGCTGCCATCGTATCAGCTAGACCGGGCGACTTTCGATGAGGAAGTCCTGCGTCGGGCTTGCCTCGCCGGAGCCAAGCTTCTCCGTCCGGTTAGCGTCACCAAGGTCGAGCTTAACCCGGGCGGCGAACAGGCAATCACGTTTCGCCATGGGGATGCGATCGAGACCGTGCGTGCTCGCTGGATCGTGGACGCCTCCGGAGTCGCCGCCTTACTCGCCCGAAAAGAAGGTTGGTGGCGGCAAAATACGGACCATCCGACGGCCGCTGCCTGGTCGCGGTGGAAAGGGGTGAAAGACTGGGACAGTTATGAGCTTGCCGAGAAATATCCACGCTGGGCTTCCGCAGTCTGCGGAATTCGCGGCACGGCCACCAATCATGTCATTGGCGACGGCTGGTGGAGCTGGTGGATTCCATTGAAAGGCGGCGACGTCAGTGTCGGTGTGGTGTTTGATCAGCGACTTGTTCAATGGCCCCAGACAGAAGGAAAACTTGGAGAGCGGCTAAAGGCGTTCCTGATGCAGCATCCGGTTGCGCGCGAGATGTTGGCCGAGGCTCAATTCGATGAGAACGACGTCCACTGGCGAAAGAATCTTGCCTATTATAGCACGACTTTTTCCGGGGACGGATTTGTCTTAGTAGGTGATGCCGCCGCCTTTATGGATCCATTTTATAGTCCCGGTATGGATTGGATCTCGTTTACTACCACCAGTGCGGCGGAGCTGATTTCTGCTCAGCGACGCGGTGAACCGATGGCCGAACGGATCGAGCGTCACAATCGAGACTTCTCTCTCTGTTATCACTCCTGGTTTGAGTCGGTGTACAAGGACAAATACGAATACGTGGGTGAATGGGATCTCATGAGCATCGCTTTTCGGCTCGATCTCGGCCTCTACTACTTGGGCATTGTCTCACAGCCCTTCAAATTCGGTGCGAAAGCGCTCCTGTCGCCGCCGTTTACTTCGCCTATGTCGCGATTGGTCTTCCCATTCATTCGGGCATATAATCGGCGTTTTGCAGCCATTGCTCGAAGCCGCCGGCTCGCGAGAACCTTAGGAAAGGCGAACCGGGGACAACGGTGCTTGATCCCCGGATTTACGTTAAAATGGACGGATCTCAGGCTGCTTGTACGCCCAGTATTTCAATGGGCATGGATCGAAATGAACGAGGGCTGGCGCAGTTGGCGGCAACCGCCGAGAGAAAAGACAGCGATTAACGCGGCTGCCAACACGCCGGTGTAGCATGCACCCGGCAGGCAGCACCTTACTCGAATAGCAGATAGCAAATGGGTCAATGCCGCAGGCTTCCTCCGAAGATATATTGATTGCGGACAAGGCTGGATAACCGTAGTCCCAAACCAACGTTTCTTTTAGTCAATGAAGCTGCTTTACGAGCGTATCGGCGAACGCGAAGGAATCTCGAATTTATTAAAGCATTTCTATGCTGACGTTCGTCAAGATCCTCTGATCGGACCCATCTTCAATGCCCAAGTAAAAGACTGGAAAACGCACCTGGAAATGATCGCGAATTTCTGGGAAACAGTCATTGGCGGGCCGAGAACCTATGCCCGCCCGATGCCGATGAAACACCTCCCGCTTCAGTTGCGAGAGGAGCACCTCGAACGTTGGCTCTTTCTTTGGCAAGCCAACTGTCGCGCTCAACTCCCGGCCGACACCGCTCGAGAGATGATCGACTTATCCCAGCATATCGGCGGCAAGCTACGCGTGATTTTGGGGCTCTCAAGTAATGCTTGATTGGAGCTAGTAGTGAAGACATGATCACGGCGGTAAAACTGCTGCCCAGATGGCTTTATGAAGGGATCTAACTGACAGAACGGCCAACCGCTCGGAATTTTTTGGCTGGTTGATGTCACTTACTGTTTTGTATGAACCGCCCCGCAGCAGTTAGCCTTTGCCTGAGTTCTGTCCTCATTTGCGCGCTACTTTTCGGATGCGCTGACACTTCTGGGGTCAGGATTTTTTATCTGCCGAGCGCGGTGATTCATCCGGAATTCGACAAGCAGTATACTATCTGGAACGGAGAGCGGGTCGAAGTCAATTGGACGCCTACGCTGCGGGAGGAATCGTCAAAATATTTAGCCGGCCAGCCCCGAGTCCTCTTGGCAAACTCAATCCGTCAGATAGGCCTTCGCCACGAATGGAAGATGGCTGGGAAGGGTACACCCCTGGTTGTCTACACCAAAAACCCCGAGCAGACCCCGAAAGACCACCACTATCCGACCAGTGGCATTACCCTTGGAATAACGGCCGTCAAAGAGACTCGTCCTGGGCAAGTACCCTTGCTCAAACTCTACGATCCGTTCGATCCGTTCGTGGTGGAGTCTGCTGCTGGGCCGGATCCGATCGCAGCGGATTATACCGCGACATTAGCGGTATTGTATTCGCACGCCGGGAACGTGGCCCGAAGCTCCGTCGAATCGTTTATCAGGCCTGATGATGCGCGGTTCGCAACCGGCGTCTACCTGATCCATCCTTACGATCCCAATAAAATTCCGATCCTATTTGTTCATGGCCTGCTCGGTACTCCGCTCTCCTGGCAGAACTTGACTAACGATCTTTGCTCAGACCCCAGAGTTCTCGAGCATTATCAACCCTGGTTTTTTCTCTATCCGACAGGCCAGCCCATGCTGGAGAGCGCGGCCCAACTCCGAGAGGACCTAGTGGCGACCCAGCGCTTATTCGATCCAAGCGGCCATGCGATTGCCTCGCGTCACGTCGTCGTTGTCGCTCATAGCATGGGAGGATTGCTGTCCCATACGTTGGTTTCGGACTCAGGCGACGCTCTTTGGAACGTGTTCGCGAACAAGCCAGTGAATAGTTTGAATCTCCCTGGGGACGAAAAAAATCTAATCCGGAAGTATTTCTTCTTTCGGCATCAGCCCTCTATCGACCGGGTTATTTTTCTTTCGGTCCCACATCGAGGCAGCGTATTGGCCGGCGGTCTCGTTGGCAGCATCGGTAACCGAATCATCGAGCCTTCCAAAGCTCCGACCCGGCTACTGAAAGATCTGGATGCACAATACCCGGGTCTTGTGGATCCCTACTATGCTCACGTGAGCGCCCCAACGAGTCTGGTTTCAATTACACCCAACCCCTTATTGAATGCTCTCGCGGAGCTGCCGATCAAAGTTCCCTTCCATAGCATCATTGGACATATCGGACCGATAGCGGGACCTGGCACCACGGATGGACTGGTCTGGTATTCTAGCTCACACTTAGAAGGAGCCGAATCAGAGAAGTGGGTTCCATCCGGTCACTATCTGATGGACCATCCGGAAACCGTTGCCGAAATTAAACGGATTTTGGACGAGAATATCGCGCACGGAAGACGAAGTTTTAAGCCGGCGGCCACGCTTGCGTCCCAGACGGACCCGGTGCATCAAGTGGTAGCAGCCCGGTAAATTCCCATGAAAACGGCGATCTTTTCCGTCCTGTTGGTGATTTAACGTTTCATGGGGTCACGAAACAGCTGACCGTTCGCTCCAACCTCATCGGCCAGGGTAAGGATACGGAAGGTCAATCGCGCAAGGGCCCGATATCTATCTTGTCATCAAGCGGAGCGAGTTCGGCGTTAACAGTGTCACCCCAGCGGTAGGAGACGAGATTTACTTGACGGTACACGTCCGGAATTAGTCGTTTTCGGTCCCGGGAACCTCGGAGTTTGGGGACGAGGATCTAGCCAACCCACCAACTGCGCGGCGAACTGACGAAAGAAATGCTTCGCTCCGGGAGTGCCTGCACCCCCCTGATGCCCAGGCCGGATTAGGGACCAGTCTCAGCGGGATTTCCAATAGAATTCAAGCGGCGGTCTTCGGCTCAGTTGCGCGAGAGGTGATGCTGGACGACCCTCGGCTCACAATGCCCACACTGATGCGAGTTGAATTTTCAAGAGGTCTCCGTCCGAATTCGCCACGTTTTGTCCTAGTGGTCGAGATCTCGGACAGCGCGGTGGCCGAACTTAACGCGGGAAAAATCAGCCTGGAGAAGAGGGCCTATGAAATAGCATCAGAAATGAGGAACGCCGATCGTTTGAACAAGCCCGAATCTCAGATGGGCTTGGTGTCTTGTACTAAAGCGAAGGTGAAAAACCTTGAGGCGCTGGGTGAGCCTAGTTTGCTGACGCATGACGCATGCCGCGCCTGGGTCATTAAGAGGCCATCGCCGACTGAGGAAGCGCTTGATAAAGGTTG
>DASUWQ010000516.1:0-4539 GCA_036378375.1 Chthoniobacterales bacterium
CCATCTCTGGGGTTCTGGCGACGGCCGCTGCGATATTCCCCGCCTCATTCCTGGCGGGAATAACCACCGAAACGCTCTGTTTCCGGCGTGGCATCTGTGGTACGGGCCGGGCGACCAGGAAAAGCGATAGACAAAGTGACGGAAAAAACGGAGCCAGAAAACGGTTGATAAACTTTTCCAAACCAAGGAGACCGATCGGACAAAGGATTCGGGACTCGAAGCGAATCAACTCCCAGCCGGATAAATGCAGCACCCCGGCAATGTCCTCTTTGGAGAGCCAGTTGCTTTCCGGTTGACGATTTCTCCATCCAAGCTGCGTCGCCAGCCAGATGAGAGGCCGCCACAGAATGTTGTAAACATTGATGATAAGCCGCGTCTCTTGATGAGAAACGCTCTGCAGACTTTGAAAGATCTGTTGGACATCGCCAGCCAGGTTTGCTGTCTCCGAGAGAATCAGGTAGTCAAAGTATCGACCCGGCAGATCCAGCGTTTCACCGGGTTGCACATAAAAGTCGCTCTCCGGCAGCTTTTCTTTCGCCTGCCGAACTTGTGCTTCTGACAGGTCGACTCCGCTTCGTTCCCGTGCATTCAGTAGCGATAAAAGATCCCCTGCACCGCAACCGATTTCCAGGACTGAAGACATTGACGGAATCAGCAAATTGTAATATCCCGCGAGCATCCGGCGGTACTCGAAAGCCTGTGCCGTTATTCTTGGCGAATTCTCGTAATGTCCGCGAACACGATTGAGATGCGCCTCAGCCAAGCTCGAAACGGGTTGTCGGTCCATTTTGCTTATCCGAATTTAAGATCCACCGCCCCGAACCCCGAAAGCCCCCGGGGAACAGTCTCCGGGTAAACTACGCAGATTCGAAGCAAAATTCTCAAGAATCGCGAATGGACTCGAATAAGAGACAACCATTCGCGGTCATTCGTGTCCATTCGCGGTTGATTCTTCTTTCTCGGTTGTGGCCTCGCGCGTGATCCGGAACCCCTCGCGAAGTCCCGGACCTCTCAGCGTCAAATCCGGGTCACAGTGAGGAGTTACTAACAAGCCAGAATCCCAGACCTGTTGATGTACGGCCACTCCTATCCTTAGGCCGGAGTTCGTGGTCTGAAATTCCAGTTCGGCCTTTGGAAAGCCCTGCGGGAATTTCTTTTCCAGGCTACTTATCATGGGAAACTGGGTTCTCCCAATAAGAGAAAACGAGCCTAGCGTAATCATACACGCACAAAGTCTCGCTCTTGCCACGGATAACCCAAGGATCGCAGTCGTGAACGCATAGAATCCGTTAACGCCGCACAACAATATTGCAGAGTAACCAAATCGCGGCTCAGGAGCGGTTTTAAACCAAAATATTACGGCACATAAGGTCTGCGCGACCAGCAGAACCGGAAGTAACCGGCGTTGCCGATCCGTCGGTATAAAGAATGAAGAAAGCCCGAAAGCTAATCCCAGTATGAGAAAGAGCGCCAGGAATACGTTTTCCGGGTCTTTTGCATTCCGCTCGATCCATGATCCAATCCAAGCGTTATTTTTGAGGACGACATCTGGATCTTGGCCCGGCATCCTGGCCCAACTGTAGATCCACTGGCGCTCCCTCTCAGCGTTTCTTCCTGGGACTGCCCAGTCAGTGTGAAAACGCAAAACCTTTGCAGGGTAGAAGGCGTAGCCGCTTAGAACAACTCCTCGCGCCATCCAAGGTAGAAACAGTAAGACGCAAAGGCCTCCAGCGCGAACCCAATTCGAAAAAAAACTGCGCCGCTTTACCAATGCTAGTGCAGTTGCCGCCATTCCAATGCCAATCCCTGCCAGCACGATATAGCTGAGCTTTAATTTCGCGCTCAAGCAGGCGCAAACGATCAGAAGAAATATCCAGTTGATCGCCTGAACACCATTGCGCTCGAAAACTTCCTCTAGAGAGCAGAACAATGCTAAAGCTGCCGGCAGAGCAACCGCGGCAGCGACAATATCAGACGTAGGCGCCGACAAATAAATATGCGTAGCCAAGAAGAGCAGCGGGCAAAGAAGTAAAATTGCATAAAGGCGGATCCGCCGCTCCTTAGCGCTTAAAACATTTAGCCGGATACGATCGAGAATCGCCCAACCCGAAATGAAGACGAACAACGGGTTGATAACCTGACAGGCCCTGGCCAGGCCGAGGTTAGCCATACGGGAAAGAAAGGCAACCATCAGAAAGGTGGACTGATTGTAGCCCAGCCTAGCATGCAAATTGGCGAGACCCGGGATCGCCGGGTAATGCTGCGCCCATCTGATGCTGTTCAAATAATAAAGACCGGTATCATAATGCTCGTGTTCCGACGGCCCAAGCCCGAATAGTGAAACCGTCAGCAGTACTATTAACAAAGGACCTATAGCAACGACACTTTGGTTGAAAGCCCAGCGTCGTATCACGCGGACGACCGTTCTCCGGTAAGCAACGGCTGAACAAACCGTAAAACCGGCCAGCACCGCAACGCTCGCATGGTTCACCGCGAAAAAGAAATTCCAGATTTCGAGGAAAAGAATAGATCCAGCCAGTCCGAACACCGCGGTAAATCCTGCCCCCTGTCGACAAATCCAATCCCACCGAATCAGACGGGCGACCACTAAACCAAACGCGCAGAAAACAAATCCTAAGCAGACGACGACACCTCCGACGGTGAGCAGATCCAGCAATACCATCGATTACGATTCCTACCCGACACTGGGAATTTGTACAACCTCAGGTTTCTGACTATCGAGACGCCGGAAGTAAATTCTCACGCAAAGCCGGAAAGAAAAGACAGACTTCAACTGCAGATAGACACTGATTTACGCAGATGACGAGACCGGCTGAGATCGAAGTGAAAACTAGAGTAACGATCGTCAGTCCCTTTGCGACGATGTTGTGATTTATTTGTCTTATCTGCGTACATCCGCGTTCATCTGCGGTTGGTTTTTCTTTTCCAAGACAACCAACAAACGGGTAGCAAATAGAGACGGGAACAACCCAAGGAACTCATCGCACGCGAGCATTCCGCCATAGAACCAGGCCGGATACAAACTCGGACCACTGAAGCCACCTGTTGCCACGTAACTTACCGCGGCCAATCTGTGTACTGCGATGAGTCGCCATTTCGCCAGATTCGGCTGAAGTTCATGCCGGACAAAAATTCGCCAAGCATTCGCCTGCGCAGCGTAGTAACGTTGCGCATCAGGATCAAACTCGATTGGGGCATCCCACGGGACCGGCCGCTCAAAGCCAAGCGGCTCATGGTGGAATGTCTGATAAATGAATCTTCCTAACAAACCAAAGCCGGGTTCCATCAGAATCAGCCGGCCTCCGGCCAGAAGTACACGCTCGAACTCTCGCAATGCTGCCCCGGGAAACTCAAGGTGATGGAAAACGTCAAAAAGAATGAGATTTGTCACCTCGCTATCCTTGAACGAGAGCCGATACGCATTCTCGGTCCGGTCCAGCCATGGATTCGGAAAAAGATCGGTTGTAACACAGTCGGCGATAAACTCCTTTATCGCGCCAATACCTGAGCCCAGCTCAACGGTTAGCCCGGAAGCGGCAGACAGCTCCGCCGCGATTAATCGGTAAAAGGTTGCATACGCTTTCCGCAGCGCTGGCTTGCGATCCCAAGCCTTGCGATTGCGCCGTATCTCGACTAAATGCTGGTCAATTGACGAAGGCGCAGGCACATCCGTACTCTTGGCATGCTTAGTAGGTTCTTGGGTAGGATTAATCATTCGTTTATCTGGAACAGAAGCGTAAAGGTCCGCGGCGCAATTTTTTTACCACCTACTCTGGACCGCTGGGTGGCATTGCAAGCTCACCGGCTTGGCCTGATGGGGACCGATGAAATAGAGCTACTTAAATGGTTCGTTCAACCTGATTCGCGTATTGCCGACGTTGGCGCTAACCAAGGTATCTACACGTTAGTTCTGGCGCAACTCGCCTCCGTTGGTCATGTATATGCATTCGAGCCGGATCCCACTCTTTTTGCTTCCTTGGAAACAAATGTCCGTAGAAACCAGGTTGAAAACGTAACGCTCTTCAACGCAGCCGCTGCAAGTGAACCAAATAAGTTGACGCTTCGACCGGGTCGATTGCATCGCGGCAACAACAGAATCATCTCCGATGTGTCAGCCGGCGCTGGCTCAATCGAGGTTGACGCCATTACTCTCGACCAGGTGATCCCGTCCTCAAAACTCGATGTGCTGAAGATCGATGTTCAAGGATTCGAATTGAACGTCTTGCGCGGGGCGACGCAACTGTTACAGCAAAACCATGCTCTGGTGATCCTCTTCGAGTTCTGGCCCTATGGACTGCGAAAAGCGGGTACAGCTCCAGAAGAACTCCTCGATTTCCTGCGTAAGGCGGGCTTCTCCATCTTGCGTTATTCAACCCCCATGACGCCGGAGCAATTTGCTTACCGGTCAGCAGATTGGAATCAGTCGAGCCGATTCTGCAATCTCGTAGCAACCAGAAGCGCGCATCGCCCGTAAATGTCTAAGCATTTACGGGCGATGCGCGCTGCAGACTGCCATTT
>DASUWQ010000517.1:0-5994 GCA_036378375.1 Chthoniobacterales bacterium
TCCATTGGCGAGGTAGCCCGAGTGCGTTGGTGCGCAGGTCGCCGTTTGTCTTGAAACCGCCAATGATGGTTGCCCACAACGGAAGGAGACAGAAGCCGGCCACCAAAATTAGGAACAGCCATCGATAGTAGTTATAGAGCGATCTCATTTGGATTCCGCTTCTCGCATGAAGAGTCGCTTGTAGAAAACCATCACAAGCACACAAATGATAAACAGCAGGACCCCGACGGCGCTGCCAAATCCGACCTGCATCCGTTTGATCCCGAAGGTGTAAAGATAAGAGACGGCAGAGTGAGTAGAGTTGAGCGGACCGCCATCGGTGAGCGCGATTATAAGGTCGAATAATTGAAGCGATCCCAGCAGGCTGAAAAAGATGGAGAGAACCACTACCGGGCGCATCAGCGGAAGGATGATGAATCGGGTGATATTCCAGCGGCTGGCTCCGTCGATCCGGGCGGACTCAATCACATCCAGGGGAACGTTCTGGCGCCCAGCAATGAAAAGCGCCATGTGAAATCCAAAATACTTCCAGACAACGACAAGTAAGAGGGCGGCGGTAGCCCAGCCGGTTTGGGCGAGAACGTAGGGGGCCTCATGTCCGAACCAGCGAAACACTGTGCCGACGATTCCGTAGTCGCCGTCGAATAGATAGCGCCAGATCAGGCCGGCGACGATATCGGCCAGAATGTAAGGAACGAAAAAGATCGCGCGGAAAATCACGCTGGACCGGCGTCGATCCGCGATCAAGAGCGCCACCCAAAGAGCCAGTGGCACTTGAATAAAGGCTGATACCAGAATCACTAACAGGTTGTTCGTCAGCGATAGCCGGAAGATCGGGTCGTTCAGCACCCGAAGATAATTTGCGAAATCGATCCATTTGTGCGGATGACCGTAGCCGTTCCAGTTAAAAAAACTGAAAAAGCCAGACTCACCAACCGGGAGAATGACAAATAGCGTGAAGAACACTAAAGCCGGCGGCAAGAACAAGAGCAGGGTGGTCAGAGAACCGCTCCGGTAAGATGCGCGTAATCCAGAAGTCAGCGAACGCCCGCGCGGAGGGACTTTTTGTGCCAGGGATTCCCCGATCAACGTGGTGTTGGGCATGCTTGCTCCAGTTAATTTGCACCGATCCAGACGAAATTCGAGCAACGAGGTCGCGCGGACATTCGCCGCCGATGAGCCCAAACAAACGCTTTCGAGGCCGAGGACGAGTACGAAGCGCGTCGTGAGCTTCTCACCAGGCCGTTACGCCGATACGCCGGTACGCCCATAGCTTCAACTGGCTGCCCAAACCATCCCTCGTTGGCAGATTGTCCGCATTTCTTTTACCTCAAACTCTGACGCTAGGTGGCCCAATGAACTAAAAAACACTTTACCGTGTCCATGCCGTCGTTTCCAAACGACCGGCATTTTCGCCTCCGCTACCCAGAAAGCGTGTTCTCCCGAGAAAGTGGTGGTCGCAAGCACCTGGTTATTCGGATCGACGTGCATGTAATATTGTTCTGACCGGTAATCGAAATCATCCAGTCCGACGGTGATGGGATCGGAGTGATCCACGATATTTACGCGGTAATCAATGATGTTGCCAGGATGCGCTACAAATTGGCCACCGGTCATGAAGTGGTAATTCGTACTGTTACGGAAGCTGTCGCCCATGCCGCCGTGAAATCCGGCCAGACCGGTGCCGTTTTCAACGGCTGAGGTCAAAGCTTTGCATTGGGTGTCCGTTATCGAGCCCATCGAAATGATCGGAACGATTAAGCTGTACTTTCGAGGGTCGGACTCAACGAGGATTTGCAGATCAGTTTCCTTGGTTACGTTGAATCCGGCATCGCTCAGTATCCCCTGAACGATTTCCGCGCATCGCTCGGGTTCATGACCTTCCCAACCGCCCCAAAGGATTAAAGCGGTGCTTTCCATAATCAGTCCAATCCTCCCAGACGTGGTTGAGATGGTAAAGCCGCAGGTCTTTCGCAACTTGAACCGAGCATCGTTCCTTTTCCTCCGTCTTGTATGATCGCCTCCATTACCTCGAGAACATGATATCCGAGCTCGGCAGAAGCCCGATGAGGCCTACCCATTTCAATGGCTTTTTCCATCTCGGCTACACCGATAATCCGATAATTCCGGTCACCAAACCCATGCGTAAGCGGCACTTCGGTGACAGATTTTCGATGCTTCAACAATCGTACGGGCCCGCCAAATGTATTAGGGTCGGGAACCTGCAGCGTGCCTTCGGTCCCGTAGATCTCGATAGGCCAATGCGAATGCTCTTTAACATCAAAACTCGCGTGAAAGCTGACCACCGGCCCTTCTTGGAATTCCAGGAGGGCGTTGAAATGAGTTAAGATTTGGACCGGGACTCGTTCTCCTTTTCGGGGTCCTGATTGGATCTCCCGCTCATCAAATGTCCGGTTGCCGATTGAGGTCACTCGCTTGATTGGGCCGAGCAAATTCACCAAAGCGGTTAAATAGTATGGTCCCATGTCGAGGACCGGGCCGCCGCCTGGTTGATAGAAAAAGTCCGGATTAGGATGCCAAATTTCGTGACCCGGAAGCAAGATGAAGGCGGTCCCACCGATCGGCCTTCCGATCACGCCGGTGTCAATCAATCTGCGTGCAGTTTGTTGGCCGCCGCCGAGAAAGGTATCTGGCGCGACACCTACCCGCTTGCCTGCAGCTTCAGAGGCGGAAAGCAACTGAGCAGCTTCTTTGATTGAAAGTGCCAGGGGTTTTTCTGAATAGACATGTTTCCCTTTTTCTATTGCTCGAAGAGAAACTGACCCATGGCTTTGAGGAACCGTCAGGTTCAAAATTAAATCGATTTCGGCGTTACCTAACAGTTCCTCAACCGATTGCGCTTGGATCCGGAACTCGCGAGCCTTTTCCTCTGCCGCCGTGGAATTAACGTCCGAACATGCGATGATCCGCACATTCGTAAAATCCTCAACGGCTCCCAAATAGGCGCGGCTAATGAATCCGGACCCAACAATCCCGACTCGCAACATCAGTTAGGGTTTATTTTGCTCAAACGAACTTTCGATCGCTTTGGTGGCGTCTTCGGCAGAGGCCGAGCCAGCAGCAACGGCTGCGCTTTCATCGTTGAATACGCGTCCGGTATCAGGTCCCAAGAGCTGATCTATGGCGATTCCGATCCAATCGGACTTGCTGACTTCTTGAGCGATCGCTTTGAAAAAGGGGCTTTGGATGACCTCAGCCGTGCCTTTCACCATCGGGATGGTCAAGCCGGCGGCAGCTAACTTGGTCTGGGTATCTTTCCCGAGCATGATCTTCAGGAAATCAACGGTCTCTTTCGGGGCATCGCTTACGACCAGCCAACCGTTTACGCTCGCGAAGATATCGTTGGCTTTGCCTTTACCGCCTTTAACTTCGGGGAAGTTAAACCAGCCCAGTTTTTCATCCGGTAAACCTTTGCCATCTGTGGCATCGGTACGTCCTTCCGTAATGTCCCAGGTTCCCATCAGGTGGAACGCGGCTTTTCCATCATGGAAGGTGCCGGCTGCATCGGGGTAGGTCGCCGCTAAAAAGCCTTTGTGGAAAGGCTGCAACGCTGCCAGTTCTTTATAAAGTTGGAACGCTTTAACCACGTCAGGGTTAGCCATCCCGCCATTTTTACCAGCGCAAATGGCGTTCATAGCGTCCTTGCCAAGAATGCGCATCATCAACATCGCCGGATAAAAATGGAGCGGCCACTTGTCTTTGCCTCCTGCGGCGATCGGGGTAATCCCTGCCGCTTGTATTTTTTTTACTGCCTCAAGAAAATCGTCCCAATAATGAATTTGGGTCGGATCTACACCCGCCTTCTGGCAAAGGTCCTTATTGTACCAAAAGACAATGGGTCCAATGTCGTTCGGTAACCCGTAGATCTTACCATCCACGGTAAAATTCTCGATACCGGCCGGGTAAAACGTATCCTTGAAGTCGCCGCTCTCGACCGCTTTGGTGATGTCCTGGCATACACCTGAGTTTACCTGCTCGACCATCACTCCACCGCCCCAGCTGTGAAAAACGCTGGGCCGGTCTTTGGATTGTAACAGAGTCGGTAATTTGGCCTTGAATGCCTCGTTTTCGAGGTAATCAAATTGGACTTTGACGCCGGGATGCGCCTTTTGGTACTGATCGGCCGCCTCTTGCCAGATCGCTCGAACCTGCGGCAGTTTTTGAATGTGAAGGACCTTGATCACTGTCTCGGCCAGGGAAGATGAGACGAGACAGGCGGATAGGAGTAATAAGCAGACCGTTCCGTGTTTCATGGGGGTTTGGGGGATAAAACTAAGCGGCGTAAGTTTCTGCCTCAATGTTTTTTCGTCAAGTCGGTTAGGTAAGGCCACTCCACGGTTCCGACCGAATTGGCCTCGCAAGCGAGGCAGCGCTCCACGGGTGCCGGCCCTGGAATTACTTCAGACCCCGATGAAAATCCCGTAAAACTGCGTTGGCTGCATGGAATCCAACACATTCCGTGGACACCACCACCGGCTGGGGTTGACGAGGAACAAAGATAGACACCTTTCTTTGGCGTCCGATAAGGAACGGCGCTCAGCGTCGGGCGGGCGATCAATTGCCAGAGATCGTTCGCCCCACCAGTTATGGTGCCTCCGACCAAATTCGGATTCATGGTTTCCAGTTGTACCAGTGAACTGACGCGCCGCGCCATGATGCGCTTAGAAAATCCCGGTGCGAGGTGGTCGATTTGTCTTTCGATGATTTCCGTCACGTCTCGGTTTGAGCCAAACGGAACATGGGTGTAGGCCCAGAGTATGTGCTGGCCGGCCGGTGCCCGGGTTGAATCCCATAGGATTGGTTGGCTGAGCAGGAGGAAAGGATGGGCGGCGTGCTACTTTGACTCAGCCAAGGCTACTTCCTCGAAGGTCCCTCCCACATGGATCGTACCGGCGTTGTGGCATTCCTCGTGAATCCAAGGAACGTTTCCATCTAGCGCGTAGTCGATTTTGAAAACCGCAGGGTCCGTACTTGAACCTTTCCAGTCTCTTTTGGTAACCGCCCGGTAATTGGTCGATTTGGATGAGTTGCCGGGGAGTAACGTCATAGAGCACCGCTCGAGTTTTCAGTAAGTCTCGAAAGCTTTTGATCGACATCCCGGTTGCGATCTTCCCTCCGAGCGACAACAAGTAATGCGCCAAGGCTTGAGTTATCGACCCAGCGCCAGCCTTTGGAATTGGCCACCCAACCGCGTGAGCCAAAAGGTCAAGCACCAGAACAGAAGAGGCTGAGCCCGGGGCGCTCAAAGACAAGAAGGAGTGTGCTCCCAGACCCGCTAATAAGGCTTTAGTTGTTTCTTCCGAGAAGCGTCGAACCAATTGCTCCACCGAAAGGAGGCCAGGAGGCCGAATTGAGCCATTCGTAAGGGGCGTTGGGGCGGCTGGAGTATCGGCTGGAGCAACTCTGGTAAGAGGCTTTGCCAGTTCGTAACCAGCGGTCCAAACAGCTTGTTATAACGGTCAGCGTCCCGTCCAAGGAGCAGTGCAGTTTTTTCGAGCGACTGATAAAGAATCGCAACGCGGGCTTTATCGATTGGATGAGCGACCGGAATCGGCGGATGGAGCCAGCTCAAACCGTGCTCCTCAAGCGGCAACGATCAAAAGAAAGGTGAGCCTTGCGAGCGGATGAACCGCTGAACCGACGTCCTGGCGGAACCCCGGTAGAGTGAGCTCTTCAGTGCGGCAAGCACGCCCACCTTGGTGCTCTCTTCCAAGACCAAAGTAGAAAATCCTTGCTGAGCGATACGGATAGCAGCGGCAAACCGTTCGGTCCGGCGCCCACGACGACGGCGTCGTACTCGTGGCTAGTTACCATGCCTAAAGGATTTTTTATAGAAGCCAACGAAGCAAACGAAGAGAATTCCGGGAACTTGGGTAAAGCAAAGCGGATCCGGATGGATCCAATAGAGTGCGTCTATACGAAAGATATTGGGATGGTTTCCGCTAAGGTCTGGAAGCCGGTTGAAATCGTCGG
>DASUWQ010000518.1:0-8228 GCA_036378375.1 Chthoniobacterales bacterium
CCGACGAGATCTGGTTCAGAGGTTGCGGCATTTTTCATTGGGATGTTTTCAATTGGCTATGGGCTATTGACTATTGGCTATTCGCGCAGCGCTACTTAAGTCCTGAGGTTTTGATCGACTCTACTAACTGCCGTTGGAATATGAAGAACAGCACAAGCGTCGGGAGTGCAACGATGACTGACCCGGCCATAATATAATTCCACGAGGACGAATATTGATTGTGGAAACTTGCGATCGCAATCTGAACGACCCACAAACTCTGATCGTTAGTAATCGTTAGCGGCCAAATGAAGGCATTCCAGTTTGCCAGAAAGAAAAAGACGGAGAGAGCAGCTAGAATCGGACGGCTAAGCGGCAGCATCACGCTCCAATAGATCCGGAAGTAACTAGCTCCGTCGATTATCGCTGCTTCTTGAAGTTCTTGAGGAATCCCAATGTAGAACTGGCGCAAAAGAAAAATCCCGAAGGCATTGAAGATAGCGGGGATAATGAGGCCGGCATAGCTATTTACCATCCCCATTTGTCGAACCAGAATGAAAAGAGGAACGATGATGACCGGTAGTGACACGAGGAAAGTGGAAAATATGGCGAGAAAGATGAGTTCGCGGCCAGGAAATTTGAGCCGGGCAAGCGCGAATCCGGCCATAGAGTGAAACCAGAGGGCAACCACGGTAATGGTGCCGGCAACGAAAAAGCTGTTGAGCATGTATCGCCAGAACGGCGACGCCGTGAACACATAGAGGAAATTGTCCAGGGTCCAATGCTGCGGAAGAAGGTTGGGGCTAAAGGTCTCGTCTCCCGGCTTGAGCGAGGCGCAAATCATCCATACGAGCGGGCTGACCGTTAAAATGGCCAAGGCCGCGGTGAAGCAAAAAAGCAAAATAGGTCCCAGTCGTCGAAAGATGTTTCGAGACAGCCTTGATGTGTGAATTTCAACGGTTGGTTCGGTCATGCGCCGGAGCTACGTGAAGTGGAATCTTCCCCCCTTAGTAACCGCAAAAAGAATGGACGTTACGATCAACAGGATGAGAACTAAAAACGAGGCCATAGCGGCGGCGTAACCGTAATTGTTATATTGGAACGCCTGCTGGTAGATATAGAAAATCACTAACGAAGTTGAATTGGCCGGACCGCCTCTCGTCATGATATAAATCAGGTCGAATGCCTGAGAACCAGCGACGGCGGAGACCAAGGATACTAACAGTACGAAAAAGCTAGTTGGGCGGAGTAAGGGCAGCGTGATTCGAAGAAACGTTGCCCAAGGACCTGCGCCATCGATCCGGGCGGCGTCGTAGTACTCGCGAGGGATCTCCTGCAGCCCGGAAAGAAAGATAATCATGTAGTACCCCATGAGGAACCAGACGGTGACGAAGAGAATGGAGTACAGGGTAATATTCGGGTCGCCCAACCAAGAATATCCCGATAGACCGAAGAACTCGAATAGCCGGTTAACAAACCCAACTTTATCAACCAGCATTACTTGCCAAGTGAGAGCGACAACTACCAGGCTGACCACATTGGGCACAAAAAACATGCTTCTAAAGAAGCCGATAAAAGGGATGCGCTGATTGACCAGTAACGCTAGTCCGAGACCGGTGACATAGAGCGCGGGGACTAGAATCAAAACGTAAACGAACGTCACCCACAGGCTTTGCCGGAACAGGGGATCGACCAACATTCGTTGAAAGTTAGCCAGACCAACGAACTTAAACCCGCCAAACCCGTTTACTGAAAAGAAACCCAGACTCAAAGAAAAGAGCATGGGCAAGGCCACAAAGATGGCCAGCCCGAGGGCGTCTGGCAGGATGAACAGATACGCAGCCAAAGCTTCCCTTTGGCTGCGTTTTAATCCCCGACGGGCGCGACCGGTGACCGGAGGAGTAGTTGTGTTCCTGATGAGTAATTCGGGCATTCGAAATGAAGGAGCTGGGAGGGGCGAGAAGTGATCGGTGATTAGTGATTGGTGATTGGTGGAGTCGAGTCGAGCAAGTGACAAAGAACTTATACGGCCTGTGTACCTGCTGAGAATACAGGCTCTTCATTTTCAGATCACTACCGCGGTCCCATTCACCAATCACCATTCACCAATCACCATTCACTTCTTCGCCCCAGCTCCTTTCTATATTTTAAAACTTCGGCATCTCCTATTTCAACGGAGCGCCCGAATATCCGGCGAGAAACGAGTCGATATTTTGGCTGGCCGAAGCTGCCTGTTGCTCGGGATTGGCTCCTCCCAATTGACAAGCTTGAATTGCGTCCGAAACGGCCTTGTAGACTTCCGGTGGAACCCGAGGTTCGCCACGTCCAGTGGGAAAGACTTCATCTTTAAACACTTTCATTGGTCCGTCGTTGTAACCACCAAGCTGCGTCGCTTTCTCTAAAGCCGATTTTCTCGGCGAGATATCGCTCTTGGCTTTGATGCACCAATCGACTACCCGTCCAATGGAGTCGTCGCTCATTGACCCGAGGGCCCATACGCAAAACTTCGCTGCCGTCTCCGGGTCCTTGCCTTTTGCATTCGCGACAAACGACCAGCCGCCGAGCACGCTCTTCGGTGTGCCATTGGGCGGTGTCGGGCAAGGGAATACGCCGTACTCAAACCCTTTAGCGCCTTCGCGTAACGCCGAGACTCCCCAGATCCCAAGGTTCTGGATGGCACAATAGCCGCTCACCATGTTTGCTACTACATTCCAACCACCACCTCCGAGGGCGTTACGAGGGGATACATTCTGTTTGACGGTGTCTTGCCAAAACTTCAGCGCTTGAGCGGCGGCAGGCGAATTGAACGCGCTTTTGTTTCCTTCCGCGGTCACCATATCGCCGCCTCCCTGCCAGAGAAACGGGTACCAGGTGAAATTCTGATAGTAACCCGGAGTGGTCTCGAATAGACAACCGAACTGGTTCTTCTTCGTCAATTTTTTGGAGACCTCGATCAACTGGTCCCAAGTTTTTGGAATATCTGCTTCCGAGAGCTTAGCCTCGCTAAACGCCTTATGGCTGTAGTACATCGCCATGGGTTCAACCTCCATCGGCAGCCCGTAAATTTTGCCGTCCACTATGCGAGTCTCCATGACGTTATCGAAGAAATCTTTTTTGGCGACATCCTCCATATACTGCGACAAATTCACTAAGACATCGCCGTTGTAGTAACGTAGGAAATCGCCCGGGCTGATAATGAAGATGTCCGGTCCTTGACCGGAGGCGAAAGCGGTTTGGAGCTTGGAACCGTTCATGTACTCCTGGTTAGGGACGTAAAGCAGTTCGACCTTGACGTCGTGGGAGCTATTCCAGGACTTAACCGTGTCTTGAAACCATTGGTCCTGCATTTTTGAGCCGCCGCCTGGGCCATAGAATTGCCAGAACGAGAGGCTCTTGGGGGTGGCTGCTTTGACATAAATATTGAAAGGCGAGAAAAGCGAAGACACGGCAGCCACAACAGCCACCTTGCCGCCTCCTATCAAAAGCTCGCGCCGGGTAATGTTGGATAAGGAGGAGTTAGACACGGGGGGTTCGGTGGGGGACACCGACGAGACGACAGGAGACGTTACCTCAGGTTCGGGTGATGGCTTCATTTCGGGGAACAACTTTTAGTTAGGGGGCAGGGATAGGCGTTCACTGTAAAAGTTTTCAGCGAGTTGTAAACGTTTTCATTAGCTCGCGTCCGGCGTCAAATGCGGATGCATTTCGCGTCGATGCACGGTAAAGAGTCATCACCAATGCCGCATCAAAATCTGTTGCTCGGTCTCGACGTCGGGACGACCAATATTAAGTGTCTGGCTCTCGATTCCACAGGGAAAATTCTAGTCCAAGCTGACGAAAGGACGCCCCTTAGTTACCCTAGACCGGGCTGGACCGATTTCGATCCGGAGCTGATTTGGCCCGCGGTTTGCCGCACCATCCGGGCCGCGGTCGCCAAGATTGAGCTACCCGATCGCATCAAAGGGATTGCGGTATCCGGTGTTGCTGAATCGCTGTTTCCCATCGATAAAGCCGGCCGATCGTTGGGACCGGCGATTGCCTGGTTTGACCTCAGGACGACCGCAGAATTCGCCTGGCTCCGGGATCGGATCGGATACGACCGCTTGTTTCAGATTTCCGGCCTGAATCCGGACCCGATGTTCGGATTGTGTAAAATGCTGTGGGCCAAGAATCATCAGCCTGAAGTATTCAACAAGGCAGCGCAGTGGCTCCACATGGCGGATTATTTCGCGTACCGGCTTTGCAACATCCCAGCGACGGACCCGAGTTTGGCGTGTCGCAGCCTGGCATATAATCTGGCCGAGCGAACGTGGGAGACCGAACTGCTGACCGACATAGGAATCGATACCGATGTTTTCCCACCGATCTTACGAAGCGGGACATTACTTGGACCCATTACAGCGGCGACAGCTAAAGAAACCAATCTTCCAGCTACCTGCCAGGTTTGCGTTGGCGCTCATGATCAACTCAGCGGCATATTTGCGGTGAGTGGGTTGGCCAAAGAGGTGGTGACGGATAGTCTAGGGACCTCGGCCACGATTCTTGCCATTGCCGAAAAGCCCGTCTTTAGCAGGGCCCTCCCCGACCATGGTTTAGCTCAAGGAGCGGTCTGGATCGATGAGCCGGCTTTCTATCTTACAGGTGGTTTGTTTACAGCCGGCGCCGCCATAGAATGGTTCCAGCAACAGTGCGGAGGCAAAGCCGACTTTGCGACTCTGACTGACGAAGCGGCGGGCGCTCATCATGCCGTACCAATTTTCCTTCCGCATCTCGTGCGTAGCTTGACGCCATTTCCGGATGCGCACGCTGCCGGATCGTTTGTCGGATTGCGCTCAACCACGACCCGCGGAGCGATGTTCAGGGCGGTCCTGGAAGGAATCGCATTCGAAGAGAGGGCCATCGTCGAAGCCATGGAAACCGTGGCCGGCCAACCGCGACCGAAGGAAATCATTACGATCGGAATCCCTATGCAGAACCGGCTCCTGGCCCAAATTAAAGCCGACGTTTACGGGTTGCCTTTGAAGATTAGTCCGGTTCGGGAGGCGGTCGCGTTGGGGGTGGCGCTATTAGCCGGCATCGGCACGGGTGTCTATGCCAATGGTTCGGCTGCCGCTGCCGCTGTCCGCCAGGAAGAGATTAGTTTGGAGCCTAGAGGAGACCAGGCAAAGGAATTGGAGGCGCGGTATCAGGTTTATCGAGACCTTTTCTTGCAGCTCCAACCGATCAATCATCGGTTGTATCGGTAGCGCTCTGGAATCGTCCTCGTACTCGTCGTCGTCCTCGTCCTCGAACTTAGCAGGCTGCGGTGACTAGTACCCAGTTTGGATTCTTCCCGGAAATCGAACTCGGCGATCTTAACAGGCCGTGGAACAAATGGCTTTCGAGGACGAGGACGACGACGAGTACGAGGACGATGTGTGATCGCTCGCTTTAAAACAAATCCGTCAGTGTCGGATACAACGATGCTGGACCCGCAATCACGCGGTTCCCTTTCCAAAGACCGTCGTCAGCGAGGAAATCGTTGATGACTCCGCCGGCAGCCTGAACTACGGCTAAAGCACCGAGACAGTCCCATGAATTGATATGTGGCTCGACATATCCAATCAGCCGTCCGGCGGCCACGTAGCATAGTGCTAGAGCCCCGCAACCTTCTCGATAAAACATCGATCCGTCCTTCAAAAGCCTCGAGAAGAGCGGAAGGAATTCGTCCGGTTTTACCCTTGGTGAGTAGCCAACGCCGAGAATGCCGTCGGTTAGACGTGTCGCGTTGCCAACTTTAATTGGGTTCCCATTCAGGGTTGCAGGTTGGCCCCGGCAACCTTGAAACAGTTCGCCGCGAGCGGGTCCATAAACCAAACCCATCTCCAATGTTCCATTTTGTACGAACGCAATCGACACGCACCACCCGGCGAGACCGTTAATGAAAGGCTGAGTGCCATCGATTGGATCGACCACCCAAACCCCTTGCTCAGCCGAAAACTCAGTCCGCCCCGTTTCTTCACCAAGGAAAGCGTCCTCCGGGAATCGGCTTTGCAGGCGGTTCCGAATGAGCATTTCAACATTAACATCCGCCTCGCTGGCCATGTCTTGTTCCCCCTTCTGCTTGATGGTCAGGGTTCCGAGGCGACGGAAATAATCGAGCGCAAGCGTTCCGGCGTCCTTAATAAGATCGGTGGCGAATTCGTATCGGACAGCGAGGTCGGGCATGAGGAGGGGATGTGAAAGGTGATTGGTGAGAGGTGAAGGGTGAAAGGTGGAAAATGGGAGGCAAGGAGTTCACTTGGAGGGGAGCCGCTTTGGCATGTGGCTCAGGAACCCAATGAATTCCGTCGAAAAGGCAAAGAACGGTGGCAGCGGGTGGTAAACAAGCGGCTCCGGAAACGTCTCGACGCGTGGCAGGTCTATGTCCGTCGTGCCCATGTTGCACTGAATAGAGGGCGAGGGTGAAACATGGCGCTGGGTAGTTCGCGGGAGCCGCTTGTTTGCCAACTCGTTTGGCTGCTCTTCGCCGTGGGTAGTACACATGGGGTCACTCAGACACATGCCAAAGCGGCTCCCCTCCAGTCATACGTGCTTTGAGTCCTCTTTCCAGAGCCATGCCGCTCCGCGTACGCCGCTCGAATCGCCATGGACCGCTCTCCTTATCGGTGTGTAAAATACAGTAGAAAAAGTATAGCGCGCGAGTTGCGCAGGGAGTTCGGTATAAAGCTCGTCGACATTGGACATGCCACCTCCCATCACAAGTATATCGGGGTCAAGTGTGTTAACCACGATCGATAATCCCCGAGCGACTCGGTCAAGGTAGCGTTGCCAAACCAGCCGAGCGAGATGTTCACCGGCGCGCATTTTCGCAATGATCTCTTTTGCGGCTAAATCGATTCCGGAATGGCGCGTGTAATCTGCCTGGAAAGCGCGGCCCGATACCCAGGTTTCCATACAACCGCTCTTCCCACAATAGCAGGGCGACCCTGGAATTTCACTGGTATTAGGATAAGGCAACGGGTTATGGCCCCACTCGCCGCCGCTGTTGTTTGGCCCATGATGGGCGGATCCATTGATGGCAATACCGGCGCCGGCGCCGCTTCCGAGAATCACGGCAAAGACAACCCGATATCCAGCACCCGCTCCATCCACGGCTTCAGATGCCGCCAGACAGTCGGCATCGTTCTCCACCCGAATCTCTCTGCCCAACGCGACTCGGAGATCGTGTTCCACGGGCTTGCCGAGCAGCCAGGTTGAGCTCGCTCCTTTTCCCAGGCGTGATTTGGGCTCTAGTGAGCCCGGGATTCCGATCCCGATGGTACCGCGAGATCCGATCCCGTCCTCCAGACGATTGACCAGATCAACAATGATGCACAGGCAACCTTCATAGTCGTGGCGGGGTGTCTCTTCACGGAGGCGGAGCAACTCTTTCCCATCCTGAGTCAAAGCAATCCCTTCGATTTTGGTGCCACCCCAGTCGATGCCGATCAGGATGTCTAACGGGGTTGATTTCATAGCAGGATCTCAAACATAACAAGGGAGGCGGAAGCCCGTCAGTTCATGTTCGTGCTCGTGCTCGTGCTCGTGCTCGTCTGGGACGTATGATAGTAGATCTCCCGCGCGCCGTTGGTCGATTGGTCAATATTACGTTCATCCCAAAATCTTCGAGCACGAGCGCGAGCACGAGCACGAAAGGTTCATTCCAAGATTAGTTAGTGAAAAAGGAGGTCGCGATCTCTCGCGAAGCCTGCCAGGAGCGGCAGGCTGGCTGCTCCCAGGACGCGTGCGTCCCTCCCGATTGTGCCTTCGACAATTTCTGCCGGCGCAAGTCCTTGTAGATCCATGAGGGCAAATTGCTGGCGAATCCGTTGGACCACTGAAGATCGAACTGCTCGAGGAAATGCACCGTCGATCACGATCGCTTCGAAATCGATAATCGAGATCGCCGAGCCGATCGCGATGCTGACGCTAGTAGCCGCCTGCTCGATCCACGCGTCCACTGTTGAATCGACGCTGCTCCAGTCGTCTGGCGATCGCCACAGGATCGAAGGGTCTTTGCCCTCGTTTCTCAAAATATTCTCAAGAATGTAATTGGAGGCACAACGAATTAAGCTTTTGGCTGTCGCCCGGTTTGAATCGTTCCCGTTCGGCACCAATACAGAGCCGAACGCGCCTGCATACCCGGCCCGGCCAGGATAAAGCGCCCCATTCAGCACGATCCCGCCCCCAATCAGGGTGGCAAAGAATATATAGAGAAAATTTGTGTA
>DASUWQ010000519.1:0-4183 GCA_036378375.1 Chthoniobacterales bacterium
AGGCTCTTCTGAGTCTGAGACAAATGTCTGGACTTCTTCGCGGTGGCAACAATTCGCTGAAGCGTTGCTTCCGGCAAGTCCGGCAGCGGTACAAAGTCGCCGCTTTGGACCAAACGCGCTAGTTTCCCGGCTGTAACATTCGGGTAGGTTCCCCAAAACGCGATAACGCTCTCGTGGACTAACAGCCGGTAGTCTTGTGCAGTAAAAACCTCTTCGCCCTGGTCGCGATCCTGGTCAAAGCTGGTGAAGTTTACAAAAAGTATTCGCCCATCCGACTGCGGGTCATTGAGAACAACATAGATGTGCCGCGGGTGATGGGTGCAACGCACGCAAAAGCCGCGTCTGATCATCCGAATGCTTGGGCCAGGAAGCTCTGTTGTGCGGCGTTCTCACAAACTTCCTCTGTGCGGCGCCCCACTTCCTCGGCAAGCCGATCAAGAGAGATGCGCTCACAGCCTTCTTGCAATGGCAACCATTCGCCGCACTCGGCATGACAAAAGTCACGCAGGCTCCATTGGTCAGCCTTTTCAAAACGGCTGTGAAGTTCTGCAATGAGCTCAAACTCAAACTCGGACAGATGCCCATGACCCGGATCACGGATCAAACTCACTTCGTGATCTTGCCGATCGGAGATGAATTCCGCCCAGTTGGTGTGACAGTGCCAAAGTTCGCCAGAATTGATTAGGTCCAAAAGCTCGCTTGTGACTGGGCCATTGCGCATCGAAAGGTATACGCCACCAACGACAGGAACACCTCGGCGGGCGATCGACTCGCGATCCAACAGATACATCAATTTGACCAGCTTCATGACGTTGAGCTGTCTCCCCGAGAATGAAAGGAAAAGCGCCGCCGCTTCGGTGGCTTTTTGTCCATCGAAGGGGAAGCTGCTTCGTTCAACGCTTTTCATATCTCTCTGGCCTGACACTGCGGCAGGCCAGTCCTCTGATACCAGAGTATAGCTTACTATTTACAGAAATAAGTGGATAAAATGTTAATAAGTCGCCTGGACGACTATAGACAATTACGAACAATCCCGAACTTGTTCCGACTAAGTGTTCGGACCGAGCAACTACTGGCTGTCTGACTGTTACGTAAGTGCCTGATCTTGAGCTGCTTGGAGCGGGCAAAGGGAATCGAACCCTCATAGCCAGCTTGGAAGGCTGGAGCTTTACCATTAAGCTATGCCCGCGTCTTCGGGAGAAGACGTAATGATGGGGCAGTTTTGGGAAATCTCAACCGCGAATTCACGCGAATATGAACCGCGAAGGGGACGCGAACCGGGAATGGACACGAATTGACGCGAATGGGAAAGGCCTTAGGTGAGGTCACGCGACGAGACATTCGCGGGAGCCGCGGCTGCCAGGCGCCTAGGTTGCACTCGCGCGGTGGCGAAACAGGCGAGTCGCGGGCTTAGGTTAATGCGGCTCCCCTCCGGGCGGGGGGTGGATCAGTTCGGTTTTAATTCGAGTTTATTTGCGTCCATTCGCGGTTGTGTTTCCCGTGTGTGGTAGGATTCGCGGTAGGTGGACACGCCATTCGATAACGAGATCGATGAGTTTATCCTGTTTTTGGCGACGGAACGGGGATTGTCCGATAATTATCAGGTGTCGACCAGGAGATCGCTAGAGGAGTTCGCGATTTGGTATGGGCGTCAGGAGGAAGCGCCAGGCATTTCTAAGGTAACAACGGATCAGTTGACGGCTTATTTGGCGGAGCGAAAGCGCGGAGGGTTGGCGGCGGCGTCTTTGAAACTGATCGTGGTTGCTTTGAAGATTTTTTTCCGGTTTTTGAAGGGGCGGCAACGGATTACTCATGATCCGGCCGATGTGTTGGTGTTACCGCGATTGGAACGTTATCTGCCGGATACGTTGAACGAGGCGGAAATCGAGAAGCTGTTGCAGGTGGATCTGCATCGGCGGCCGTTCCCTAAGCGAGATCGGGCGATGTTGGAATTGTCGTACAGCAGCGGTCTACGGATCAGTGAGCTCATTGGTGCACGGTTGGAGCAGATTAATCTCGAGGATCGGTTTATTCGGGTTACAGGCAAAGGGAACAAAACCCGGCTCGTACCCATTGGACGAAAAGCGTGCGAGGCGATCAATGACTACGTAGAAACCGAGAGACGGGCCTTGGTTACGCCGCGGACAGGCAGTGAAGTGTTTTTGTCGAGGCACGGAAAGAAATTAACAAGGCAGAGGATCTGGCAAATTGTGAAAGAAATCGCTGAGCTCGGCGGATTCGAGATTCAAATTTATCCGCATCTGTTACGGCACTCGTTTGCGACTCATCTGTTGAGTAACGGTGCGGATCTCAGGATCATTCAAGAGTTACTGGGGCACGCGGACATCTCGACGACCCAGATTTATACGCACGTCGATCAAAACAGATTGAAAACGATCCATAAGAAGTTTCATCCCCGAGCCTGAATCTCAGACAAATGCGCATGCATTTGTCTGAGATTCAGGCTATGGCAGCAGAATGATCCGGCTGTGCCGATTCATTCTGCTGCTAAAGAGTTGTATTGCGAATGAGGAAATCTGCTAATCGACCAATCAAGTTTGCTGAGCGATTGGTTTATTGGCTTTACCTGGGGATAGGAGCGACTTTTCTGGGGCTGCCTTTGGCGTGGACGTTCAGGATCGGACAAGCCATCGGGCTCTTGGTTTGGGCAATTCTGCCGGGTTATCGAGATCTTGCCCGGCGGAACCTGGCTCGAGCGTTCCCGGACTGGCTTTCGAAGCAAATCGATCAATGTGTTCGCAGGCATTTCCAGACGTTGGGTGCGAACTTTTTATGCGCGTTCGTGCTCACGCAGAAGCCTTGGGAAGAGACCCGGAAATATTTTGATGTTAGTGACTACGAAAGGGTGAGGGGCGATGTGGACGAGACTAACAGTGTAGTGGCATTGGTGCCGCACATTGGGAATTGGGAGCTCATGGTCACGGTTCCTAATTGGGCCTCGCAACGGTCCCAAATCGGCGCGGTCTTCCAACGGCTCCGCAACCGTCTGATCGATGAGCACGTGCGGAAGTTTCGGGGGCTTAGCGGGGTGGAATTGCTAGATCGCAGCGAGGGGTTCAATCGCGGGATCGCGATGCTCAAGCAAGGAGGTATCGTGGCGGTGTTATCGGACCAGCACGCCGGCGATAAAGGGGTTTGGGTCCCTTTTTTCGGGCGGCTGGCGTCGACGACGCCCTTGCCTGCTATCATGGCGAAGAAGGCGCATTCTCGTATCTGCTGGGGAGTAGTGCAAACCGCGGGTGTGGCCCGCTGGCGTCTCGCGGTCCGCCTTGAAGAGTTCTCCACCGCGGCCTCGATCGCAGAACTCACCGCGGTACTCAATGAGCATCTGGAAGAAAAGATCAGGGAAAATCCCGCGGATTGGTTCTGGGTCCATGATCGTTGGAAGATTCCTTCCCCTCGTTTCCTGCTGCGGGAATATAAGCGAGGATTTTACCTCCCCAAGACGCCAGGCAAATTGAAGCCATTTCGGATCGTCATCCGGTCAAGTAACTGGTTGGGAGACGCGGTCATGTCGGTAGAGGCAGTGCGCCGGATCAAGCGAGGAAGGCCTGACGCACAGGTCACGATATTGGTGAACCGAAACTTGGTTGAGTTTTGGGAGTCGGTTCCCGAAGTGGATGCGGTTATCCCGATCGAGCCGAATGACGGAGTGTTGGCGGTAGCGAACAAACTAAAGAACAGGTTCGACGTGGCCATTCTTTTCCCGAATTCACCGAGGTCTGGACTAGAAGCTTGGTTAGCGAAAATCCCTCGCCGGGTTGGATATCGCCGTCCCTGGCGCGATTTCTTTCTGAACCAGTTTATCCCGGAACCCGCGCCGCCACAGCCGGTCAGGCACCATTCCAGAACATATCTTAAAATCGCGGAGCGGATTGGCGCCGATATGGCCGAACCGCTCCCGCCGATGGCGATGAACGCGGCGGACTCGTTGACACTAGGATTGTGTCCGGGAGCAGAATACGGTCCGGCAAAGCGCTGGCTGCACTTTGGAGAAGCCGCCCGGGTCCTTTCCGAGCGGCATGGAATACGATGGCTTATTTTCGGGACGGCTAAGGAGCGGGTTCTGGGAGAGCAAATCGCTTCTGAGTTGGGGCCGGCGGGGACTAACCTGGTTGGTCAGACCACGCTCTCTCAGCTGATGAACGAGCTTAGCCGATGT
>DASUWQ010000520.1:0-4341 GCA_036378375.1 Chthoniobacterales bacterium
CGCTTTACCGTGTTACCGGGGCGCGACCACGGGATCCTCGATACTTACGAAAATGACGAATTGTATTCGTGGTTCCTGGAGCACGCGCGATCGGACAAAGGCGAGTGACAAACTGACGGGGCATTTCGTCCTCGTCCTCGAAAGCGATGTTGAACTGAACTACGGCCAACAGGAACGCGGTGCTTCACATAAGTCCCATGTGTCCCATAAGTCTCATTCGTGGCTCGCTCTATCGCTATTCCCGCGAAGTGACCGTGACCAACCCTGAAAGCCCCAAATCGAGGACGATTGTGCGGGCCTTACATCGCCCAACGGGGCAGGGTTCGGAAGACATCCGTTAGCGCTCGATCTAATTTGCGCCAATTTGGTTCGAACCGCTCGACTAATCTCCAAAATCGAATGGAGTGGTTCAGTTCTTTGGTATGGCAAAGCTCATGCAGAAGCACATAAGTGGCTATCTCCGGCGCCACGAAAAAAAGGCGGGCGTTCAGACTGATATTTCCACTTCTGGAACAACTACCCCAGCGAGTCTTTTGTAACCTCACGGTTATACGCGCATATTTCAGCTGGGTTCGTTCGCTTAGTTGTTTGAGCCAAGCGCTAAATGCTCTTTCAGCTCGAACCATCAACCAAGTACGCAATAATGTCTGCCATCCGCCGCAATCGCGCAGATCAGCCCGCAGATGAAGATGATGAGACGCCCGCTCTTCTAATCGGGGACGCGCTCCGATGATATGCTCCCGGGTAACCGTCCATAGCTCAGTCACTGCCGGCAAAGCAATAGATGAAGGAGGAGTCTGCAGCTCCCGGTTGGTTGCCACTTGTTCATCGCAAAGTTTCTTGAGCGCACGTTCGATCCAAGTGCGGTTCTTGGCTAAGATCTCAGGGATTTGCCGCCGTGCCGCCGCCGAAGGTACCACCACCTCTAAGCCGTGCGTAACGGTCACGCGTAAAATAATTCGTTTTGCCCGCCGATTCTCGCGTACCCGATAGTTGAAAGCCGGTCGCGACGTCTTATCTGCTATTGCTTCAGCGAACGGAGAACGCATCACGCCGTAGCTGGCGGAGGCGGAAGCCTCCGCGAACTGCAGAAATAGCTGATCTGGTGTACCCATCGGCGAGCCTGAGGATATCAGAGTTCCGATTTGGATATACTCAATTCTGAGGCGCCACTTCAGCTAAAAATTTAAAGAGTATTTCGTTGAACTCGTGCGGACGTTCCACGTTGCCGATATGAGCCGCACCGGAGAGAACTTTCAATTCCGCGTTCTTGATCCGAGATTGCATGGTTCTCGAAACGCTCACCGGAAACGCCGGATCGAATTCGCCAGGAATCAAAAGGGTTGGCGCGGTGATGCTCGGGAGTCGATCGAGCGTATCGAGTTCCTGAATTGCCCGGCAAGCGTTAATGAAGCCGGCGGGCAAGGTCTTTCTGTACATCCGTTTTACCCACTCGATGGTGGCCGGAGCATCGCTCAAAAATCGCGGAGTGAACCATCTGCCCATTGAACCGTCGACCTGGGGCTCGATCCCTCGCTCACTCACCTGAGCGATACGATCTCCGAAGATTTTTTTCCCGGTCTCATCGGTTTGGAAACCCGTACTGCAAAGGACCAATGCTTGAAGCCGATCCGGAAAAAGCGATGCGAAATGCTGGGCAATCATGCCGCCGATTGATAATCCCACCAATGTTGCCCGACTGATTCCCGTGTGATCGAGAAGCGTAGCCAGATCATCGGCGAGGTCGTCGAACGAATCTTGCCCAACGGGAGGGTCACTTTCGCCATGACCCGGCAGGTCGTAAATCAGAACTCGGAATTGCGTGGTTAAAAGGGGCAACTGATACCCCCAGATATTGCGATTCGATCCTAAGGCATGGCCAAGCACCACAGCAGGCGCGCCCTCCGGCCCCAGCAGGCTGTAGGCGATGTTTCTTCCTTTAATCTCCATCTTCTGTTTCATCGGTGGAATTAATCGAACGTCCTCGGGTTTGACGGTCCAGCAGTCGAGTATTCGCGTCAATATGAGATGGGATCACCCGACTTCAATTTCTGCCTCAAAGGGGTAACTCAGCGCCTACTCAAACGTTCTAGTCTTAAGAATTGTCGCCGTGCGCAATTCGTGCTTACAGTGTGGGCGACAGGCAAAAATCGTATAATTGGACCTTTTCGAAATGGAAACAATCAGTTGTGAAAACGTTCCCGTCCCTCTCGGACGGGTGGGACTGGGAACCTGGGCGATCGGTGGCTGGATGTGGGGTGGCTCCGACGAAGCGGAATGTATCAGGGCTATCCAACACGCAGTCGATACCGGTATCAATCTAATCGATACGGCTCCGGTTTACGGCTTTGGCCGATCTGAAGAGATCGTAGGTAAGGCCCTGGCTGAAGGGGGCCGACGAGATCGGGCGGTGTTAGCAACCAAGGTGGCGCTCGAGTGGACCGACGATGGCAAAGTCTACCGTAATTCAACCGCCGCTCGGATCCAAAAGGAGATCGACGACTCACTGCGCCGCCTTCGGACTGACCGGATTGACATTTACCAAGTGCACTGGCCTGATCCTTTGGTTCCAATCGAGGAAACCGCGGGTGCGCTGCTCAATCTGCAAAAGCAGGGTAAAATTCTTGCCCTCGGCGTCAGTAATTATTCGCCCGAGCAAATGGATCGTTGGCGCCGGCTTGCCCCGTTACATACTACCCAGCCTCCCTACAACATTTTCGAGCGTGAGATCGAGGCGGATGTCTTGCCTTACTCTTTGGAACACAAACTAATCGTTCTTTCGTATGGCGCGATTTGCCGCGGATTGTTGTCCGGGAAAGTCACGGCCGCGCGAAAATTTGAGGGCGACGACTTAAGAAACAAAGATCCGAAATTCCTGCCGCCGCGTCTCGATCAATATCTGGCTGCGGTTGACCGGCTAGGCGCTTATGCCAAGAAGAAGTATGGACGGAGCGTATTGGCGTTCGCGGTTCGATGGATCCTCGATCGCGGCGAAACCATGACCGCCTTATGGGGAGCTCGATCAGCTAGCCAATTAGACGCCGTAGCAGAAGCTTTCGGCTGGAAACTGGAGCCTGAAGACTACCAAGAGGTCGATAAAATCCTGGCCGACACCATAAAAGATCCAATTGGTCCGGAGTTTATGGCGCCTCCCTCTCGTGGTGCGTGAGACGTGATTAGTGACCCCGGAGGGGCGTTGCATTCCGCGAAGCAGCTCGCACGTATGTCGGCGCAAAAGAATCGTGGCAGATCTGACGTTCGGAGAGACGCGACGCCCTGGGGATGCAGGTAGTTCCACGCGCTGGGGTTGAAGGAATCGTCGCTCGTGCCACACCAAAAGGGAGCCGCGGCAAATAGGTTCTTCAGCGACTCACGCGATAGACCTTTTCCGCATCTAAAGGCAGCAGATTTCTAATGCGGCTCCCCTCCGATCTGGGCTACGCAACGCTTTTGACCTAGGTCGAAAAACTGCCTTTGCTACCGATGCCGGCGTTGATGGCGTTGTCCACTGGCTTCACGAAGCCCTTGGTACATCGATTGTCCCGCGGTAAACTGTCGGTTGACGGATGGAGCAGCAATCGATCGAATTTCTTCGGCGTTTAGACAAGTACCTCGAAGAAGCAGAACCCAAACTCATTGCGTATCGACGCCAGATTCATCAATACCCGGATCTGAGCGGCCAAGAGAGAAATACTGCCCGATTCATTAGCCAAGTTCTCGCCGGCGCGGCCATTCCACACCGAATCGCAGCCGACGGGTGCGGGATCTTTACCGAGATCATTCGCTCATCCGATCCAGCAGCGCCGGTTATCGCGCTGCGAGCAGATATCGACGCTCTGCCCATCCAAGAGGAAACCAACATCCCTTTCCGCTCGAACAACCCTGGGGTGATGCACGCATGCGGTCATGATGCACATGCCGCTATGCTTCTGACGACCGCACTCGCACTGAAGCAGGAAGATAATTTACCTTTCTCCTGGCGCGCCATCTTCCAGCCTAGCGAAGAAGAAGGGCAAGGAGCTCAGCAATTAATTCAGGAAGGCGCGCTCGAAAATGTCGACGGCATTCTGGCCTTGCATGTCGATCCGAACCGGCAACTTGGGAAGGTTGGAATTACTCCGGGTCCTCGGACCGCTTTCTGTCGTGATTTCGAGATAGAAGTCCGCGGGCGAGGAGGACACGCTGCCCGGCCCTATGCCACGATCGATCCGATCGCAGCCGCCGCTCATCTGGTCACGCTGATTTATCAAGCGCTGCCCCGGAGCTCCGATGCTCGTGACCCCATGGTAATAACCATCGGCATGATCCAAGGAGGACACACGAGCAATGTGATTCCAGACT
>DASUWQ010000521.1:0-5842 GCA_036378375.1 Chthoniobacterales bacterium
GATTACCCTTGATCAAAAAGCTTATCCGATGGCTGGTGTCATTCCTGGTGCGATTCAGATGACAAAGGCACTCAAACATTTCGGCTATTGCATTTGCTCGGAATCGAAGACCAGCCCCGACCATTTTTTTCATGGGCATGAGTTCCATCACTCTGCCTGGTCGGGTGAAGCGGAGCACGCGAACCTGTGGAGTGTCCGGCGCAAACGTGGCGATACTGTTCGGCGGGAAGGTCTTTCGATGTCGAACCTCCATGCTTCTTATGTCCATTTACACTTTCGGACCGGCAGCCCGATTCTCGAGCGATTCGTAAACAGAGAAAGGAGCCTATGATCTGCTGTGTTGGTGTTGGGCCAGGCGATCTGGGTTTCTTAACTCGGCGTGGCCAAGAGTTAATTGAAGGGGCCGACATTGTGGCCGGATTCACCGCCGTTGCAGACTTGGTCCGGTCGCTAGTGAAGCCGGATGCTCGCGTCATTACGATGGGTTACAAAGACCAGGTGGAACGTCTGAAGGAAGTTGCACATCTGCATCGGGTTGGCTCGAAGTGTGTAGTTGTTTTCATGGGTGATCCGCATTTCTCCGGGTTCCAATTTCTGGAACGCGTAGAACAAGCTTGTGAGCACAAGGTGGAGACAGTTCCTGGGATCAGTTCGGCGCAGATTTTAGCTTCTCGCTGTCGAGTCTGTTTTGATGAAACCAGTTTCATTACGTTTCATCGGCGAGGGGATATCGCTGCGTTTCAAAAGCATTTGGTGCATGTCTTGGAAGATAATCGGAACGCGATTGTGATTCCGCGTCCTTGGGATTTTATGCCGGCAGCTATTGCTAATTATCTAATGGAGCACGGCGTAACTCCTGATCATCCGACAGAAGTTTGGGAGCATCTCACGCAATCGGAAGCGGCTTGGAAAGGCCTCCTTGGTGAATGCAGGTCTGAGTTTAGCGATATGAGTATCATGCTTATACGGGCGTTGGAAGGCGATGGGGCGATAGGGCGACCGGGCGAGAAGACGGAACGGCGATGGGGCGAAACGGCGACGGGGCGATGGGGTGAAAGCGGGATAGGAGGAGACGCAGAGTGAAGCCGAAATACACTCGCCCGAAGGGCGAACAGATCATAGCCCAGGGCTTTAGCCCTGGGGAAAGATGCAAATCGAGCCCGCCCCGCAAGGGCGACCGAATATTTCTCGCGTTGCCGGATCTGACCGTTCGTCTGCAGATCGCTTGCATCGGTCACCCTTTCAGGGCGATTTCCCAATCTCGCATTCCCAGGGCTAAAGCCATGGGCTGTTCTCTTGGCCCTTTCAGGGCTTACCTAAGCGGTGTGGCTGCTGGTCCGCAATACTCCAAAACTCCAATACTCCATCGCTCCATTCGGCCGGATTCGAGGACGAGGACGACGACGAGGACGAGAACGAGGCGTCAAACGCCAAGCGCAAAACTCCGAACGCCGAACGTTTGCACTCCATGACCACCGATTACGCGATTGTTATCGCCGGGCACGGCAGCAGAGATCCTGAAGGGATTTCGGAGTTTGAGCAGCTTGCAAAGCTGATCCGACAACGGGCCGGTGAACGCCAGGTTCAGCATGGATTTTTAGAGTTTGCGCGCCCGACCATTGATGAAGCGGCCCGGACACTAATTAAGTGCGGCGATCAACGCATTGCCATTGTTCCTCTCGTTCTTTTGGCGGCTACCCATGCCAAGAATGACCTACCGACGGAAGTGCTCGCTCTTCAACAGGAGTTCCCGGCTACCCAGCTTCACTACGGATCCGCGTTGCATCTTCATCCGAATATCCTGCGTCTATTCCGTCAGCGGATTGTCGAGGCCGAGGCCCGAAGCCCGAAAAAAATCAGGCGATCAGCGAACTGCCTCGTAGTCGTGGGCCGGGGAACTACCGATCCCGATGCTAACTCCGATGTCTCAAAACTGGCGAGACTGCTACAGGAAGGGATGGGGTTCGGTGGTTCTTATGTCTGCTATTCGGGGACGGCGAGACCTTTGGTGGCTGACGGACTGCGAGAGGCAGTCCGCCTGGGATTCGAGCGAATTATAGTTGCTCCGTTCTTTCTTTTCACCGGTGTTCTTGTGAAACGGATTTATGAAGCCGCCGACGCTATCGCTGTCGATCATCCAAAGACGGAGTTTCTTAAAGCTGACTATCTGGGGATTCATCCTTTGTTAGCCGACGCTTTCTTGGAGCGCGCTGAAGAAACGATTGCCGGGAAAGCGGCCATGAATTGCAGCTTATGCAAATATCGAGTACAGATCATCGGTTACGAAAAAGAGTTGGGTGCACCTCAACAGGCGCATCACCTGCATTCGAGAGGCGGCGTCAGCAGGATCAACGGTTTGAGCAACCAGAGAGTCGATCAAGCTGTTACTCTCGAGGTAGCTAGAAATACTGCAACGGACAAACGGGAGCTCGTCTCTACCGATCACTATGTTCCGCATCCGATTGAGGAAGAAAGTTTTCGTATTATCGATGAATTGCGTGACTGGAGTTCAGTAGCGGAGCCTGAAAAATCGGTACTGCAGCGCCTGGTGCACACGAGTGGTGACCCAGACATTGTTGACGATATTTTCTTTTCGCCGGGCGCGATAGAGGCGGGTGTCAAGGCATTAGCCCGACGGGTGCCGATTGTCACCGACGTTACCATGGTGCAAAGCGGGTTGCGTCGCTCGCTTTTAGAAAGTCTGAGGCTAACCACCGTTTGCACTGTCCACGACGAAGAGACACGACTCATCGCAGAATCTGAGAACATTACCCGGTCAGCCGCCGGTATCAGACGGGCATGGAATCGGTTCGGGAATAATCTTTTGATTGCGATTGGCGATGCTCCAACGGCGGTTGAAGAAACACTAAGGCTGATCGTCGAACAGAACTGGCGTCCCCATCTGCTCATCGGGGTACCGGTCGGGTTCGTCGGAACGCGGGAATGTAAAGAAAAGCTCCGAAACTGCCTGCGAGTAGCGCGAATCACGAACCGCGGAACCCGTGGTGGGTCGCCCTGGGCCGCTGCCATCGTCAACGCCATGCTTATCCAAGCCGCCAAACGCGTCTCGTTAAAATGAAAAGTGATCACGAAAGCGCGCGCGCGAACCCGAGGAAACTAGACCAAACTTTACAGCGCTATGATCTGAGCGCACTGACCGATGCCGGACTAAGGCGAGGTTATACCACTGGATCGTGTGCCACAGCAGCGGTAAAAGCGGCTTTGCTGTCTCTGCTTTGTAACGAGTGTCCGGAAGAAGTGAATGTCAGTCTGCCGGATCGCTTAGACTTTCTCCGGATACCGATCGACCACGTTAGGCGTGAATCTGACCAGAGGGCTTATGCGGAGGTGATCAAAGACGGTGGGGATGATCCGGACCAGACCCACCGCGCCACGATCTTTGCCCGGGTCCGACACAACGACCGGGGTAGCATTGTGTTTCAGCGAGGTGAAGGGGTTGGACTCGTTACGCAACCAGGACTGCAATTAGCAATCGGTGAGCCGGCGATTAATCCGGTTCCGCGTAAAATGATGACCACTGCAGTCCAAGAGGTCCTGAGTGAAAGTGATCGGGAGATCAATGCTGGCTTTGATCTCGAGATCGGTTGTAAGAATGGCGAACAGATTGCTCGGCGCACGTTTAACCCGCGCCTCGGGATTGTTGGGGGAATATCGATTCTAGGAACCACCGGGATCGTTGAACCAAAATCGATGGCCGCTTTTCAGGCGTCGATTCAGGTCTACGTCCGGGTTGCCGTTGGGGACTCGCCGGATGCGATCGTGTTGGCGCCTGGCAATCTTGGCCAGCGCTTCGCCCGAAACGCGCTAGGAATTCCGACCAAACGGGTCGTCCAGATGTCGAATTTTATTGGGCTTTCGCTTGAGTACCTGCAACAAGCGCTAGAAGAAAACCAGCAAAGACTCCCTTTGTTATGGCTGGTTGGTCATCCCGGAAAACTCGCCAAAATTCTCGCCGGTGATTGGGACACACATTCGGGCCGAAGCCTTAGCGCAGTCCATTCCGTTACCCAGTTAGCTCGGGAATTCCGTTTGCCCCGGTCGGCGTCCGAAGTGCTAAGTCGATGCCGAAGCATCGAGGAGGCGATCGAATCGCTGCCGGCGGAAACGCTTTCGCCTGCCTTCTGGAACATGGTGGAAGATCGAATTGCAACCGTAGTGGCCCCGCGCGTACCAAACGTTGAACGCATCCGGGTGCGGTTGTTTCGGATGGATGGGGGAGCGTTGGGAGTAGCAATTAACGAATAGTAGATAGCAAAAAGCCGATAGGAGATTATTAACCATGAAATGGTTTAAGAGAATAGCCCAGGGCTTTAGCCCACATGGAGGTCGGCTGCGTCGGACCGATGAGATCAAGCTCCGTAGGAGCGTCATCTTTATAGAGAATCCGCCATTAAAAAAACGCCAGCTCCGTAGGAGCGGCATATTGGGGGGTGTCGCTGGCCCGGGAATTTTCCAGCCATCGATCGTGCGTTACGGCCGACCAGATGTCGCTCCTACGGAGCTTTTCTTGATCAAGAAGAACTTTCTGCCCAATCTGCAAAAGGATTTCTCAGATCTTCACAAACATGAGTCAGGAACTTGCTAACAGCGTAACTACTTCGCCCCTAGGATCTTTCTGCGGAATCGGCGTCGGACCTGGCATGCCCGGTCTGATATCGGTGATCGCCTGGCAATTTGTTCAGGATGCCGACATTATATTGTTGCCGCGAGCTAAATCGGCTGAACGCTCGGTGGCGCGCAATTGTCTGCCACCCCACCAGATTCCAGAAGATCGGTTTCGTGAGATCGAATTTGCGATGGAAGCTGATAGCACTTTGTTGGCGGAACATTATTCCCGTCTCGCAGGGGAAATCAGCGATCACGTACATGCTGGTAAGAAAGTAGCGTATCTTACGATCGGTGACCCGCTTACTTATTCGACTTACATCTACATTCTTCGCGCTTTGCAAGAACGATCCCCGGAGATACCGTGTCGCACCTACCCTGGTATAACCAGTTATTCTGCGTTAGCCGCCGCCACCGGCTTTGCGCTGGGGGAAGGTAAAGAGCGAGTCTTGATTTCGCCTTGCCCAGATACCAAGCTCGAGCTACGGCGGCTCATCGAGGCGCACGATATTGTGGTCCTTCTGAAAGTTGGTGAGCGGTTGCCGATGGTGCTTCGGCTGTTGTCCGAAATGGAAATCGGCGATCACTGCGTGTTCGGCGCACACGTCGGTACGGAAGATGAGAGTCTCAGCATCGGAATCTCGGATATCAACCCGGCCGAGGCCAGCGGCTATCTTTCGACCATGTTGGTTCGCAGGAAACCGCTGGAAGGGCGGCAAAAGGCTGCCAAGATCGCTGGCAAGCAGCCGTTAGCCGGTCGGGATGTACCCAGCAAAGCGTCAGCATGAGAGTTTATTTCATTGGGGCAGGCCCGGGAGCAGCTGACCTGATTACTATTCGAGGGGCAGAGATTCTCTCTCGAGCTCAGTTAGTGATGTATGCGGGCTCGTTAGTTAGCGAAGCGATGTTAAGTCATTGCCGGGCGAATCCCCTGATTGTGAACACTGCTAAACTTAACCTGGACGAGCAGGTAGAATTTTATCTTCAGGCGAGGGAGAGAGATTGGGATGTTGCCCGGCTACACTCGGGAGACCCATCGATCTACGGGGCAACGGCGGAACAAATGCGTCGCTTGCGCGAACTCGAGATAGGATACGAAGTTGTTCCCGGTGTTCCTTCATTTGTGGCTTCGGCTGGAGTTCTTGAGACGGAGTTAACCAAACCGGACATCTCGCAGACGATCATCCTCACCCGCACGTCCGGTCGCGCATCCCCG
>DASUWQ010000522.1:0-9154 GCA_036378375.1 Chthoniobacterales bacterium
CTGGCGCACCGATTTACCAGAGATCAAAGAAGAGCAGTCGGAGCAACCTTGACGATCATCGGCCTGGTGACGACAATTCCGGCCATCTGGGCTGTGTGCGGAAACGCCGAAAAAAAGACAACCGTACCTCTTGCGTAGATGACGGCATCGTCGCGTTCTCGCAGACCGACTTCACGGAGGATCTGAAGAAGATCTTGGTGCCGGTCGTTTAGACTCCCCACTTCGCCTCGTCGTTTAGACTCCGAGAGGCTTCGTAGGGCAAGCCGAGAGGCTTCGTAGGACAAGCCGGGAGGCTACGTCGGGCAAGCTGTCCTCGAATCTTTGGTAGGGCGAGGCTCCAAAACGCGACAGGCTGCCGGTACGATCTGCCTTTAACCGATCACTTGCCTAAAGGTCGGTGCAGCATCGCCGAGCCGGGGGTTTGATGTGGCAAACCGGTTACCTGTCTCTCTGCCCCTTCGACGTGAATTCAAGTGTGTTCGCCAGGGGCAGAAACCGATCCAGCCTTAGAAGCAAGAAAAGAGCTCAGTCTGATTGCCGTGTCCCACCCCGGCTCGGCCATGCTGCTTCACGTGCAGACGAGACAAACTATTGGGAGAAAGTATGCCGGCGGCTTAATTACGTTTTGGAGCCTCGCCCTACCAAAGATTCGAGGACGACGACGAATACGAGAACGAAGAATCGACTCGTCGCTGAGCACGAAGCTTACTTCGGACTTTTCTTCCCAGTCAGTTTTTCCTCAAGATAGACCTTCAACACCTGCGCATTATTATGGTCAACGTCGTGGGCACTATACAGGAGCGTTACGTCACCCTGCTTAGCCGCGTCCAACAATAGTTGCCAGGCCGTACCGTGAGCGGCCAATTCGGCCCGGTATCGACGTTGAAACTCTTTCCATCTGTCAGGGTCGTGGCTGAACCAGTGACGTAGCTCGTTGCTCGGCGCCACCTCTTTACACCAACCTGCCATGGGCAACGCCGCCTGTTTGATTCCGCGTGGCCAAAGACGGTCTACCAGGAATCGAGCGCCGTCTTCTTTCGCAGGTGGGTCGTAGACTCGTTTGATGCGGATCATCAGCTAACCTCTTAAGATCCGCAGATTACGGAGCTTCAGCCAATCCGAGCGAAATCCGCGGTTGGGCCCCTTGCCTAGGAAAATTCTGACTCAATACCCATCCCCTCTGCTAATCTGCGTAATCTGTGAAATCTGCGGATTTTTATTCTTAGGGATCTGGAATTGACCTCAAGCCTGCTTGCGCCAGATTTGGCGGGCGGAGGTTGGGGCTGGTTCTTCGTCGAGCTTTAGAGTGTAAACAACTACTACGGATTTCCCCTGGTCCTCCAGACTCCTTTTGATAGTCAGTTCGCCCTCTTTTCCCTGTTTGGTTCTGATACGGTGCATCTCGACGATCTTCTTGTTGTGCTTAGACCAGACCGTTTTGGTGTTAACGGAAGTCGCTCCCAAGATTTGGAGGGAGCTTGGGTCATTGCGTCCGTCGAGGTAGAGGGTTTGATCTAAGGCGAAGCCGGGACCCCGAGCAGCGATCGTTAAGATGTCGCCAGTCTGCTGCAATGTAGCTTTAAGCTTGACGTGGGCGGCGTATTTTCGATCGATGAAACCGGCTCCGATTTGCGTCATCAGCGCATCGAGCGAAGTCGATGCTTGGAGATCCAGCACCCAGGCGCCGGTGAAATTCGGTCTATCCGCCTGAGTCGATTTGGTTGTGGCGAAAGTTCCCGGAGGGCTGAAAACGCCCAAACCGGTTGCGACGGCGAGCGCACAGAGCAAGAAGTGCCTTATCACATTCGAGGCCCAAATTTTTCTAGGCTGTAACTCAAGGGGCTTGTCCGCTCGCATTATTGGCTCACTTTCATCTATTAGTTGAGCGAAGCGGCTTCCGTTCCTGTCATTCGCCTTTGCTCATGTGGCGCCTAACTGGCCCACATGATATCCCAGTCGATTTTCAACGTCACCGGCCCGGTGGAATCCGCGCTCCATCAAAGCCTTGAACCTGGCTTGACTGGCGGGACGTCCAACCGAAGCGATAAAAGCGTCCCACTCAGGGACGATTTCCGCGTCCTGCGGCAGGCTCGAAACATTAACCAGGCGTTTGGTTTCCGCAATCGCTTGTTTGTCAAAGGGAAGCGATCCGCACCGCCAGGGCTTCAGCCCTGGGTCAGGTAGTTGGTGAAAGGTGCCCTGAAAGTGGCACCCGATGTCGGGGCGTGTTGGTGGAGTAACACCCTGAGAACCCAAAGACGCGTTTCGGCCGCCACTTCCAGGGCGGATCTCGGCTGCGCCTGACCCAGGGTTAAAACCCTGGGCTGTCCTGTATAGCCGCTTCGCGGCGAAGGCGGATGCGCCCCTTCGGGACAAAAAGCTTTCCTCAGACCTGTCCGCAAAATCGACTCCACATCAAGCTTATAAATCGAGGACAGCTTGCCCGACGTAGCCTCCCGGCTTGTCCTACGAAGCCTCTCGGAGTCTAAACGACGAGGCGAAGTAGGGAGTTTCAGACGACTGGGCGAAGTCGGACGACGAGTACGAGAGATTCATCGGCACTCGATTCGCATGGGAGGATCACAAAGAGTAGTCGCCCCAATATCGCTCAATCTTCAGGTCGCGAATCAACCTTGAGCACTCCTCCAAATCGTCTGCGAGTATGTGGTAACGTCCTACCAGATCCAACATCCGTAAGGGTTCCGTCACCTTATGCACACTTAAGATTCGGCTCTCGCGGATGTCGTGGACGATTTCATCCATGGCGTGCACGGCGCCGCGCAGCGTGGGAAAGTCACGCTGGCAATTGCCTCGGCGAAAGCATTCAGAAAAAGTGTCTAAGATCTGGTGAAACTCGGTTTCCAGTCGCTCGAGACTTGGCCGCAGCAATGGTTCGGCAATTGGTGGCAGGTTCTTTCGGTAAGAAACCAGATGCCCAACCCGAGGCACCACGGCTTGCAGCTGGCGTACCAAAGCGCTGAGACCCGCCTTCTCTTTCTCAGAATAACCGTGCAGGCGTAGCCCCTGAACGAATTGTTGAGCTTCCACAGACTGAATAGCCAACTGAGCTCTAATTTTTTCCTGATGTGGATCTTCTCGGAGCAGTGCCCTGATGCCGGCGAAAAGACTCAGTAAATTGTCGCGGAGCAATCTTTGGGGCAAAACCGGCCAGAGCAATCTGCTTACCAAAGCCCCGATAAACATACCTGCTATCAAACCGAGGAAGGAGTCGATGATGTTCTGTGAAGCGACCGGTTGTTGCGGATTTAGTCCGACGAAGACGCTCATGAACAAGTAAGTAAACAGCATCCAGAAATTGATCCCGGCTCTCCGGGCGGTCAGGAATCCAAGGCTGAAAAGAATAGCAACCAGCGCCAGATTCATAACCAGATAATTCGCGAGAAACGGCGTGGTTAGTAAGAGCGCAATGATGCAGCCGATGAGAATCAAGGAGCCGAAAAACACACGTTGAAAAATTCCCCTGTCTCCAGTGCCGCCTGCGCGCACAAATGGTCGCGTTAGTACGGTCTGGAGCCAGGCCATCAGCGGAAGAGCGGTTGCCCCGGGCGGATGAATCCACTCGACCAGAGTTATCGTGATAACGCCGACCAGACCGCTTTTGATACCAACCTTTACCCAGAACCAATCGATGGTGGGTAGCAGATCCCAATGGGGTTTGGCTTCTGGTAACGGCTGGCCAACGCGCGGGAGGCCTTCGGTCACATTCCGGATGTTGACTAATTCGTCCCTCAGCGACCGTATGGCGGCGAAATGGGTCCCAAAGGCGATGGCTTTCTCGGTCGGTTGCGTAGCGAAGAAACCCTGGTCACGAAGTTCCTCGATTTTTTTTATGAAGACCCCGAAGGCATCCTGCAAAGAACTGGGCGGCAGTTTTTCGTCAGGACGACATGGCGCTGACAAGATATTGACTTCCTCAGAAATAGCCTTCTTTACTAACTCTATTTCAGTCTGCAGACGTTCGACAATAGCGGCATCAACTCGGTGCCAACGACCCAGGATAAGGACGCCGTCAAAAAGGCTAATAAGCGACGACAGGTAAGCATTGTAATTGGAGAGCCGAGCGGCAAAAAAGGTGCTCTCCATGGCACCCGCTTGCAGCAGATTCCTCAATACCGACAGCCGGGGTGGAATGGTGTGCCGGATTTCCGCTACTCTGCCGGAGGGTTCAGTGCCCTGGGCATAGGCTTCGGCTTGAATGGATATCAGTTGGCCAATCGTTTCGAGACTCTTCCGGCTGGCGGCAACAAATTCTTCGCGGGCGGAACGGGGCCATAAGATTGTCGATACGAGGAGAGCGATGGTTGATCCAAGCAGGATCTCCTCCGTGCGATCTATACCAACCTGCCAAGCCTGATCAGGGGTGGCGATTCCATTGGTAACGACACTGAGCGTAGTTAGTCCAAGCAAATAGTAGGCATATGGAACTTGGCGCGCCCCGAACTGACCATACTTATAGGCCGTGATGGCAAGGACTAAAAAGAACAACGGCAGAAAGATAGAGGGGGTGGAGGTGAAATCGCCAACCAGCCAAACGCCAACGAGAGCGCCGGCGATGGTTCCGACCGTCCGCAGGATGGCTTTGACCGCGATCGAACCGGTATACTGGGTCGTCATCATGACCAGGACCGTCAAAATGGCCCAATTGTCATGGGGTAAGGGCAGAACTTGGGTGAGATACAAGGACAGAGTGCCGGCCAAGCTCATTTTTATCCCATGCCTCACGCGCACGTCCCGGAACACCGCTCTCAGTGGCCACTGCCGCCTGCGTGCTGACGAAAGAAGATGGTTCTGGACGGCGGCCGTACTCATTGTTGCGCAAAAGTACACAACGCCGCCTCGCGCAACCAAAGAATTAAAATCTCACGCAAAGACGCAAAGGCGCAAAGAAAAGACCGGTAGCGGATTACATCACAGAGGATCGCGAGTGTCACAAAGTCCTAACTATCACGAGCCACCTTTACCCCCTCCATCCGCGTAGATTTGTATTCATCCGCGGCTTCCTCTGCCTTCCCTTTGCGGCTTTGCGTCTTTGCGTGAGATTTTAATTCTGCCTTGATTGGCCTCGATCGCCGGCTGGGCCGATCGATACTTTGGTACGATTGATTTGTTGCGGGCTTCAGTCTAGTTGACCCAATGGACCAAGCAGAAACGCAAACAGCTATCGTTACCGGAGCATCTAGCGGAATCGGGCTGGGCGTGACTCAGGCACTGCTAGAACGCGGCTGGCAGGTCGCGGCCACCTCCCGTGCGATCAGCACTTCGAAGGAACTCAAGCCGGCTCCGAATCTCGTTCTGATAGATGGGGATGCCGGTAAAAAGGAAACCGCGGTCAAGGTCGTAGAGACGGCTATTAAACATTTCGGTCGTATCGATCTGCTGGTGAACAACGCTGGGATCTACGTTCCGAAAGCGTTCACCGACTACACCGAAGAGGACTACAACCTGGTGATGAATACCAACGTGGCCAGCTTCTTTTACATGACGCAGCAGGTCATTCCACAGATGAAAAAGCAGGACGCGGGGCATGTGGTAGACATCTCCGCAGTCATTGCCGATCAACCGAGTAGTGGCGCCGTTTTGGCTGTCTTATCGAAGTCGCCAATGCCGGCGGTTAGTAAGGCATTGGCATTAGAGTACGCCGGAAACAATATTCGGTTCAACACGGTGTCCCCCGGCGTTGTCGACACACCGATGCACGCTGGCGGTAATCGCGAGGCGATGGCGAAGTTTCATCCACTCAATCGGGTCGGTGAAGTTTCTGATATCGTCGACGCGATTCTGTACTTACAGAACGCGACATTTGTGACCGGTGAAAACATTCATGTGGATGGCGGAGTGCACGCCGGCCGATAATTCGGGGAGAGTACGTGCGTTTCACTGCGAGACCGTGTTGTCCCCGGACGGACAGAATGAAGGTAGCCACGCAGCTCACTGCCTGGAATATGAAAAAGTCCCGTCTCCGCCGCGGCGGATCGAGCCGCGGCGATCATTGAAACGCACCCTCGGGGGATTAGACGTTTTCCCGTTTGATCGAGGTCGCCCGGATGCGGCCCGCTTGACGGTTGGAGCACCTGATGCTGTACGTCCGATTTAGCAAAGCTGAAAAACCGATTAGAGGACCAATGCGCAACTCTCCCGCGAAATAGACTTGTTCAGACAGTCATTTTCGAGCGGATCCAGGTATCAATGGACAATCAAACACCCGAAGACCCTTATCAAACATTGGCGCGGGAACGTAGCCATGAGGATTCGAGGCAAACTGTTGCCACCAATCGGATGTTGGTTCAGAGCCTCGTACTGATCAATGGAGGAGCGGCGATCGCTGCCCTGACGTACTACGGCGCCCACAATCCTTCTGGCGCAGGAAAATCGGCGGCGCTTCTGACCATAATTCTTTATTGTCTCGGAGTCTTTACTGCCGTGTTTGCCGGCCTCTATGTCAGGCGAACAACGCAAGAGTGGGAGAGTTTTTGGGAACTCAAGTCCTACCCCGACACGCTCGAGCAGGAGCGCATCATCAAAGGCCACCGCGAACACGCGGTAAGGAGCAAGCGCAAATCAGCCGGACTGCTAATATCGAGTGAAGTGCTTTTTCTCGTTGCCAGTCTGTGCCTGGTAATGTCGTTGGGATGACGAGATGGGAGAGCAGGTAAGCCAAGGCGAATAGCACTCGAACTCTGGTCAATCTGCTCTCACAGAACATCGAGGCCGCCCAGACCGGCTCGCTTGGCGGCAGCTATGAACTTTGCCGTCGCTGGCGAAGGCTTCGGCTGCGGATTGAAGCTGGTCTAACAGCTTGCATCTAAATCGTAGCCGCGCGCTATCCATTCGCAGAATCGCTTAGCTTCACCTACGGTCTTGGCGGTGCTGAGCACGGCATAACAATCTCCGGCAAAAGAAAACATTGCCCCGAACATTCCGCCAACCCCGGAGCTGATCTCGAATTTTGCCGGGCCGATTGTGCCGACGAAATACTGAGCCTGGTCGTTATTTTCCCATCGTATCACGTGACTACGCCTCCGATTTGGGCCGTCGGTGCAGCCGTTTGAATCCTCAGATCCGAGGCTCACGGTTCGGTCGGCGTCTGGTTGATCTTTCATCTCTGTAATAGTCATTGAATCATTTTCTGTGCCAAGATCACCGGCGTTTGGAACACTCTGATAGTGTGCTTCTTATAAGGGTTTGAGCTGGCCAATGTAGGCAGAACGAAATCCTGGATGTTCTGAGACTCGTTCGTTGTCGGATTTGTTCTCTAAGGAACGTGTCGGACTTTGCCGCGAAGCGGCTATACAGAACAGCCCAGGGCTTTAGCCCTGGGTTACGGCGTAGCGCGAGATCCGCCCTGAAAGTGGCGACCGAGGTACGTCTTTAGTCTCTACGCGTGTTATCCTAACAGCGCGCCCGACGTCGGGTGCCACTTTCAGGGCACCTTTCACTAACCGCCTGACCCAGGGCTAAAGCCCTGGGCTGTTCTCTGTAGCCGCTTCGCGGCAAAAGTCCGTCACGGCCCTAACGGACGTTTTTCCCCGTCCTGCTACTGGGACGGTCGGTACCGCATTCGAAACGAGATCGCGTCGCGCCTGGTAATCTCCCAGAAATCCAGTCAGTCGGGCGACAGCTAGCCCAGACTTCTCTGCATTCGTTCAATGTTCATAATCCTCTTGCGAAAAGCGTCTTGTGAACGCGTTTTCCATCCGTCATAGTGGCTTGCGAAACGCTAAGTTTTGCGGCGGCGGGCTGCACGGTCTCGACACTACCCCAAAAAAAAGAAGCAAACGTTGATCTACGTGCGGTTACTGGACGCGTCGATGCGGATCCGTCCTCAGGGAACGAGAGTAAGAACTAACTAATTCCAAGAGAGGAGAAATGCTGTGAGCAGTACAGACACCAGAGTAGAGAAAGATTCCCTTGGCGACGTCAAGGTCCCAGCTGACCGGTTATGGGGAGCTCAAACCCAGCGCTCGCTGGAACATTTCAGCATCGGCAAGGATTTGATTCCAAGAGAAATGATCAGCGCGTACGCCATTTTAAAGAAGGCGGCGGCTAATGCGAATCAGGCCGGCAAACGGCTGGACGAAAGGCGTCACCAGCTGATCGTTCAGGTTTGCGATGAGATACTCGCCGGCCAGCATCACGATATGTTTCCGTTGCACGTCTGGATGACCGGGAGCGGGACGCAGTTCAACATGAACGTTAACGAGGTTATCTCTAACCGATGCTGCCAGCTCGCTGGTACTACGCTAGGGAGCAAAGATCCAGTGCATCCCAACGATCACGTCAACATGGCGCAGTCATCCAACGACTCGTTTCCCTCTGCCATGTATATCGCGGCAGCGTTAAATACGAAGCAGAGGTTGATTCCGGCAGTGCGGGCTCTGCACGACGCCATTGCGGTGAAGGTTGAGGAGTGGAAAGACATTATCAAGATCGGTCGCACTCACATGCAAGATGCGACTCCGCTGACGCTTGGTCAGGAATGGTCAGGTTATGAAGGCATGCTCGCAGACAATCTCGAGCGGATCGAAGATGCCCTAAAGGGTGTGTATAAATTGGCACTGGGCGGCACCGCCGTTGGTACCGGCATTAACTCGGCGCCCGGTTTTGCGGAGGCCGCCGCTGCCGAAATCGCGAACCTGACCGCCTTGCCGTTCGTCACCGCGCCGAACAAGTTCACCGTGCAGGGATCTCACGATGCCTTAGTCCAGCTCTCTGGCGCGTTGCGCACTCTGGCAGTTTCTCTCTACAAGATGGGGAATGACATCCGGCTGATGTCCTGCGGGCCACGGGCTGGCTTTGCCGAGCTCCTAATTCCGGAGAACGAACCGGGCTCATCGATTATGCCGGGCAAAGTCAATCCGACCCAAGCCGAGGCTCTGACCATGATTGCCGTACAGGTAATGGCGAACGATGTAGCGGTGGGCTTTGGGGGAGCGGGCGGGTATCTCGAGATGAACGTTTATAAGCCGCTGATCATCTTCAATATCACCCATTCCATCACGATCATGACGGATGGTTGTATCAACTTCCACAAGTTCCTGGTTGAGGGGACGAAGCCGAACCTGAAGAAGATCAAGGAATATGTCGATCGCTCGTTGATGTTGGTGACCGCGCTTGCGCCTGTCATCGGCTACGA
>DASUWQ010000523.1:0-15631 GCA_036378375.1 Chthoniobacterales bacterium
TCGTGCCCCTTCGATTGCGAACTGGCTTAATGCGTATGTGTTCTCGGCAAAGCTAGTCGAGAATGGCTGGCAATCCTTGTTTCCCCTAAGCGTTGCGCGGAGTAGGCGTTGGGCTGTCTCAACTTGGCTAATAAAGTCTCGGGTGTCCTGTTCACTCGGCGACACACTCTGGAACGCAACCGTTGCAAGATCCTCTGAGGCGCTAAAGACTGCGAAGTCCGGATCCTTAGTTACATCACTTCCTTCTCGAAGAGAACTTAGCAAATGTTCCGCTTGCTTGATAGCAGCGTCACTGCTTTTAAGCGCATCGCTAGCAGCTCTTTCTGTCATCGCATCAAGGTTCTGATGGCTCTTCAGCGCCTCCTTGAACCGACCCTGCGCGAGCGTCAGGCGGGTGACAAGTTTGCTAGCCCGGTTGTACCGCGTTTAGCGAAACTGTCGATGTCTTGGCTAATGACTGCTAATCCGCGAGCAGCGCGAACAATTTCTGAGTCTGTATTCTTGGACATGAATCATGCCGCCTTCCAAAGCAAAATTTGCTGTATTCACGGGTTCTGATTGAGGATCAATTGGCAGGTAGAATATTCCCGATGGATAAATCGCCGGGTTCAACGCCATCACGACGCCGTGATCGTGACCCGCCATCGTAGACAAAGGAAACGTTCCCATACTTTCGCCGGTCTTGGGCGCGCCGCCTGGATAACCGCCAGATGTTGGAGTGAACTCAACAAACCCCCCCCATTATATTGGCAGGGATATTCCCTGATGAATTGGTTTATCCGAACAATGGTAGGACGATTCCCGTAGCAGCGAGAACGGTAAGCAAGCAGATGTTGGGTGAGCGAAGAATATTCATCTGAAAATCGGATGGGTTGCCTTGTTTGGCAGGGGATTAATACCGCTGGGCCTGACAGAGAGGTGTGTCAAACAAAAAGTGACTTAAAAGGCGCGAAATAAAAATAATCTTGTACGATGTGACCGGCGGCAAGAGAGACATCGCGACTGAGCGGGTAAGCAGCGGATTAATGACGTATGTGTTTTCCTTTGACCTGTTCGCCCGGATCTGGGTCTGTAACCGCTAGTTTCGCGACAGGACCACGGCTTCTGAGAGCTTTTGCTGCGCCGTCAATTGCGATTTGACTAATCCCAAGCGCGGCGTTCGCAACTTCCCTTGTCACTTGATCCGTGCCAGGATTCTTTCTAAGCAGTTCATCGAGTTTAGCTCGCTTCTCCGTAACTTGTTCGAGGACGTTGGTAAGCTCTTCTGAAGACAGGGTACCAGGACTTGCTACCGCCGCCATGGCCCTATTTGTAGGCACCAGAACGTCGCTAACGGCCATAAAAATTTTGAGATTGCTTTCTTCAGACATAGACAGAACACGTAAGCACTTAAAGACCAGAAGGCGTGAAAACGGTCATTTGCATTTCCTGGATCATTTCTGGAACCGGAGTTTACCTATCATATGGAATCGGCGCCACTATGAGTGCTTATATCAGATAAACGGAAATCGTACATCGGTGTCTCAGTTGTTTTGAGACGAAGCCGTGCTGTCCATGGTTTGACAAAAAGAAAATATGCATTATCCCCGTAGTCCAGAAAAAATAATTGTGATGCAACACTTGCAGACTTTCGATGTTTCTCCACGCCTCCCCAAGAGGTTGGAGCCGTTGGCAGAGTTGGCCCGGAACCTCTGGTGGACTTGGGAACCTGAGGCGCGCAAATTGTTTCGGCACCTGGATCCTGATCTCTGGCACCGGACCGGCCATAATCCGGTACGGATGTTGCAGCTCTGCCGGCAGACTCGGTTGCTCGAATTGTCGAAAGACGACGACTACGTCAGTGAAATGGAATCTGTGTACCGACGATTTAAAACCTACCTCGCTCGGCCGGACACCTATGGTAATCGTATCCCGTTAAATCCGGCGGTGGCTTATTTTTGTGCCGAGTTCGGTTTCCACGAATCATTGCCCAATTATTCCGGCGGGCTCGGCATCTTGTCTGCCGACCATTGCAAAACCGCCAGTGATCTCGGTCTGAACTTCTGCGGTGTGACTCTGTTATACCGGCACGGTTATTTCAAACAGCAGATCGATCGAAAGGGGCTGCAGGAGGCAATCAGCCTGAACCAGAATTTTCATCATCTCGCCCTCAGTCCGGCTCGGGTGGAAGAAGAGCCGCTTTTTGTGACGGTGGAACTGCTCGACCGAACCGTTACGGTAAAAGTCTGGGAGTTGAAGGTCGGCCGGATCCCGGTTTACCTCCTTGACACGGATATTGAGAAGAACCGACCTGAGGATCGGCTGATCACGGAGCATCTTTACGGCGGCGATCTCGAGATGCGGATCCGCCAGGAAATCGTGTTAGGGATCGGCGGAGTACGCACACTCAGGGCGCTCGGTATAGAACCTGAGGTTTATCATATGAACGAAGGGCATTCCGCTTTTCTTTCTCTTGAACGGATACGGCACATGGTGGCAACGGAAGGGCTTCGATACTATCCTGGATTGCAGGCCGTCGCTGCGTCGAACGTCTTCACCACGCATACGCCCGTTCCGGCAGGGAACGACGCGTTCCCGCGTGAAATGATGGACCTCTATTTTTCCAAGTATACGGACGAAGTCGGAATCAGTTTTGATGATTTTTTCCGGCTCGGCCAGCCGGAGCTGGAGGGGGACGACAGATTCAGCATGACGATTCTGGCTCTGAGAACGAGCCGGCATGCCAATGGTGTCAGCAAATTACATGGAGATGTCAGTAGAGGCCTCTGGTCTGGCCTTTGGCCGGATGTCCCTGTTCGGGAAGTGCCAATCACGAGTATCACAAACGGTGTGCATGCCAAGACCTGGCTGGCGCCAGAGTTTCAGAAGTTTTACAATCAGTACCTTGGTGTGGACTGGGACGAACATCTGACGGAACCGGACTATTGGCGCCGGCTGATTGATATCCCCGATGAAGTGCTCTGGGAAACACATCAGTTTCTCAAGAGCCGATTGATCGATTTTGTAAGGGATTGCACCCGCCAACATCGGTCTCGGATGGGTGAATCGCCTGAACAGATTCGAACGATCAATGGTCTGCTGCATCCGGACATCCTGACGATCGGTTTCGCCCGGCGGTTTGCCGCCTATAAACGTGGGAAACTGCTTTTATCCGATAAAGAACGGCTGGTCCGTCTGATCCGGAACAGTGAGAGGCCAGTTCAATTCATCTTTGCCGGTAAAGCGCATCCGAAAGATGAATTGGGCAAAAAACTGATTGAAGAAGTTTTTCGTTTTTCCCGGGAAGCAGACGTCCAACATGCTTTTGTATTTGTCGAGAACTACGATACCTACGTCGCGCGCCGACTTTGCCAGGGGGTCGATGTTTGGTTGAACACGCCGCTGCGCCCGCTTGAAGCCAGCGGAACCAGTGGAATGAAAGCCGCGATAAACGGTGTCGTCAATTTCAGCGTACTAGACGGCTGGTGGTACGAAGGCTTTAATGGAAAGAACGGCTGGGCGATCGCCCCTGAAGCAACGGTAGGGAGTGCGGAGCTGCAGAATCCTACCGATACCGAAAGCCTGTTTTACATTCTCGAACACCAGATCATCCCGCTGTACTACGCGAAACCGGACAGCCGGCTACCGCTTGCATGGATCCAACTGATGCGAGAATCGATTCGAAGTGTGACCCCGTTTTTCAACACCGAGCGGATGTTAAAAGAATACAGTAAACGCATGTATCAGCCGGCGGCGGCTGCTTTCGCGCGGTTGCGTGAAAACCGGTACCGGGCGGCGGTTGGGCTTGCCGATTGGAAACATGGTATCCGGACGGAGTGGAACAAGATCCGGATTGAATCGGTGACGACCTCTCCGCCGGTTAGCGGCCCTCTCAAGGTTGGAGATCAACTGGAGGTGGCTGCGCGAATCGCGCTGGGGCCGGTCCGGCCTGTTGATATCCGGGTGCAGACCTATGTCGGCGAGACTGAGAACGAGTCCATGCGCAACGCGGCGCCGGTCGATCTGAGCGAGATGCAGCCAGCCGGGCAACCGGGTGTGTACTGGTTCAGAGGAATCGTGACAACGAAGGAAAGCGGCAGCTACGGTTTTAATGTTCGGGTGATTCCGGCGCACCGGGATCTACTGCATGACCACGAGCTCAGGTTAATTACCTGGGCGAAGTGAGTGAATCGATCCAAGACCGGTGGAAAGATTCATCCTTAAACCACGAATAGACGCGAATTGACGCGAAGCAAAGACAATAAATCCAACCGCAGATCAACGCAGATTAACGCTGATGATTTTCTAAAGCTGCCTACTGCACCTTATCTGCGTGCATCGGTGTCCATCTGCTGTCTGCCCTTTCTTTGCGTTCATTCGGGTCCATCCGCGGTTGATTGTTTGGTATCTGGTTACGGCTCTGCCGCTCTTAAAATCGGTTTTGTTGGTGGTCTTTCGTCTTGCCTTGAAAACAGGGCGTTAAACGAAGTCGTATCCAACATATACTTTGCAAATAACGATCCTGGGAGAGCCGGGTCAGTACGGCGCAAACAACTATGGTGGCCTATCCGCTTAGGGAAATAAGTCAGCCCGCAAATAAAACCTTCTTACCGTTTAACCTAGCCCGGGCGAGATTTCCAAAGACCAATAATACCCCGAATGAGCCAGACATAAAAATAACGTTTATTGCTATGTATGCGAAAGAAAGGTTGTTCGGATTGGAACCAGCGATCGAAAGTATCAGAGCGCCGGGTTCAGCAAGATACAAAGAGGATTGCGAAAAAATATCCGCAAGAAAGTGCCCTGATTTCCGTTGAATCGGTAGATGGCACTCGTCGAGTGCTTCCCATGAATGAAAAGATTTATCGGTATGCACCTGCTAGACGACCCAGCGAAAGTTTGGATTCAGGACGCTAGAGAATCCATAGCCTATTGCCGGACTAAGTTGAAAACGTTATCCAGTGAATCAGTTCTGGATGAGCTTGATCTCCTGGCCGATTTAGTAGGAGCCGGTGAACAATACCGAGAACAGATCGGTACAACTGTGCTAGGAATGGATTCGGACTCGGCAGAGCCTTTCTTTGAAACTATCGATCTGATACAAAACCTAGAAACGGAACTCTCTGACGTGATGGCGATGCTGAGGGAGCTGCTGTAAGATCCTGGTCGCAGGCGCGGTCCATGAGAAGTAAAGTAACTCGGGGACCTAGCTGGCGGTGGGCAGGAACAGCGTGTGATTGGTGATTGCTCGTTCCCGGCGTTCTCGGCGCTCCCGCGCGATCACGGCGTTGATCCTGCGCGAGGTGCTATACGATGCATTGGCTTCGCGCGGTTGCCGTTCCTGGAACCAGACGATCGGCTTATGCAGACTCCAGTGGTTCACATTCTTCTCCCGCGACCATTCTGTCGTCCGGTCCCCAATCGCGTGAGCACTGCCCCGGTAACACCCGCAAGGACGCCTACGGAGGTGCCGATCACAGCAGGTTTAACGTCGGCCCCGGGCGTGAGTGCGACACCGGTCGCGCCGGCGATGAAAGCGGACGCACCTAGGACGGCGCCGGGCTTAGCAAGGAAAGGATGCTCGTCCGCGAACTCGCGAATGCTTCGTTGTTGTGTGACCGGACGTTTCTCTACCTTGGCCTCAGACGACTGCTTCGAGGCGGTTTGAACAGTCTCAATGGCACCGGCAGTCGCTCCAAAGCTCGCTGCGGCGGTCATACCGGTGATAACAAGGCTTAGAGCTGCCCGGATGCCGCTACCAATGCCGAACGGGACTGCGAGAACCGCCACGAAAGGGCTGAACAAAGCCGTCACGTAACCGGCGTCGAAGGCAGCGCTCTTTGCCACGCTTCCCGACCACCGGACTCGTTGGAGTGCGCTTCGAAGCTTCATTTTGCTCTTTGTAAGTTAAACGAGCTTCACCAGATTTTGTTCGAACAATAGTCGCGAAAGATTATTCGGAACGTGAAAACGAGGGGGGGTAAACAGTGTGAGAACTAGAATGATTCGGCCAAAGAGGCGAGTTGCAGAGTTCGAGTTCAAAGAAAATCTCCCCGGCGCAATTGCGTCAGATAGGAAAGACTCGTTGTCCCCTTTGTATGGTGATCCACTTGAGCTCCGTCATCTCTTCAATCGAGAAGTGTCCGCCCTCCCGACCAAAACCGCTATTCTTGACTCCACCGAATGGAGCATGCGGTTCGTCTGAAACGGTGCAATCGTTCAGGTGAACCATTCCGGAGTCCAGCCCGAACGCAAGGTCGAGGGCCTTTTGCATGTCATTCGTGATGATACCCGATGAAAGGCCATAATCGGTCGCATTGGCTAGTTTGAGGGCCTCCTTGTGGTTTCTTACTTTCATGATCGATGTGACAGGACCAAAACTCTCTTCGTGAAAGATTCGCATGTCTGGCGTAACGCCGCTCAACACCGTCGGCCAGTAGTATTGATCCTTGTGTGTAGCTCCACAAAGAAGTTTTGCGCCTTTATTCACGGCGTCCTCAATCTGGCTGTCGATGATGGCGCATTGGGAGCGACGGATCAGAGGACCGATGGCCGTATCCAGTTCGCGCGGGTCGCCGACTTTCAGGCTCTTCGCGATTTCAGTGAAGCGTTCGCAGAAGGCGTCGAAGATTGGCTCCTCGACTAGAATACGGGAGTTCGCCATGCAGACCTGGCCCTGATGAAAGAAAATGCCGAACCCAGCCGCCTTGACAGCGTAATCGATGTCGGCATCACCAAGTATGATCAACGGGCTCTTGCCACCCATCTCAAGCGTAAAGCGCTTCAACATTTTGGCGGCTTCCACTGCCAGACGTCTTCCCGTCTGCGTCGACCCGGTGAAGGTGATCATCCGCACGCGCGGATCGGCGAATATGGCGGCGCCAATGGCGGACGCGGGCCCAGAGATCACGTTGAGCAAGCCTGCGGGCAGTCCCGCTTCGTCGAATACCTCCGCGATCTTGAGGCCGGTCACCGGGGTGAGTTCCGAAGGCTTTAACACGACGCTGTTGCCGGCGGCAAGTGCCAGAACAACTTTCTTCATGGCCAACAGAAAGGGAGCGTTGAACGGAGCGATCCCGGCGATTACTCCAAGGGGTTGTCGCACGGTAAAGCCGAACTGCCCAGGGGCGGTTATGGGCATGGTCTCGCCAGAAGATCGCCGCATTTCCGCAGCCGCAGTTCGCAGCAGGTCCAGGCAGTATCCGACTTCAAACCCGGCTTTGCCCGCGATCGAGCCGGATTCCAAAATTAATACTTCGGTAATCTCCTTGGCCTTGTTAGCGAGAACGTCCGCCGCTCTGAAGAAGATCGTCTCGCGCTCAGAGACCGGCATTCCCGCCCAGGCCTTGTAAGCGCCATGGGCCGCGGAGATGGCGCGTTTGGTTTCCGCTCCGCCTGCCTGTTGCACCCAGGCAAAAAGCTCACCCGTCGCAGGATTCACACTCTTCGCCGATTCATTCCGAAATGAACGCGTCCACTCCCCGTTGATGTAGAGATTGTAGCTGGGGGCTTCGTCTATCATTTCAAAGGATCTGGTCATCGGATTCTCGATGAGTGTCTGCAACGTCCGGAATAATTAAACGAAACGGCATCTGGTTTCCTTGCATAGTTTTTCGGCTGAGTTCCTGCCGAACCGCTCCGCCAAGTCAGCTACATAGTCGCCACGTTAGCGATCGCTACGAACCGCGCGCCCACCGGCTCATCACTGCTCACTTTACGCGGCGATAGCAACGCTCCTTTGGTTATAAACGTAAGAAGGTCCGTCTGTTGATTTTCCCCATAGTTCTTGGCGAGGGACGGCGCCTGTTCCGGGAGGGGATCTCGCCGCTCACGCTCCGGCTGATCAAGGTTGAGCAAAGCGGCGAGGCGGCGCTCGTTCGGCTGTCGAAAATCGGCCCCTCTGATCCGTCCCTTTCGTAAGGCTGGCCAAGGAAGCCATTCACAACGGAACTTCCTTTTTCTCTGGACCTTTTGGAAAATTCGAAACAGCTTTTTCGGGCCCAAAGCTCACCCACCTGAGCCCAGAGCCGCGCTCGAACCAATTCCCGAACCCCACAAACCATGCCAGGTCGCAGGGCACAGTCGGATATTTTGAACACGAGGTAACGGAGGCAACAGGGGAATTAGTCTTCCTCCGAATTAGCTGCAAGTGCTAGCTCGGCTCGCCTTGCAATCGTCAGAGTATTTCGTTTACGAACTCCGGATCGTGCAATCAGACTGAGAATCTTGTCACGAGTTTCCTGGGGTAGAGGTAAATTCTGCTTTTGCTGTTTCCAGATTTTGTATGTGCAGCCCGGCTTCAAAGCGAGGAAGCTCCCGGTGTCCGGATGTACCTGGGGAAGGCGCGGCGGTTCGAGCGAAAGCTGAATTTCGCTCAAACCAAAGCGATAGAGCACAATGCCGGAGGAACCGCTCTTCCTGGGATGTAAGAATGCCGCTCATTTGGCTGGCATTCGCGCGAGTGGAATGTGATAAGTCCAACGCCAGCGTGCGCATTCGATTGATAGTTCCAACGAAAATTGATGCCGGTAGTGTGGCCGCCAAAATACCGGATTATTCTTCGGAATTGATCGGCTCTTGCAAATACCTCGAATCTTCACGAAACGAGCGAAGTCGTTCGGGTGACGATATCAAGGCGCCCGTGTTCATCCAACTGGCCTTGTCCGGAAAAGAAAAGTCGCTTCTTTTCGAGGACTAGATAGCGTGATGCATCGGAAAGATTGATTGTCCCTTCCAGCAGATTGAACCTTTCCCGCAACCGAGTGGCGTCGATGTTGCCGGAGCTCATAGGAACCAGCGTTCATAGCTTATCATGGCCGAAGGCCTGGTTGTCGTCGCTGTGGTCTCTGTTGAGCCCCGGAGTTATCGGTTCGGTCCCCAGATCTGGCCGACCTGTTTCGTTGCGCTAGTGTTCGGATATCTTCCTGCTGGTGTGTAATCTCGGTCTCGAGCTGGGAGAGAGGCAGCCCGAGTCGTCTGGCTGCTTCAGCGCGGCCCATGAGACCTGCTAGCACGAGATAATAGACCTCCGATTTCTGACGTTGTTTAACCTCCTCTTTTACCTTTTCCACCGATAACCCAAGTTGGTCCGCTGCCGTTGCGAAGCTTAAACCGCCTATGATTACAGATCGAAAGGTTTCCGTTTGTGTTCTTCCGAGCAGGAATAGAACATCGCTTTTCGAAACACGCAGCTGCCTGGCAGCTTGAGCGTTGGTCAGTTCCTGCCGTCTGACCTGGGCGAGAATCGCTCTGGTGTTCTCAGCGGCGTCTTCTTCCGGCATTTTAATTACTCCTGCATGATATCAGTAGCCAGGCCGTATAAAGCTATGAATTTCTACGAACGGGTCATTACCAAGGTCTCTCTTTTCGGATTGCCGTCTGACTTAGGGGGCAACAGGCGGTTCACTTACACCGCCGCCATCGTATGCGCCTTTTAGCGTTACCATTTTCGTCCGTTCGAGCCCTGGGCAGCGGGCGTAATGAATCGGTCAACCGCGACCGCGATACGGGCACCCTGGTTCGCGTCGGTTTGAGCCAGGCGGTCTTCAACGCCGGCCTGCTGGTTGAGGTTGCGAGCGGCAACCGTGTCGTTATGCGCAGCGGTGCTGTCCAGTGCGCTTACAACCGCTGATACTGCCGCCGCCCCTCCACTAAGGCCGGCGAGTGTCGCCGCGGTCGCAGCAAGCCCACGCAATGTTATATTCCTTGGCCTCTCACCGGTTGCTTCTTTATCTAATGCTCCATCTTCGTCTGGCATAAAACTGACACTCTCTCACTGCTCGCCGTCGCTATATTAAACGAAAAGCACGGGTGGTTTCCTCAGAATCTTGGTTGGTGTCCAGCCCGACGCCGCTGCGGCTTCGCGGCGCTGTGTATATTGTTAACTTCTATTTAAGCTCCTTTTTGCCAAGGTGCTCGCGAGCCCCTTGGCGTGATAACTGGTGCGATTGCCCCAGCAGCCAGGAAAAGAGGTGAGAAAACCGCGGCTAGGTCACTGCCTAATCTTAGCATTGGCTTTGATGATTTTCGCCAGACCGGCGTGCGTAGCCGTTCCAATCGTGTTAGCGATTTGGTCTCTCAGATCTGGTTGAATTCCGGTTCCTCCTCAAAGCGCACGATTGATTGCTCTTGCTTGGGTCGGTGAGAGCGGCGTGTCTGGAAATCCGGCAGCTGAAAGATGCTTTGGTACGCCGTGTTGATCCTTTATGACCTGGAAACCAATCTGCTGTCTGCTGCGGTCGGTCTTTGTAAAATGGATGTGCAGCTTTGATGGCGACAGCGCGAACGTTAGTTCGGGTATCCTTAGGTTCCTTTCGTAGCTGACCCGAAGTGTTACTGCTTTGGTCCAATCGACATTTAGTGGGCCGATACTCGACGCAGGATCATGATTTTTTGTCTGCCTTGTTAAGAGGTGGAAAAACTCGCAGATTTAACCAGAGCAGAGGGCTCGTGTTGAGAAGCCATGGCGGTTCGTTACCTAATGGATGATGTTGAATCTAAAGACCGGTCAGTGCAGTTAAACGAAAAATCAGCAACGATCTTTCAGGCGATCGACAAAGCTCAACCCCCTTTTGATTTGGATGCCCAAACTTTAGGTCCCTTCTACCCAATAGATTTGGGAGACTCATTTCCTAGCTTTGTGAGGCTTTGTGACCTTGGGAAAATTATGTTTCTTGGCGTCTTTCCGCCTTTGCGTGAGATTTTCTATGCCGACCACTCGTTTAAACAGGTGAAACTGTCCATCGCTTCGGTGTGCCTCGTTGTCGGTTTCGATATCTCGATAAGGCGCCGGATGATGAGACGATGAATACTCGAGATTCTGGGTACGCTGCATTAGAGGGGCTACGCCAACGGTTGGGACGTGATCTTCTGCAGGTTCTCTGTGATCAGTTGGTGGAAAGAATGATTGCCGTTAAGGCAGAGCGAGAACTTGTGAATGACTTCGCTAACTGGCATAGCCGCCCTGGGTTGGAACAGCGATTGTTGCCAAAAATGCAGGAGGCAAACGATGCCTGGCGATATTTTCTGCGTGAGCTGGCCGGCGGTGTCGATGAGAAAGCGATACAACATTTAAAGGTTCTCAGTGAGCTCAACGAACAAGAATTAAATGCTCAAGCCCTGGGTGCGCGTCCCGATCAGGCAAGGAGGGCGGCCTATGACCCGATGGCACAACCTGAGCACCAGCGCCCAATTAGTGAAGCGGCGGGAACAAGGGCAGATCTCAACGCTGTTTCGGCGATGGTTAAACTTGAGTCTCTGGTTAATATCCTCGCAAGAGATCATCAGGATGCCGCGAACAACCTCACGCTGTCCGGGATACTTAAGCTCGGAAACCAGCTGAAGCATTTACTGGAGGAAGTGAAGGAACCCGAACTGGACTACGGGCCGGCGTTCGCTGGGCCACTGGTTTATCGTTATGACTTACTAAAGGGATGTCTCCGCGACATGTTAAGAATTCACCGGAGCTATCACGGGAAAGCAGTAGCCGCAATGGATTTACAGGCTATCGCCGCTCAATTTCGCGCGTTTCCTCTGTGGCGTGAGTTACGGGAGATCGGGCTTGAATACCTGCATGGACCGCCTCGTACCAAGGTGCGGGTACAGCAACTTCTGAAACGCCTCGAAAATGCCGGCAACGCCGCTACGGAAATCTTGCCACGGCTGCCTGGAAATGATGCCCATCATTTTGAACTCGTTCGAGACAACCTTAAATCGGTTTTGACATATCAGGTCAAGGTACTCGAGAAAGAGCAGCGGCGCTCGCGATCTCCCTGACCTTCGCGAGGATTCTCTCTGGTGATGATCAGCGGAGCGCCACGCCCAATCTCCTCTCACTTCTCACTTCTCACTTTTCACGGCGCGTAGCGCCCTAATACTGTCCCATCTGGAACCAGGGCGGCACTAGCCCCTGGTTATTCAGAGGTGGCACAGTACATCGTTTCCAGCGGCCGGAAGCGTGACGCAGGACCGCCTGGAATTTAGGTAACGTCATAAAATCGGATGCTTTAACCCAGAAATTTTCTTCTTCCGATCGAGTAGTGCTTCTTCCTCCTCTCCCGCTCGAGATACTGCGTTTCCATTCTTTGCGCTTTCCAATCATCTCCGCGCTGAGCTCAGCGCAATCTTTGTCCGCCGCCGTGAAAATGATCCGGTTCCGCAAGTTCAAGATAGTGACGTTGGCTTTATCTTTGCCACCGAGCGGCGGAAACAAGGAAATCTTCGATTGGGTCGCCATCACGGAAGTGCCGCGAGCGGATCGCATAATATCCACATCACCGTCCGCTTCGGAGACAAAGCGCTGAACCTCGTCCTGCCAGAGGACTAGTAAGTTGAGGTCTGTCTTATCTTTTACGCGGAACCGCTGCCGGACATGCTGGTAGAAAAGCAGTTTAAGCAGGCAATTAATATAACGGCGTTCAATGGCGAGCTTCTGCGGCATTGAGACCCCGATGATGCCGCCTTCTTCCATAATATCGAAATCGAAAGTGTTCTCATCAGTGGAGAAAATCTCGGCCACATCCGGTTGTGTAAAATAGAGCAGGAAGGTCTCGATCGTGGAGATTACACCTCCGAGCTGTTCTTCCGGTTGTTTCAGGTAACTGTTCCGGAAATGGTTAACCAGCCGGGAGGCGAGAGGGTCACCCTGGTTGGCTTTTGGTTCTATCTCCAGGACGCACCCGGCCAGAATATCTTTGTATCGCAATACTTCCAGCAGATCGGAAATTGTGGGGATACGATCCATTACCCGCAACAACTCAATTCCTTCGCCGAGATTGATCTGCGCCTGGTTACGAAAAAACGCCTGATCATTCTCTTTACCGCCGATCATGCAAGCTGTATCCACCATGGCTTTGGCGTAGGTCGACGCCGGGATGCGGAAATCGTAGAGCAGATTGAACTTTTCTTTTGGGGTCCAGGAAGCAGGGGCATCATCAGGCCGAGTTTCCAGGATACGGAGATCACCCGCGCGGCCGTAATGTTGTGCGATCTCGACCAATGCCCGAACTTCATCCCCTTTTTCATCGATCACGAGGCCGCCCCACGGCCGTTTTTTTGTGTTCTTAAAGACTTCATGCATCAACCGACGCAGTGCAAAGGTTTTACCGGAGCCGGTATCGCCTGTGATCAGCCAGCCCCTGCAAAAATCGTTGATCGACCAGGTGTACCCGCAGAGCCGGCAGACGACTTGTTCTTTCGCGCCGACTGCCATGATGGGTAGCAGCGCGGGGATGATCCAGAAGAGCCAGATGAATTCAGGAGCGATCGGCCAGAGCAACCACGTGGCAAGACCCGCGGCGATTAACATCCCCAAGAAAAAAGGGTCTTTTAAATGACGTTGGATTTTGTTGGTAACAGCTCCACCGCGACGCGCGTTTCTTTTATTATGATCAACCCAGGTGAAGACCAGGCCGAGGAGCACTATGAGCCCGAGCGCCACCGGACCGGATTGCGGGCCGTAGATCAAGCGATAGAGATCATTGACGGTCATTACGGTTAGCAGTTAGCAGTAAGCAGTTTGGCTGATTGGAGGCGCTATTCTCTGTAACGAAAGGGAGAGAACATAATTTTGGTCTTTCGTCGGATGCTCCGTAGGAGCGGCATCTGTATAGCTCTCGTTGTCGAAGGCCACCGCGACCTTCTGGATGTCGTCTTGGTCGAATGTTATTTCATTCTACAATCTCGGGTCTCAATTCCAGGGACGGTTTGGGTTCCAGGCCGCCGAAAGTCGTGTATCGATCTCGGGGGCTCTGAGTGGTGCTCTTTGCGTCTATCTTGGCGCTTGTCTCTCAATTTGGCATAGGCTCGGCTGGCATTTATCGCCTTCTCCGCAAGCTCCTCCTCCTGAACGGTGTCGCCCTTCGCATCAGCTTCTTCGGATTTCTTGACATATTCCTGCGCCGCTGCCTTTGCCATTTGCTCAGCCAATCGCTCGGCCTCCTGTCTTCTTGCAGGTTCTTCCTCTTCGTTAGCCGTGATTGTCTCTTTCGGGTCGCTCTGCTACCTGCTGCGTGCCTTGATCCGTGCAGGGGCGAACGGGTCGTCTCGAGGGGTCATGACAGCAAGTTATCGATTGGATGTTGATTGATCGCCAACATCCGCTGGTACACTTTAACGAAAAACGCGGCCGGATTTTCCGCGCGTCCCTAGAAATTCGCCCTGAAAGGGCGTCCGACCTCGCGCACGTGGAGCGCTATGCGGGGACGGCGTGCTGCCTGTGCGGCGTAGCCTTAAGTAAAAGCGCTCTGTCTCAAGATATTGTGGAGAGTCGGGCCTCGCCCGCCGTGAACTGCGTATCCGAACTCCAGGCATATTCTCGGCCTGCTGATTGATAATAGCGTGATGGGCTTCGGTCACGATCCAACATCTGCAGGACGAGGACGCCATCCGGTCCCGACGTAACTGACCAGCACCGACCTTATGGTGTACTGCGCTCGTTTGCGTGGGACAACCCTTCGGACGCCCCTTCAGGGCGAGCGCCTAATGTGGACCTAACCCAGGCCTGAAGACCTGGGCTGTTCTGTTGTGCCATTTCATGGCGGTTAAAAACCCCGCTAATGATCCCACACAAGGCCCGCAAGAACCCAAAAAACGAGACTAAGGTCAATGTGGGTGTAAATGCGCCAGATAAAACGCCGTGACAGTGCCGTCTGCAAAATTTGAGGAATAACCGTAAATATCGTCCGCTGCGGCGGCAACTTGAACAGGCGCCAGTCCCACCGAGATCGGTTCACCCGCAACCTTTCTCGCTTTTGTATTGATCACCACCACGGTATCATTTTCAATAGAAAAAGAAGTGTTTACCTCCACAGGCACATACAGAAACGCTCCATCCGGTGTTAATCCGGGGGGGTCCAAAAACCATTTGCCCGGCGGCGTCGGGACCCTGATAGTATCGACAATCGTGTTGGTATTGGTATTGATCACAAAAACCTCGTTTATGCCCGTCACAAAAAGGGTGGCGCCGGTCATGGCTAATCCATAAGTCGGGGTTGGCGTTGCAATCTTGGTAACCGAGCCGGTCGCAGTGTTAATGATCGCGAGCTTTTTGGTCTGAGTGGTCACATAAGCGGATGTGTTGCCGTGGTTAAAAACGGCCTGTACCGGAGATCCGCCTACGCGGATCGAGGTGCCCGACAAAGGGCCGCCAACGGGCACCACTGTACCGGTGGGACTCTGGCAAGGAACGTATACCGTGCAACCGTCGGAACTGATCCCAGGAAGTTGGGGGGCCTTGTCTACCGGCACAAGAAAGAGTGTCGTACAGGTAGTAAGCGATATCGCCTCCAGGAAATCGTGCTTGTCGGTCACATAAAGTGTGTTGCCATCCGAAGAAACACCGAGTCCAAATGGCTCGAAAACCGGATGGATAAAAAATGAGATCTGATTTGACCCCGTGTCAATGACTGCGACACGATCGTTCTGCAAGTCAGCGACATAAACTTCCGAATAGACAGGGTTAGGCACAATACTCAATATTTCCTTGGGTGCGGTCACCGGGATAGTTTTTACAACTTGTCCTCGGACAGCAGGCTGTATGGCGAGGCTGGCTAGAACAATTAAAAACGGGATCGCTCTTAACGAAAGAAACAGATCCCGTTTTAGCAGGTTGACGAAGCGGAATGGTGTGTTCCGCTGCAGCTGAGGTTTATTT
>DASUWQ010000524.1:0-13204 GCA_036378375.1 Chthoniobacterales bacterium
TCCAGGCAGGTGAGTTTATCGCTTTACTCGGTCCGTCCGGCTGCGGCAAATCGACCGCGCTGAATTGCGTGGCGGGGCTGTTACCGTTGACCGGTGGGAGCATCTGGCTGGACCAGCAGCGCATTGATCAATTGCCGACCGAACGGCGCGGTTTCGGAATGGTTTTCCAGAATTATGCCCTATTTCCACACCTGACTGTGCGCCGGAATGTTGGCTTTGGACTCGTAATGCGGGGAGTTCCCAGAAAGGAAATCCGTGGCCGAGTCGATGCTGCATTGGAGCTAGTTCAACTGCAAGCGCACGCAGATAAATTGCCGGGCCGGCTTTCGGGCGGCCAACAACAACGTGTCGCTATCGCCCGCGCCATCGTGATAGAGCCGCCACTCATTCTCATGGACGAACCTCTGTCTAACCTCGACGCGAAGTTACGCCTGGAGATGCGTGCCGAGATTAAGCGTATCCATCGCGATTTGCAGCGCACCACTATCTATGTCACCCACGACCAGGATGAGGCTTTATCATTGGCCGACCGAATTGTGGTGTTGAACGAGGGACGGACCCTACAAATCGATGCACCGGAGGAGCTCTATAGTAGACCCGCAAATCTCACGGTCGCCCGCTTTATGGGCTATCGAAACATCCTCGATCTTGATGTCGAGCGAGTTCAAGAGAATCGAGTTTTATTGGCCAAGCCCGGCATTCGGCTCGAAGGCATTGCTCAGGAGCCGGTCACAACCGGCCGGGCCATTGCTGCCATCCGGCCTGATGATATTCAGGTGGACACACCCGACATGCGCTCGGGGTCAGCCGACGCTGGAAATGGGTTGCTCGGTCAAGCAGAGATAGTCGAGTATTGCGGGCGCGATTATCTGGTCGACGTTCTGACCTCTTCCGGGCTTCTACTGCACGTACGAACCCAGAAGCGAGTGAGCGCAGGCGACCGGCTGCGCTTGGCGCTGCCGGCTGAGCGCGTGCTCGTTTTTCCTTCCGAATGACAAACGCTTCGAATCCGCTTACGCGAGGCCTACGGCGCGACAGGCAGGTCGCCGGTACGGTGCATCGTCGGGATCGGATCGCGCTCTTGGTAACACCAGCTCTGCTCCTGGTCGTGGCGCTCTTTCTGTGTCCGTTCTTATTCGGCCTCGTGCTCTCGTTATCAACCCGCCAGGGAGCCAGCCTCGAGAACTACGTAAAGTTCTTCTCAACCGCTTTTCAACGAGAGACAATCTGGACAACACTGTGGCTGTCCTTGCCAACCACTTTGATCAACATCGGATTGGCGTTGCCAATTGCGTTTGTTACCCGACGGCATCCGTTCCAAAGGACACTGACAACAGTCCTGGTAGTGCCAATCACGTTGGGGACAGTACTCATCGCTGAGGGTCTTCTGCTCTACTTGGGTCCCCAAGGATGGCTAAGCCGATTCTTGATATTGCTCCATTTGTCGGCTTCCCCAGTCCACCTGACTCACAACTATTGGGGAGTGTTTCTATCGCTCGTTCTAAGCGGATTTCCCTTCGCCTATCTCTTACTACTGAGTTACCTGACCGGGATCGATCCTGCTCTACCGCAGGCCGCCGCTACGCTCGGAGCAAGTCCGCGGAAGCAATTTATTCATGTTTACCTACCGCTGCTCATTCCCGGTTTAGCCATCGCGTTTTGCCTCTCCTTTGTGCAAGCGTTTTCCGTGTTCCCGTCCGCTGTCTTGCTGGGTGCGCCGGCTGGCCCTACTCGGGTGATTTCGATTGCTGCCTATCAGGCTGCATTCGAGGACTACGACTATTCCATGGCTTCGGCGATTGCGATCATCATGGCGGGTGTGCAGCTCGTCGTGGTAGTTTTAGTCCTCGGTCTCCGCGGCCTGTTTTATCGAGGTCCGACGGGAGGTGCAAAAGGTTAACCGTGAGAAGTGAGAGGTCAGAAGTGAGACGAGAGAAGTCAAAAGTGCGCGGCCATCACCTGATCGGCAGGACGTTGCTGCTCATGCGGATGTCTGCGTCTGGATGCGCTGCGGCCAACGGCATTCAGATCGACGCAACGCCCCAAAATAAGGAGCTTGTAACCTCAGTGCAGTGACAACCTCAGGTGTTATGACGAATCACCAATCACCTTCCACCAATCACGTCTCACCTCTCGCTTCTCACTTCTCACGCATTTTGGTGTGGGTTGCGATCGGCTTTTTTGTTCTCAATGCTCTCGCCGTAATCGCTGCGGTAGTGGTCAATTCTTTTGCTACCACTTGGCTCGGCACGTGGTTGCCGAGCGGTTTCACGTTGCGGTGGTATTCGACAGCTTGGACCGAATTCCAACTGGATAGTGTCCTAACGGTTACCATCGAAGTGGTCTTCGCTGTGGTAGCAATTTCACTTCTGCTCGGTGTCCCCGCTGCTTACGCTTTGGCGCGCCGGAGTTTCCGGTTTAAGCGGGCGGTCCTTCTGATTTTTGTTTTACCGTTGCTGGTGCCTCCTATGACCTACGGGATCCCGCTCGCAACCTTGCTCTACAGTTTGCACCTGGGCGGTACTATTACCGGCGTCATTCTGGGTAACCTCGTGCCGGCTGTGCCATTCGTTATCTTGGTGATGACACCGTTTATTGAACAGATCGATCCGAAATTGGAAGCTGCAGCCCGGGTTTTGGGTGCCGGTACACTGCGTCTTTTTGTGCACGTTCTTGTGCCTCTGCTTGCACCCGGTATTCTTGCTGCCGGCCTTCTCGTCCTGGTGCGCACGATCGGTATGTTCGAACTGACTTTTTTGACCGCGGGTCCGGATAATCAGACCCTGGTTGTTGCCTTGTATTACACAGTGTTCGCGGCTGGCGTTCGAGCCGGCCAATCGATCGACGCGATGGCAGTTATCTATATGGCGACTGCCCTAATCCCGCTGGTGATCGCTCTGCGCATTGTCGACCCAACCCAGTTGGTAACCCGGGTGAAAAGCTCCGCTTGAAATCTTTCGCAGGATTTAGCCAAATTTCTGGGCGGAGACAATCATTTGACCGTTCTTGGACAGGCGATTCCGACCGCCAGCGATTCCGTCGTCTCTTTGCCCACTTCATCTCACTCCCTTCTGGGAGCGAACAGTAGCTTTTCCGCAACCGGTGCCGCATCGGAACCGTCTGATACTCGTAAGGGTTCTCTCTAGGCCGGTCGCAAGAGACATTTTAAGCATGCCTATAAATTCTATCTGACCCCTGATTTCAGGCATTTATCGATCATTTAATCAGGAGCTATTACTTAAATATCAGCCACTTACATGTAAACATAGTGGCATACAGAAATTCCAATTTGCATTTTTTAGGCGGGCGTTTATTCTCCCAACTCGCGCCAGAAAACCCTATAGTGAAAAGGAATCTAATAACCATCGCGGCTCTTACGGTCGCAATATTCGTCGGTAACGTCCGGGCTGAACAGGTGATTAAGTCCGCGGACGCCACCAAGATCCAGTTAACTCAATATTGGAGCCAGCACGACAATCACGGGCTCCGGGCGGTTAACACCACGGCAACCACGCTGCATACCCTCAGCGGACAGCCTTTTGCGGTTTTCACCGTCAACGCAGCGATGAGAATCACTGGATTCCCTGTGCAGCTGGAGATGGTCTACGACGTCAATGCGAAGGTTATGTATGCCCTCTGGCCCGATAAGGCGACTCAATTTCTGAAGACGGGTGATCGGTCACTTTTAAAGAACGCGGTAGGCAGCGAAGTCGTCGATCTCTCCTAAAAGTCGAACTCGATGGCGGAAAAGATCATCGTCAAACGGCGAAGAGGGCGACCAAGAAACCCGCCCCATCTAAAGACTCGAAGAGTTTGTTTCCGGCTTAGGCTGCCTGATCCAGATTTGTTACAGCTGTACGCCAAACTGGCCGGCTATCCATCAGTCAATGCCTATACCCAATCGGCCTTCGATGCCCTTGCCAATCAATGGCAGAACCACCCCGAGGTTCAGGCCCTGCTTACCAAGAAAGCCGGACAAAAGACCGAGGTTTCCACGCCGCTTTTCCTCAACGAAATCTCGATCGACGATTGCCTCAGCTCTGTAGGATAGATTGCACCAGAAAAAACGGGCAAGTTCAGTAGGAGCGACATCTAGTCGGGGATCATCGCCTATGCCGCTCCTAACGGAGCTGGTCGCCGTTTAGATCACCGTTGCTATAAAGATTTCGCTCCTCCGGAGCTGGCCACGGCCTCGGCTGCATCGAGCCCGAGGCTCCTTCACCTTTCACCTGTCACTACTCACTGGTCACCTCCCCATCCCGCCCGGCGCACGAACGTTTGCTAATTCTCCACCACCCCGTACCCTTCCCCTATGGATGTCCTTCAGACGCTAGCAGTCGCCCTCGGCTTAGCTGCGCTCTCGGGTTATAGTCTTTACCTGACCGTTTTCTTGACTGGGCTAGCGGTCCATTTCGATTGGATACACCTGGCGCCCCAGTACGCTTCTCTCCACGTCTTGGCTGATCCGGCCGTTATCATCGTCTCCGGGATACTTTTTGTAATCGAGTTCTTCGTCGACAAAATCCCTTGGCTCGACTCGCTCTGGGACGCGATTCACACCTTTATTCGCCCGGTCGGCGGCGCACTTATCGCCATCCAAACCCTCGGGCATCCGGGCCCGCTCTTTAACGTGATTGTCGGTTTGGTCGCCGGAGCAGTAACTTTCACTTCCCACAGCGTTAAAACCGGTACTCGCCTGATTGTTAACCAGTCGCCGGAACCGTTCTCCAATGTCGCGGTCAGCTTGGGCGAAAATGTCTTAGTCGGAGCGATGTTCGCACTGCTTTGGAGCCATCCGGTCATCGCCTTGGGTATTCTCCTCGTTTTCTTTTCTGTGGCTTTTTACTTTCTGCCTCGGATCTGGAGAACGATTCGGATCCGGATCTGGTTTATCCGCCAGAAAATGAAACAACCGGCCCGCCGAACCGCGGTCGAGCTCTTAGCCAATCTTCCGGGCCCTTACGAACGCTGGTTTCACAAGCTCGTTGAGCCACGCCAAACCGTGAGATGGGCCGTCCCGTGCATCACGGGCAAAGGTAAATTGATTCCTCGCGATCAATTCGGCTATTTGACTGCGACCGAAGAACAGCTGTCCCAAGTTTTCTTTGTCGTCAAAGGCTGGTTCGCCTCAGCTAAGCTATTCGAGATCGATGATTTTGAGCCGACCATCAAACAGCGTTTTCTTTACGACGAGATAATTTTGTTTACGCCCGGTAAAAACGACCGGTACAGCTTCCGCTTCGATCGCACTCAAGCCGGACTCGCACCGCTGGTTTTAGAAGATTTGAAGCGCCGAACGGACGCCTCTCGCGCCGTTCTGCTAATTCCGCCGAGCCAACCGATGTCAGAGCAGGCAAGACCAGCTCAGGCGATCTTAGACGGAGACAGCCATAGCTTGACACCCTCGGCCCAGGAGAATAACGGCCAAACGGACCACCGGCACCCGCTATAACCACCTTTCGCCAGGGATGAGCTGCTGCGCTTAGGCGTGCTTCTAACGGATGAGCAGGAGCTCATCCCTGCCACTTACCGCGGCAAGCTGGAGCTGACCTCCGACGATTAGGGCCTTTCAATCCCGAGACAGAGCTACCCGACGCCAGAACGGCCCCGCAAGCAGGGCCGCTCCGAGACAATTTCCCCAGTCCAGCCTACGCCAAGCCGTTATCTTTGAGAATCTGCTCCGCATTCGATTTGTCGATCGTTTGCGTCGGCAAGGTGATGGTGTGTTCGACCTTATCACCCGCCATGATCTTCAACCCTTGGCGGATACCCTCGGCTCCGGGCGTCGGATAAGTGAACGTCGCGGTGAGTTCACCTCTCGCGACCCAGGTCACACCAAGGTCGGGCAAGCCATCGATTCCAAGGAACTTTATCTCTTTTTCCCGGCCGGCATCTTTTGCCGCTAAATAAGCGCCATAGGCGATAGGATCGTTGTGCCCATAGACCAGATCGATCTTATCAAACGACTTCAAGGCCGTCGTCATCGCATCATACCCCTTCTGCTGCTTCCAGTCGCAATCGATGGGCTTCAACAATGACTTAATACCTGATTCTTTGCTGACCGGTTCATTGAACCCTTTGTGCCGGTCTTGAGCCGGCGCCGTACCCATACCGCCCCATAGCTCAACGACGTTACCTTTGGCCGCTCCTGGCCCGCCCAGCAGCTTCACCGCGTATTCGCCCGCAGTTTGACCGATCACCACATTATCACCGCCAATGAAGCAGTTGTACTTGTCGGTGTTGACGTTGCGGTCCAAAACGATCACGGGGATTTTTGCGTCGATCGCTTTTAACACCACGCCAGTTAAGCCCGCAGACTCCTTCGGGCTAACCAGCAGAACGTCGACGGCTTGTTGAATGAAGCTTTCAACATCCTGAACCTGTTTTGCCGTCTGGTCTTGCCCATCTGAAATGATGAGTTTCAGGTTGGGATGCTTGGCCGCTTCCTTGAGCATCTGCTTGTTAAACTCTACCCGCCAGGGCTCGACGGTCGTTACTTGCGAGAAGCCGAAGACGTACTGCTTATTGGTATCTGCAGCCCTCATCGAGGAAGGCTTCACAACGAGACTCGCGGCAAACGCGGCCGCGCTAGTTCTAATAAACGTTCTTCTTTTCATCTTTATTTGGGGGGGTCGGAAATGTGTCCTGACTAAATTTCAGGACACATCACAGCAGTGCTTTTACTACGGCTGCATGGGTTGGGGTTTGTTGGTCAAAATAGCGTTTGGCGTTTGGGGTTTGGCGTTCGCTCCTCGACTCCGGGCACGCGGAACGAGGGAGGACGGGAGTATAGGAGGACGGAGCTGTGTCGGAAGTGCACTCCGCAAATACGGGGTTCGGGATGCTTTTAAAATTTCTGCACCTGCCCATGCTCAAGTTTTAGTTGGGCTAGAAAGCTCAATCGGCTTGGTCTCGCTCGCTTTCGGCTCCGGGTTAATTTTCGTTCTGATCCGTTTCCACCAGGATCCACCCTGTCCCTCTTGCAACAGCACCGCGATGATGATGATGGCGCCCTTTAAAACGAGTTGGGTGTTGCTATCGATGTTCTTGAGCAAAAGGATATTCCCCAGGAATCCGAAAATCAGAACCCCAACCAAAGTGCCGGTCATGGAGCCTTTTCCACCCATCAAGTTAGTTCCGCCGATGACCACGGCGGCGATGGCATTCAGCTCTGTACCGGTTCCGGCGTCGGCTAACCCTTGCCGATATTGCGCAGCGTACAGAACCCCGGACAACCCGGCGAGCATGCCCGACATTGCATAGGTGGCAATCTTGACTTGATCGACTCTGACGCCGGCTAGCCGGGCCGCCTGCTCATTGCCTCCCAGCGCGTATACGTACCGGCCAAACGTAGTTGCCTTTAAGATGAATCCAAAAATTAGAACGGCGACCAGGAAGAAAATTCCTGGCACCGGAACGATCTCAAAGACCAGTTCCCGCAGAAAAGTGAAACTCTGCGTGGAATTGATGGAGTCCAGCGGATAGATCGCTTGATTCGGCCCAGCCACCAATCTTCCCACGCCTAGAACTGCGACCATCATCGCTAAGGTAACGATGAACGGCTGCATCTTGAATTTGGCGATAATGACCCCGCTCACCGCTCCGATCATCAAGCCGACCGCCGGCACCGTGATTAGTACTCCCAACACTCCAAATTTATGTTCGACTTCTCCGGAGCCGAAGTACAAGGCTGCTCCCGCAGCCATCAGGCCAAGTACCCATCCGGTTATCCGCGTCGCCGGCGAAGCCTTACCAGTAGCTTTAGCGGATTCACGCCGGATCCCGAGCGAGACCAATGGGACCAGATAAACGAAACCGAACAAGCAAATGATGGCCAGCACCGGCACCGAAATACTTGAAGCCGGGTTCCAGCCCTGTTGAGAAAGCAACATCGCCGTCAGCAGTGACCCGAACCCCATGATGGAACCAACCGACAAATCGATCCCCGCGGTGATAATCACCAGCGTCATTCCCACCGCGATAATGCCGTTATTTGAGACTTGGCGCAGTACGTCCGATTGATTGCCCGGTGAGAGAAAAATATTAACTCCATGCCGGTTAACCGGAGACAGGATAATTCCGGCTGCGTAGAGAACCGCTAACCCCCAGAATAACTTCGTCCTAAGGAGAAACTTCCCACCAACCGACAATATTTTCTTCAAGCCAACACCTCCTCTTCGGCGAACTCCGGTTGGATGGTTCCACCGGGCGAGGCGTACTCCAAAATCAGCTCGTGTGAGAAGTTACCTCGCTCAAGCAGCGCCGTCGGCCGCCCTTCGCGCAGAACCAGGATCCGGTCGCTCAGTAATGTCAACTCAGGTAACTCCGATGTCACCAAAACAATCGCGAGACCTTGCTCAGCCAGCTGTTCCACTAGCCGGTAAATTTCCGCCTTTGCTCCCACATCGATTCCTCTGGTCGGCTCATCCAACAAGAGAATGCGCGGCTTGGTTAATAGCCATTTTCCAATCACCACTTTTTGCTGATTTCCCCCGCTGAGTGTTCCGGTTGGTTGACTGGGACCTGACGCATGAATACTGAGGTCATGGATGGTTTGCTTGGCCAAATCGGTTTCTTTTTCCGGCAAAACGACCCCAAACCTCGACACCACTGTCATCATGGACAGCTCGACATTCCGGTCGATTCCGGAACCCAAAATTAGGCCATCGCGTTTGCGGTCCTCAGTAACGAACGCAATCCCTGCCATTTTAGTGTCCGCTGGCCCCCGGAATGTCATCGGTTTGCCGAATACCCGGATTTCGCCTCCGGAGGTTTTCGGATGCAGTCCGAAAATGGTTTCCAGAGTCTCCGACCGCCCGGCTCCGAGCAGGCCGGCGATCCCAAGGACTTCTCCCGCGTTAACGGAAAAGCTGACGTTCTGGATGAGCATCGTCCGACTCGGAGTCGGATTGGGATGTTCGAGCCAGAGTTTCTTGACCTCGAGCGCCGGCAGATCTGCAGCGGTGTTCTGTTTATCGCTGGTCAGCATCTCCTGCAGCTCCCGGCCCACCATCATCCGGATTAGCTCACGGCGATTAGCGCTTTGCCCCGGGAGCGTTCCTATATAGCTGCCGTCGCGCAGGACCGTCACCTGGTCCGCTAACGCAAAGACCTCGTCCATCCGATGCGAAATATAGACAATGGCAACCCCTTCGGCGGCCAGTCGCCGGATCACTTGAAAAAGACGCTCCGATTCGTTGATGGACAGCGCCGAGGTCGGCTCATCCATGATCAGGATCCGAGCTTTCGAGGCTAATGCTTTGGCGATTTCGACCAGCTGTTGTTCGCCAACCCGCAGGCGGGAAACGGGCACGTCAATTTGACCCTGGAAATCGAGGTTCTTCAACACTTCTCGCGCAGCCCGGACCTGTTGCTGGCGATCGACGAAGAAAGCGCCTCGTAGCCGTTCCTGGCCGAGAAAGATGTTCTCATCCACCGCTAATTCAGGAACGAGATTTAACTCTTGATGAATCATCGAGATTCCAGCCCGAGCCGCATCTCTCGGTGACAAAAACTTAGCCTTCTCGCCGTACACAGAGATCTCACCGGCATAATCTTCCAGTAGTCCGGCGGCGATTTTCATCAGAGTGCTTTTGCCGGCGCCGTTCTCGCCCATCAGCGCATGAATTTCTCCCGCCCTTAACTCGAAATCGACGTCCCTCAGAACTTGAGTCGGTCCAAACGACTTCGAAATCTGCCGCATTTCCAGCGCGAAAGGCTGGATTGGCGGGTTGGCGAGATCAGGTGAGGACATAGCGAATCAGTGCCAACCAACAGACAGAACTTGTCGCGCCGAAGGCCTAGCGACGGCGAAGCAAACTAGGATGAGAGTTAGGGAGGACACAGAAAACCAGAGGTTTCAGGGAGGTTAATGATTGATACTCGTCAGCACGATTAATGTAAAGCTTTACATAATATTTTGTTTGTTCCATCCTCTTTCTCGACACCTTACCTCCAACAAATTTCCCTGTGACCTGGGGACACTAGAATCCAGCGGCTTAATCAACTAATTCAATGACCCTTTCAGAGCTCGCCCGCGAATTGAATGTGAGCATCGCCACGATATCCAGAGCCCTTAACCGGCCAGATGACGTTGCCCCCAGTACCCGCGAGCGCATACTGGCCGCCGTCCATCGCAACGGAAAATATCAACCAGGCAAAGCTCGCTGGCTGCGAGCTCAACAAACGCGGACCATCGGGGTCGTTATCTCCGATATTCGGAATCCGTTTTTCGCCGGATTTGTTAAATCGATTGAGGATATCGCCAAAGACAACGGTTATACCGTGCTAGTTTGTAATGCCGACGAGGACTCGGAGAAGGAAGAAGCCGCCCTCTCCATGTTCCTGGATCGCAAGGTGGCCGGTCTGATCAACTGTTCGACCGGCGGAAACGTGGCTCTCCTTCGCGCCGTCCGTCAGAGCGGAGCTGCGATTATCGATTTTGACCGCGAATCCGGCTTAGAGAATACCGATGTCATCACTGCGGACAACGTGCGTGGCACCGCTCTGGCAATCCAGCACTTAATTTCACTTGGTCATCAGCGCATCGCTACCATCGCCGGACCTCAACATTTATCCAATGCCCGGACTCGTCTGGAAGGCTATCAACGTTCATTAGCGCGAGCTGGGATTGAGGTAGTCGGCCAATATGCTCAGTCCGGGAATTTCCAGGCCGAGTCCGGTTACGAGTGCGCCCGCAAACTGTTCAAACTACCGCAGCCGCCTACCGCTGTGTTCGTGGCCAACCTGGAGATGTGCTCGGGGCTCATCACTTTTGTGCGGGAAACCGGCATCCGAGTACCCGACGACCTGTCGGTGGTGACCTTCGATGACGCGTTTTGGATGAAATACATTGATCCGCCGATCACCGCGATTGCCCAACCCGTCGAAAAGATGGGCCAATATACGATCCAACTAATGTTGGAGCGGCTTCGCGGCAGCCGCGGCGCTCAACGAAAGACCTTCGCGCCCAAACTGATCATCCGTCAATCCACCGCCGCCCCCCGACTTCGCCCAGTCGTCTAGACTTCCGACTGCGTCGGCGGGCAACTTTGGCGAGATAATCGGCTCATGTGCTTCGTCGGACAAGAGGTTGAGCAAGCCGCCACGCGATGATCCGGCGGCCGCCTCATGCGCGTCAACCTAAGAAGCTGGAAGGCTGGAGCCAGCCAGGTACGGGCATCCCGATGGCCATTAGAGGACAACGGACGGAGGGGCGTTGCATTCGGTGTTAGAGCTCGCACGGGTGTCGACGCCGACGAATCTTTTTAGGTATGGCGCTCGGATAGACGCGACGCCCTGGGATGGAACGGATATTCAGCACGTTGAGATCTAAGGAATCGTAGAACCTGCCACACCTAAAGGGAGCCGCAGCCGGACACGTCTTCTCAACCTATGGGCGATAGACCTCCTCCGAATCTGCAGGCGGCACCTCTCTAATGCGGCTCCCCTCCGCCGGTGGTGGTCCACGCTGTAGCTATCACCCAGAGGTTATGCTAGTCCGGCAGCCGCCGGAACAGATGACACATTTGGACAGAATCAGGATTTAGGATTATTAGAAGGGCTATAATTGGTAATTTAACGTTTCTCTTTTAGAGAGGATCTACAAACATGGAATTGGGTTCGTCAGGGTCTGGGAATCAACTGGTCGAGGCTGGCGGCGCCGACACCTTGTCTTTACCTGAACTTCCACGGGAAAGAATTGCCGAGCTGGTCGCGGACATGAACACGAAGGGATTCGGTGTTCTGCCGGGCTACCTGCAGCCCGAAGATCTCGCCAGGCTCCGACGCTTTGTGGAGGGAGCGGTATCAGCTGCGGGGGAACAATATGTATCATTTACCGGAGCAGAACCCGTGAAAGGAACACTGCTACAGGTACTGTCTACCTCACCCGCTTTTGCCGGCCTATTACACCAAGTATACGAGTTGGGAGCGGGTGCTCCCGCGCCGGACCAATCTCTGTATCAAGTTCTACGCTGTCTAAAGGGCGAGACCGGCCTGAAACACGCCCTGCTGTTTCACTACGATTCTTATGTCGTGACTGCGCTGTTACCCGTTATCATTCCAACCGAAGGACTCACCGGCAAACTAGTCATGGCGCCGAACGTCCGGCCAATCCGGTCCTCGTACCTTTTCAACCTGATCGATAAGATCTTCCTGGATAACCCGGTAACCCAATTCTTGCTGCGGAAAGCGTATCGGTCGGGTCTTCTTAAATTGACTCAGATTCCGATGGTGCCCGGTAACGTTTACTTCTTTTGGGGCTATCGAAGCGTGCATGGCAACGAAGCATGCGACCCGGACAAGATTCGAGCAACCGCCCTATTTCACTTTGGTGATCCGCACAGCGACAGCCGGTTACGCAAGCTCACCGGTCGAGCCAAAAGTCGGGCCCAGGTCGGCGCAGCCCAATCGAACTAGCGGGCTGCGCTGCGCTCCAATAATCGTCCTAGTGCTTCATTAAATTCGCCTTCGCTTTCCAGGTTCGGCATATGTCCGACCCCTTCTATCCAGACAAGTTCGGCCCCTTTCACCAGCGTACTCATCTGCTCAGCATCTGCCCGCGTAGTAAAGGCGTCTTTGTCGCCAACCACCACGAGCGCCGGGACATCGAGTCTGGCCAACGTTTCCGCGTAATCCGGTCTCTCTGCTCGCCCGCGGAGCGCAGCTGCTGCTCCGTTCGGATTTGTCGCCCGCATCATCTCTCGCACATGATCCGCGACTCCCGGAAGTGCTATCAGGTTCGCCAGCGTCACCATCTTTGGTAACACTTCTTCGGCGTACGGCTCCATTCCTTCCTTCAACAGCCGGTCCGCCATGGCAGCACGCTGACGTCTACCTTCCTCGGTTTCAGCTCGGCAAAACGTAGCAGCTAACAGGATGCCGCGTACCCGCTCGGGATAAAGCCGGCAAAACTCCATAACGATTTGGCCCCCCATCGACAATCCGCCGATCACCACATCCTGAATCCCGAGCTCACCCAGAAGCCCGGCGATATCGGACGCAAAAATTTCAAACCCGGTCTTGCCGGGAACAACCGTGCTTTCCCCATACCCACGTAGATCCGGCACGATTGCTCTCCACGTGGGGGTCTTTTCGTGCTCGTGCTCGGGCTCGTCCTCGAAATTTAGGCGCGCGGACGGCTCTACCCCGATATCGCCCCCAAGTCCCTCCACGCCGGTCAAGCCATCCACACCCTCACCCT
>DASUWQ010000525.1:0-4825 GCA_036378375.1 Chthoniobacterales bacterium
CCCGTCTGATCGGGGGCGCGTCGGGCGCGAGTTATACGGTTGCCGGCGCCTACATTGCGGATGTCACTACCCCGGAAAATCGCAGCCGGAGCTTTGGGTTGATGGGAGCAGTGTTCGGGCTTGGCTTTATCTGCGGCCCGATCATCGGAGGTTTGTTAGCAGCCAATAACCTGCGGTTACCTTATTTCGCAGCAGCCGGTCTTGCTCTGTTAAATTGGCTGAACGGTTATTTCATATTGCCAGAGTCCCTGCCAAAGGATCGCCGGACACCGATCGACTTGAAGAAAGTAAACCCGTTCTCGGCGATCGCGGCACTATCGCAGGTCCGTGGAATCGGCAATTTGGTTGTGGTCTACATTTTCAGTGTATTTGGGCAATTCTTGCTCCAGATCAATTGGGTACTTTACACCACCTTTCGGTTCGGTTGGGGACCAAAAGAGAATGGGATATCGCTCTTTGTGGTTGGCATTGTCAGCACCGTTGTCCAAGCGGGCTTACTCGGTTTCCTTTTGAAGAAACTCGGTGACACTCGGACGGCATTGGCGGGAATGGCGTCTTCAACGTTCTCTTACATCCTCTATGGACTCGCTTTCCAAGGGTGGATGATGTACGCCATCATTTTAGTGAACATGTTGGGTTTTGTGATCAACCCGGCCTTACAAGGAATCGTGTCTAAGGCGGTAGATCCACGCCATCAAGGGATTACGCTTGGTTCGCTGAACTCGATCAGCAGTATTATGGGCGTCATCGCACCTTTAGTGGGAACACCGCTGTTGGCGCAAGTCTCTGGTCTACCCGCAACAGATTGGCGCGTGGGGATCGTATTTTTTGTGGCCGCTCTTGCGCAGACTATTGCATTCGTACAAGCCTATTTTCATTTCCGGAGATCGCGCCCGGCGGTTAACGGTTCGCAGTTAGCGGTTGGCCGTTAGGAGTTATAGAGCGACATAGGCACTGTTTGCTTGCGGTCGGAATAGGCTTTCACGAATACGGCTCTCGGCACAGCCGGAAATGACAGCGGATCTTTGACTGGCAAATGGCACCATCTTCCAGGGGCGAAGTAAGTACGGGTCGACTTGTAGGGGCGTATGAGGATGATACCATGAATAATCCCAGACCATTTTCCAGCCATCGGAGACTTTGCCATCACCGTCCAAGACGTTCCGACTCTCGCTGTGTTGTTGACGGTCTGGATGCAACGGTTGGAGACTGAAGCGAGTTCTGGTGTAACTAGCTCGACGCCCAATACTTGGTGACGCATGCTTTCATCGAGCGAGCGTCGCTTGATGGAATGGATACTTGGCTCCGCATGTGGGTAGGCAGTGAATGTAAGCTCTGGCCAAAGCAACAAGAAGCAATGCTGACAAGACAGCAACAGATTGCGATTCGAATCATCGAAGCCCTCATACTAAAGATCGGCTGAAAACAAAGCATCGGATGTGAATGCTCGCTATCAATTGGCATAATTTCGGAGTTACCGTTCGACGACAGGAACGTTCAGCGGTCTTTTCCATTGGCGCCTAGCGATGCAAGGCTTGCGATCTGACAGTCTAAATTCGGGCAGAGTTGGACGGGTGCTCGCTGAAGCACGACAGACGAAGATTTTAGCCCATTCACCGGACAACCTATTCTTCTTAACCAAAGCTGGAGAACGAAACCAGCGCATCTTAGGCCAGCCGGTCCAAAAAATTGCTGTAGGTGTCATAGTCCACCACAGAAAGCCAAGATATTACAAAAAAGACATCGTTATAATGCAAAAAGACTGATTTTTTCAGCGGCATCTCGATCCGGTCGAGGGTAGAATGGGCCCAATGAGAAAAAATTGCTTGACTCTGATATTGTTGTTAACCGCGATGGCTGTCACAGCCGTTCGGTCCTTCGCCTTGGTTCCGCCTCCGGAATCGCTGAAAACGTCGAAGCACAAGGAACAGGCTAAACCGTTGGACCCAAATACGACAGTAGTCGTGTCAAAAGGGGTTACCTTCTACCTGCCAACGCATCCCACTTCGGAGGGGCTTGCCTTCTACCTGCCAACGCACCCCACTTCGGAGGGGCTTGCCTTCTACCTGCCAACGCACCCCACTTCAGCAGGGTTTGCCTTCTATCTGCCAACGCACCCCACTTCAGCAGGGTTTGCCTTCTACCTGCCAACGCACCCCACTTCAGCAGGGTTTGCCTTCTACCTGCCAACGCACCCCACCACGGGATAGGTTGACGGCGATACGCACCGGCCTGTAGACGCTGGCAGGCCGGCGCGCGCCGAATTGTCCGGCCTTTGGCTAATTTGGCTAATCTGCAATGGTTAGGAAGAGCCCGCCTACGGCTCGAGAGTAGTAGAATGATCGGAAACGACCTTCCACCCGTCAGTAAATTTCCGGACGACCATCGTCGATGTACCCAGGACTTTGCCGCCCCTTAAAACGAGGGTCCAACGCATAACCGCTAAAGCCACTTCCTGCGTAATCAACTGAGTCTCTAGCCGGTCGCAGACCACAGTCCCCATCGAGGTTGGATCCGAATATCCGCGCTTATACGCGGCCAAGGCCTCCGCCCAGCCTCGAATCTCTTGGGCATCAATCACCATGACGAAATCACTGGATTTCCAAGCCCCCTCCATAAAACCGTCGATGTCATGAGCGTTCCATCGCTCATTGGCTCCGAGAATTAGCGCCTGAATCTCGTTATGTGCCTGTATGGCTCGCGGGTCGTCGGCCCGGATTGGCTGATCGGTACGCGCCGTTATTAACGGCGAGGTCGCTTCCTGGGCAAAACTGATTGCGCTGGTGAGAAGCATTAGAAAACCGATGGCCCGACAGCGCATTGGAACAGACTTTTACCACGTCGCGAGCAAAGAGCTAGATTTTTTAAGTTACAAGACTGAGACGGGGATCCTGATCCCGTCAGCGCTTACCCGATCTTTTTAGTTGCCTTATTTGCCTTCCGATATTTCAGACTTTCGGATCGGCACGCTGGACAGGTTGGCGACCACCTACCTACCCAAAGATACTGAAAGTAGGACGGTCCTCTATAATAGAGGTTCGGATTAACGAGAAGGCTTTTGCCATTAGTCAAGGGAACAAGTTAATGGGTCTGCGCGACCGAACGGCACGATCTTCCAGGCCTTAGGATTGTAAGGATGGCTTTGCAAGAGAGTATGGCGATAGAGGGAACAGTCGGAGACGACTTTCCAGGCATCTTCGAAGTTGACGGCGTGACGTTATGCGGCTGGTCGGAGGAACTTGCCCCGCGCAGTTTCTGATAAATGGCCGTCCGCATAGACGTTTCCGCCGCGCACCCAAAGCTGCTTAACAACCCCACCAAGACTCCGGCCGAGATAAGGGGTAACCAGATGCCGATAGAGCAGATCTCCGACACTCTCGTTCGCCCCCAGGGCGACCAGCACGAGATCTGCATCATAGCCGGTTGCGATCTTCCCTTTTCTCTCACCGATACCGAACCTTCGAGCGACATTCAGAGAAGTCGCACGCACAAACTGCGAAAGGCCTGAACCCTTTGCCCGTTTCTCGGCCTCAGCAACCAGCAAAGGGAAAGCATGCTGGCAACCCGCAATCCCGCCCCAGATCTCAAAGAAATCAGGCGAGGTCTTCATGTCGGGAGGCGCCGGTGAATGATCCGAACCGAGCGTATCGATTTGACCGGCAAGCCACCGTTGCCAAAGCGCTTCTTGGGTACTGGCGCTCCGGAGCGGTGGAGCACACTTCGCTGGCGCACCGATGGTCTCCAGGTCTTCGTCCTTCAGTAGAAGATAATGAGGACAGGTTTCGGCCGTAACATCCACTCCTTGACGTTTGCCCTGGGCAATCAAGTCGATGCCTTCCGGGCAGCTCACGTGGACGACGTGGAGCGCGCAACCGGTCTCGCCTGCCAATTCGAGAGCGACACGAATTGCGGCCAGTTCAGCCTCGATCGGACGAGAATCGAGATAGTCCCGCCAATGCTTCCCCCCAGCAGCCCGCTTCTCCCGGACCAAGGAATCGATCATGGCGTTGTCTTCGGCGTGAACACCAACCGGCAATTTCCATTTCGCCGCTGTTTTCATCCCTTGCTTTAAGGTCGCGGCATCGGCACGCCTGAAATCGCTGGTCCCGGACTCGCTCATGAACGCTTTAAACCCGATGACACCTGACTCGGCCAGCTCATCCATATGATCGAGATTCACTGGCGTTAGCCCGCCCCAAAGCCCGAAATCCAGAACAGATTTTTGTTCCGCAAGCGAACGTTTCTGGATAAAGCTTTCGCGGTCCAGCGTAGGCGGCGAAGCGTTCAACGGCATATCAAAAAAGACAGTTCCTCCGCCGGCAGCCAGCGCACGCGAACCGGTCGAGATCCCCTCCCAATGCTCACGTCCGGGTTCGTTGAAATGAATATGAGCGTCGATTATCCCTGGAAAAAGAAAGGCATCAGCTGCATCCACCACCTGTTTCGCTGATCCAGCCAAATCGACCCCAACGGCCGCTATCTGTTCACCAATGACCCCGACATCCGCCGTCCCAATATCATTCGCAGAAACCAGGCTCGCTCCCCGAAACAAGATATCCCAATCGCTCATAACCAGACAATTTCACCACAAAGACACAGAGAACACAGAGGAAATAATCCGCAGATTTCACAGATTATGCAGATTTCGTCTCAGGTTGATTGGTCGCCTCAGGAGAAACAACGTCGCTCATTCACGTGTGGTTTGTTTAACCAGATGGCGCAAATAGGCCTTAAAACCGAAATCTGCGTAATCTGTGAAATCTGCGGATTATTTCCTCTGTGTTCTCTGTGTCTCTGTGGTGAATCCTGTTTCCTTGGCCGGACT
>DASUWQ010000526.1:0-4279 GCA_036378375.1 Chthoniobacterales bacterium
TAAGCGGAAACTAGATACCCGATAAAGGAACCGACGATGATCACAGCTAGATAACCCCCGCTGCTCAAAATCGGTAGGCCTCTCTCTTTCTGCAGAAATGTGGGTAACCAAGTGGTGATTGCATAGTAGCCACCCTGCGCGCCGACTGCCAGCAAGGCGCCAAGCGCGGTGCGGCGGATAACGGTGCGCCTAAAAATTGCCAACGGATCGCCCCGCCGTTCCACCCTGCCTTGTTCGGTATAGATTGCCGGTTCTGGAACCGAACGCCGGACAAAGGAAATCAATAACGCGGGCAATATACCGACAAAAAACAACGCTCTCCAGGCAAACTCCCGGGGCATGAACTGAAAAAACAGGGTCGCCAGCAGAGCCGCCATCCCCCAACCTATGGACCAGGAACTTTGCACGGCGCCGACTGCTTTTCCGCGGTGCTCACTCCGAATCGTCTCCGCAGCCAAGACAGAACCGGCCGCCCATTCACCGCCGAAACCGAGTCCCTGTAGACTGCGAGCAACCAAGAGCCAGGCAAAGCCGGCCGAAAGCCCTTGAAGAAAAGTAAAACCAGCAAACCAAGCGATAGTGACCTGCAACATCAATACGCGTCCATACCGGTCGGCTAGAATTCCGGTGAGCCATCCACCAAAGGCTGAAAACAGCAAGGTGCAGGTTGCCAGCAACCCGGCGTCGGCGGGCGTTAACTTCCACAACGAGATCAGCGTAGGGATGACGAAGCTGTAAATCTGCACGTCCATCCCATCCAACCCGAACCCGCCAAAGCATGCCCAAAAGGTTTTCTGCTCACGGGATGTTAGCTCTCGGTACCATCGGAACATCTGGGCCAGCGATTTGCCTTAGACCGTCGCGTTTAGGAGAACAAAATCAATCAGCGGCTGTAAAAGACTTTCCCCGTTGCCGCTAGGCCGCGCTATATACTCTGGCCCGACTACCCCTTAAAACTGCAATAGGAGACCATGCACCAGGAGAAGCTCGAACCAGATACTCGTATCCGGCGGCGCCAAGCCATTTCCCTAATCTTGCTTCTGCTCTGCGGCACGATCAATTATCTGGATCGCGGTTCGCTTTCGGTAGCAAACCCGCTGATCCGGAATGATCTCGGCATCTCGCTCAGCGAAATGGGATGGTTGCTATCCGCGTTCGGTTGGAGCTACGCGCTTATGCAGCTGCCTATCGGCGCGGTCGTTGATCGGGCGGGACCGCGAATCACGCTCGGCATCGGGCTTACATTCTGGTCTCTCGCGCAAGGAATCGGGGGGCTTTGTACCAACTTCACCCAGTTTATCTGGGCTCGAATTTTCCTTGGCGTTGGCGAAGCACCGCATTACCCGACCTCGGCTCGAGTCGTCAGTAACTGGTTCCCACCGCGAGATCGGGGTGTACCCGTCGGACTCTTCAATGCCGCCTCTCCGCTCGGCACCGCTTTGGCGCCACCGCTGCTGACCTTTCTCATGTTAACATTCAACTGGCGTTGGATGTTTGTAACCATGGGCGTTGTGGGCCTGATTGCCGCCGCGATTTGGATCCTAGTCTATCGCGACCCGGATGCGGCGGGGCTCTCGCCCGAGCATCAGGCTTGTTTGCCGGAAGGCCGTTCCGATAAAGGGCCGGCGACCGCTAGTCAGAAAATGACGTTGGCAGAATGGGGCGGCTTATTTGCTCACCGCACCACTTGGAGTATGATTCTCGGCTTCTTCGGTTCGGGATATCTGACCTGGGTTTTTATCACTTGGCTGCCTGGCTATCTCGAAATTGAGCGACACATGACCACGATCACCACCGGAGTCGCTGCCGGAATCCCCTTCGCTTGCGGCTTCGTTGGCTCCCTGGTCGCGGGCTGGTTTTCCGACCATCTGATCCGCCGAGGAATGTCTCCAATCCAAAGCCGGAAGTTGCCCATCGTCTTGGGCATGGTTGGTATGTCCCTGTTCACCGTGCCGGCCGCGCTCGTGCAGAGTAACGTGGTAGCCTTGGCCTGCATCTCGATGGTCGTCTTTCTCGGGTTCGCCGCTAGTGCCTGCTCGTGGGCTTTAGCCACCGCCGCCGCACCGCCTAACCGCGTCGCCTCGCTTGGAGCAGTCCAAAATTTTGGGGGTTATCTGGGCGGAGCATTGGCGCCGGTCCTCACCGGATCACTCGCTCAAGCCACTCATTCTTTCGTCCCGGCACTTCTCATCGGCGCCGTCATCGCATTTGTTTCCGCGATGATCTACCTATTCGGCGTACGTGACCCTATCTCATGACCGTAGAGTGCTGCCAATTTCCGAAGAAAACCTCACGCAAAGACGCAAAGGCGCAAAGATTAAGAGGTGAGCTGTCGTAAACGAAGGGTTTAGGGCGCACGGAGCTCTCTATTGGATTGACAGTTTTTCAAACCAACTTGCCTCCGGTCTGCTCGCGAAACCGAACCGCTCCATGATATGTGTAAATCCGCCTCCATCCACGTTTAGAGCCTCTTTTTAGCCTTTGTGATCCTTCTGTGAGATCGTCGTTTACCGTCTTAACCTTTGCGCCTTTGCGTGAGATTTTTCTTCGCAGTAATTTGTGCTTATCAAACGCCGTCACTGGTGCTTACTCTCTGCAAAAGCTTTTGCCGGGCCAAGCCGCTCGGCTTAGCATCACCCAAAACGCTCCCTAAGAGAAACGCACCCATTATTACCGCCGACTTAGGAAACCTCTGTTCTGACCTCGAACGCTTACCATGAAAAAGTGGTTAATCGTCGTAGCCGTTTTGGTTGTCTTAGCGTTGGCCGCCTATGTGGTTTCTCCTTTCTTTTACGTATCCTCGCTAAAGGGCGCATTTCTGGCTGGAGATTCGAGCAAGCTGGCCAATCTCGTCGATTTCCCCGCCTTGCGAGATTCACTAAAAGAAGAAGTTGCCACGATTCTTACTCAACAAACAAAAGAAAGCCCAGACTCGAATCAAAGTCCGTTTGCGGCGCTGACCGCTTTTGTGGGCCCCGCCTTTCTTAATCGGGCCGTCGACATGTATTGCACTCCCGATGCCATTGCCGATTTTGTTAAGAAAAACGGCCAGGTCCAAAGTAAAACCCGTTCGTTCATCAAGATTCCGGGACCGTCCGATCTCGATTGGTCCAAGCTGAAGAACTTTTCATTTACCGGTCCCACCAGTTTTCGCATCGGAACCAACCACATTACTCTTTTCGCCCGGCTGGAAGGCTTCAGTTGGAAGGTGTACCGCCTAGAAGTCTCTCCGGACTTTCTTGAAGATTCGATGAAAGGCGACGGGGGCTAGCCGCGACTTACTCATTCTCGTACTCGTCGTCGTCCTCGTCCTCGAGAGGGTTCCGGTACGCGTACGTCGCGGAAGATTTGAGGCCGTCGAGAAAGCGTCCGACCGTGACTCTGGCCGTGACGTCATAGCAACATTCTCGAGGACGAGGACGACGACGAGTGCGAGAACGAGTATTGCGCCGTCACGCTGCTTCCGAAAGCCGCACCGCTTCCGTGGTCTGGCCGCAAAATCGGCGTATCGCGTCTGCCAGCCGAGCTTCCGTTGCGACCGTCAGCGAAGGAGACTGGTCTTCAGCAAAAACCCAGTTTTTTACCCCGATGTGCACTGAGGCTAGCGATAAGTGCGCTGCCAGGCGTTCAAGGCTAGCCGCCAGCGACCGCTCCAGATCTTGCGTCTCTCCGACAAAACCTCCGGAACCGACTACCAACACGGGTTTGTATTGGAAAACGCGGTCCGGCAAACGATCAAGAAGCGTCTTTAGAGAACCAATCCAATCCTCCTTTGGCACCGGCGCCAGCAAGAGAATCCCGCGAGCATTTCGGATGAGCCCAAGTAGATCATTGAGACGCGCCGGCGTTTCGGGTGCGTCAGCCTTAAAATCAATCGCGTAAGCGGTTTTGAGCTCAACCTGGTAAGGATACAAATGCCGGGCTAACGCCTGAATTAAAAAACCAGGTCTCGAGGATTTGTTAGGATGTCCTGAGATGGCGAGGAGATAGCTCATAAAACAGTACTTGTGAGGTTGCTTGTGCCTAAAGGGGGGTGACTGGCCCGCGAACTCTGAGAGAGGACGTGTTGCTAGTCGTCGCCTTAGCGATGAGACCAACAACGAATCGCCGGTGCGCACACCATGAGCTGCATCGACGTATGTGAACGATGCTTATCAGCCGATTTAATGGCGTGGCGTGGTTTCACGACGTTCACACGATAGCGCATCACTGCGAAAAGCAAGTTGTTTTTCCGGTACAGGTTAGCAATAACGGGCTCTCGATATCGCACGGTCCCGTG
>DASUWQ010000527.1:0-11665 GCA_036378375.1 Chthoniobacterales bacterium
GAACCGCTGTGCGCCGGCTTGCCTATCTGTTTGAAAGGTTCCCCGCCTTCACAAAGACCTTCTGCGCTCGCGAGGTGGCGGAGCTCTACCGGCAAAATCTGCAGGTTCCGGTTTTTTCAATCCGTACACCGAACGATGACCGGCCGCTTAATATCCCTTTAAATGGCGTCGACATCCGTTATCTGCCCGATTCTAACAACCTGCGGTTCAAGATATTAACCCGCCTGGCTGCAAGGCGGTTCTCTGATGTCTGGAACCGAAAACAGGATCCGAGAGATAAGCACCGCTTCTATGAGGCCATCCACTTAGGTCCCTTGCTCGAAAAGGAAGAAATTACCGCGATGCATGCTCATTTTGCTGGGATGGCTACGCGGACTGCCTGGTGGATAAAACGGCTCTTCGGAATCCCATATAGCTTCACGGGCCATGCCAACGATATTTTTGTCGAAAAGCCGGACCAACGCCTGCCGCTCAGACAGCTCATTCAGGACGCAGAGTTCGTTGCGACTGAGACCGACTTCAGTACCCAATACCTCCAATCAAAATTCCCTGAGTCTGCCGGCAAGATTCATCGCGTTTATAACGGGCTAAACCTGGACCCATTCCGTCAGGCCGATCCAGGGGCCAGCTCGCTGGAAATGATCGCAATCGGTCGCTTGATTCCAAAGAAAGGCTTCGCTGAATTAGTCCGTGCATGTAACATCCTGGTCTCAAAAGGGTTACAATTACACTGCCGGATCGTGGGCGCCGGTCCCGAGCATGTTCCCTTGCGTCAATTGATCGACCAGTTCGCGCTCGGCAAGTTCGTCGAACTGACCGGTCCAAAAGCTCAACCGGAAATTGTTGAGCTTTTAGCCCAAAGTAATCTTTTCGTTTTCCCGGCCGTCGAGGACGGGACCGGCGATCGAGACAATCTTCCAACCGCTATCATTGAAGCGATGGCGAGCGGGCTTCCGGTGGTAGCAACCGGGTTAGGAGGAATCGGAGAGATCGTCACCCATCAAGCCAATGGGTTAATCGTCCCAGAGGGCGATGCTGATGCGTTGGCGGACGCGATCGCTTTCCTAGCTGAAAATGCCGACCTGCGAAGGCGCTATGGCCAGAACGGTTTGGCCGTCGTAAAAGAAAAGTTCACAGCAGAAACGACGGTTAAGGGACTAATTGAGCTGTTCCACCGCTATTTCGGCAATTAGCGCCGATTGTCGCGCTCATACCGTGCCCCCCTCCTCGTCCAACTAGATTTGGCGTTGTGATTTTGCGGGCTGCAGCTATTGGCTATCTGGATGAATGCTCTGATCTTGGCCGCGGGGTACGCCACTCGCCTGTACCCGCTTACTCTAAATCGGGCAAAGCCTCTGCTTCCGGTCGCGGGAAAGCCGATCATTCAGTGGGTGGTGGAGCAACTTGAGCCGATCACCACTTTAGAATCCATCTATATCGTGACTAATAACCGGTTTGAGCGCGATTTTGCGGATTGGACCAAAACCTATCGAGGCAACCGCCCCTTAAAGTTTGAAGTGATCAACGATGGCTCAAACTCAGATTCGGATAAGCTGGGCGCGATCGGGGACATTTATTTTGCCGCCAACAAGGCCAATTTATTTTCCAAGGATCTATTGATCGTGGCAGGTGACAACCTATTTAGCGAATCACTAGCGGGATTTGCCGAGTTTGGACACGAGCATCAAGCAACCTTGGGAGTCTATAATGTCCAAACCCTCGCTCAGGCCCGCAAATACAACGAATTAGCCACGAATCCCGCCGGTATTATCACCAAATTCACTGAAAAACCAGAAAACCCGACCAGTACGATCTGTGGAATTGCATTGTACTACTATCGGCCGGAAGTCCTCCGCAGGCTGAATAACTATATTGCTGAGGGAAATAATCCCGATCAGCCGGGCCGTTTTATCCAGTGGCTGCACGAGCGGACCGATGTTTTTACCTATCCGATTGCCGGGACTTGGTACGATATTGGGAGCCATGAGACGCTTGCGGACGCAAACGAGCTGTTCTCTAGGGCGGCAAAGGATGCTAAAAACGGGTGATTCCCCTCGCTACCGAGAGGAATTTATGGTTGATTTGCCGATAGCCTTTTTTTTTAAAGCCATCCTATGTCCAACGAAAGCAAAGCAAACAGCGCGTTCATGAAACCGGTTCAACCCGATGAAGCGCTGGCAAAAATCGTGGGGTCCTCTCCGCTGCCAAGAACCGAAGTTACCAAAAAGGTTTGGGAATATATCAAAAAGCATAAGCTCCAAGACAAAAAGCAGATCAAAGCTGACGCTGCGCTCGAAGTCGTTTTTAACGGCAAGAAAGAAGTCGATATGTTCGAGCTGACGCGTTTGGTGAATACCCACATTGTAAAGTAATTGCGGTGTGAAAGCAGGCGAGGCGGGCTGAGGTCTGTCGGATGCTAGCCATTAGTATCGTGTGTTGTCGTCTATTAAGGCCAAGTTGTTCGTCGCAGGCGGTACGGTAATCGTACTCGCGACGGCGGCTTATTTTTTTCCTTTGGTGCCGGCGCTGGAGCATGTTTCCGCCTGGCTCGGGGGGATGGGTATAGTCGGCGCTGCTCTGTTTGCGGTCCTAATCGCGGCTTCAAGCCTTTGTTTGTTGCCCGCCAGCCCGTTCATAATCGCTGCGTCAGCCGTTTTTGGGTTCGCCCTTGGCTTACTGACTTCCGCGGTCGGTATTATCCTGGGCGCAGCATCCGGATATTTACTATCCCGATTGTTTTTGCGTAAGGATTTGGCCGACCAGTTAAAAGGACGGCCAACCTTTAAAGCGATCGACCAAGCAATTGCCGAAGAAGGCTGGAAAATTGTGTTTCTTCTTCGGCTATGCCCGATCCCATTTGGCTTGGCGAACTATCTTTATGGCCTCACGGCTATCCCGTTCCTTCCCTACCTCCTTACCAGTTTCCTCGGTGCGATCCCGGGTATGATCTTATTCTGTCAGCTCGGTTCAGCTGGGAAGGCCGGCCTTCAAGAGTTAGCCTCGGGACACTTCCACAAGGGTGGTGGTGAGATTGCCTTACTGGTGCTGAGTTTAGCGGCCAGTGTCGTCCTGGTCGTATTTTTGCCCCGCTTAGCTCGCCGCGCACTCGAGAAGCGCACGAAGGTGACGATAGCCCCAGAAGCCCGGTAGCGCGAATAGGGCGTGTCGGCGAATGGGCGAAACGGCGACGGGGCGAATCAGGCACCAAGCCTGGCAAATCGCCGAACTTTCCTTCGCGCTTTCGGCGGCAGCCCCTTTTTAATTCGGATCATCCTGGCCCTACAAGATCAGCCTCTCTCCACCATCAGTTCGCCCATTCGCCGTTTCGCCGACACACGCTCCTCACAGCTCGTACTCCCTGCCCGGTTCGGGAATAATGACTTGGCACGCTGGCAGCGCTGTTGCGATGGCATGTTTAAACCAATCCAAGGATGGAGGATCACCATGAATCAAAACAACCGTCTTCGGCGTTGTCTTCACAATGTAGTCCAGCAGAAGTTCGCGAGGGGCATGTCCGCTGAAGTCGAACTCTTCTCGCGTGCAGAGCACAGGCAACCGGGAACCACCCTGCTCCATCTGCAGCACGGCGCTGTCCTGCGCAGCTTTCAGCCTTCCCGCCGGTGAATCAGGATCGGCATACCCAACGAAGAAAATTGATTGTTCGGGCCTGTCCACGAAACGACCCGCCATTTGATTCGACAGGGTATGTTCTGTCATCATGCCGCTGGAAAGCACGTAGAGCCGGTTACGCTGGACCTGAGTGGTGGCTACGTCGCGTCCGTTCAGAACAAACGGAGACAATGTTTCCAAGAGTTGGAGACCGTCCAGAGAAAGTTGTGAATTAGACGCTAGCTGATCATAAACGATCGTAATTTTGGTGCTAAGACCACCGATATAAATCGGCGTCGCTTCCAGCGCACCACTGGATCGGAACCGATGCAACAGGGCCAGTATCTCTTGAGTTTTACCCAGAGCAAACACGGGGATCAGGACTGAACCGCCTCGATCAAATGCGCCGAGAATGCATTGTAGAAACCGGTCCTCTTCACTAGCTCGGGAATAATTGGGTCTCAAACCGCGATCGCCCCGCGTCGTCTCGATGATCAGGACATCCAATGGCTCGGTTGGGAATTGCGCCCGTCTTTGCAGGGTTTGGTCCAAAAAATTGACGTCGCCAGTGTAGAAGATTTTCTGCTCGCCGTTTCGGAACAAGACGCCAGTGGATCCAAGAATGTGGCCGGCATAGAAAAACTCGAAACTCATTTCAGATCCGTTAGATCCGAGTCGTTCGCCATCGATACTCCAGCGCTGGCCAACGCCAACCTCATGCCACAGCTCTCTAGATTGATCGGCCTCGCGGTGCGTGAACAGCGGGTAACTAGCCAACGTCAACTCGTCTCGCTGTCGCGACATCACATTGACTGAGTTATGCAACATGATCTCGGTCAGCCGCGCCGTGGCCGGAGTCATAAAAACTTTGGCCTGTGGTTGCCGCCGAGTCAGAAGCGGAAGCGAACCGATGTGATCTTGATGCGCGTGGCTAATGAACACTGCATCTATTTCCCCATCCGCAACCCGCCGATAGTTCGGGATAGCTTCTTCCCCAAACTTTTTCGGATGCAGGCCCGCATCTAACACGATTTTGCGCCCGTTAATCTCTAGGAAATAGGAGTTAGCGCCAATCTCATTCTGACGCGTAAGATTTATAAACCGCATAGAATCCTTTAAATGCCTTCCCGCAGTTACTTTTGGACTAGCCGTTCCAGGCATCCAGTCCGACCCTGCCCGGTCCAAAAGTGCTGCGGGAAGGCATTTAAAGGATTCTTTTCGGTTTTCAAGGATTCTCTTTGAAACCTCTCAGAACTCGGCGCGTCAATCCTCTACATGAGTCTCAGGTGTGCCCGATCAACCGGTGGCCCGCAGCAAGGCCGGTGATGGTAAACGCGGCGGCCACAAGAAAGCTCTAACTATTTCGAAGATTCACCAATTGAGCTGTTTCTAAAGAAGCGCTTAGAGCGGTCGGTAAACAAGCTGCGGGCAAATGAAGCTTGAACAGACCAAACCAGCTGGGAGTCGCAATTCGAGTATGCTGAGTCAGCTGCCCAAAGAGAAGTGGACCTACGACACGGCAGCCCATTTGGCCGCTCGAGCGGGATTTGGTGAATCGCCTTCTCGATTGGAACAATGGACCCAGCAGGGAATGGAGGCTACGATCCAGCAACTGCTCCATCCGGATAATGACACCACCCCTCCGCCCAACTCCATGGTGCCCGACCAGTTCGCCGAGTTGAGGGAGCAAGTTCGGGATGCTACCTCTCCTGACCAGAAAAAAGAGGCTCGCCGAGCTTTACGCCAAGCCACCAACCAACAGCTTTATCACCTGATCAATTGGTGGACACGGCGAATGCTCACCACACCGGCGCCATTGGTAGAGAAAATGACGCTATTTTGGCATGGTCATTTCGCGACCAGCGCTCTCAAGGTACGGTCACCATACAAGCTTTGGCAACAGAACGAGACTTTTCGGCACGATGCGTTGGGAAATTTTGGGACGCTAACCAAAGCGATCTCGCGCGATCCGGCCATGATGGTTTATCTCGACTTACAAACGAGTCGCTCGGAGCATCCCAACGAGAATTTCGCCCGCGAGCTCATGGAGTTGTTCACATTGGGTGAAGGAAACTATAGCGAGCACGATATTAAAGAATCTGCGCGCGCCTTCACCGGCTATCGCATCGATCGTTTCGAAGAGTTCCGCTTTGTTAGCAATCAGTTTGATGGCGGCGCCAAAACCTTCTTGCAGCAAACCGGAAACTGGAATGGCGATCAGATCATTGATATCATTCTGAAACAGCCTGCCGCTGCCAAATTTATCAGCAACAAGTTGTGGAATTTCTTCGCCTATGAAGATCCGGATTCGCAGCTCATCGATAAGTTGGCGGAACTATTTCTGCAGAACTATGAAATCCGCCCGTTGCTGGAAACGATCTTTTCGTCAGAAGAATTCTACAGCCAGCGCGCTCGGAACGCTATCGTGAAAAGCCCGGTGCAATATGTAGTCGAATCCGGCCGCACACTGGGAGTTAACCTCCCAGGTGGGCGCACCTTATTTGCCGTTTACCAGCGGTTGGGCCAAGTTCCCTTCTACCCGCCCAACGTCAAGGGTTGGGAGGGAGGCAAGAGCTGGATCAACACGGCCACGTTAACCTTTCGATATCAATTAGCGCGACAACTGGTTCTCGGGATCAGATTGGTGAACGAGCAACCCGCAAAAGAGCCTCTCCCTTCGCCAACAGCCCAGTCCTCACCTTTAGCGCAAGCCTCGCCGGCAGCCCAGACTACGCCTATGACGCAGACGGCAAGCTTGACGACCCAGAACGCGGTACGCCTCCCCGCGCTGCAAGTCGACCAACTGGTGACGGCAGAGGACAGAAAAGACCCGGAGGCAACCATACGAAAAATTTACGCGCGGGCTTTCCAAACCACGCCAGATCCTCAATTGTTCGATCGGATCTTAGACGTAGCAAAACTTAAACCGCTTCCTTTGGCGGATGACGCGATCAGAGATCTGGTCGCGTTGATGATGATGACCCCTAACTATCAAGTCTGCTAGCCAGTATGTCACAAGAACCCGATCTACTCACGAGACGTCACTTTCTGCGTACCTCCATTTTAGGGGCAGCATTAAGTTGGACAGTCCCTATCTTCGTCGAACGAACGTTTTCTCTGTTAAACGCCGAGGCCGCAGAGATCACAACTCAAATCGCTACCGGAAAAGATCATCCCATTCTGGTGGTGCTTCAACTGGCCGGCGGCAATGACGGCCTCAACGCATTAGTTCCTTTCGCCGACGATCTTTATTATCGGGCCCGCCCGACGATTAATATCCCCCGAGACAAGGTCCTAAGTCTGGACGGTTACGTTGGGTTTAATCCCCGCATGGCACCCCTAAAAAACCTTTTTGATCAAGGTAAACTCGCTGTGATCCAGGGTGTAGGATATCCGAATCCGAATCGCTCCCATTTTCGCTCGACCGAGATCTGGCAGACCGCCTCTGATGCCGACAAGTATCTTAAGACCGGATGGATCGGACGCTATTTCGACAACTGTTGCAACGGTGAAGATCCAACGGTCGGCGTGACGATAGGGAGTCAATTGCCACAAACCTTTACCGCCGAGAAGAATACCGGCATCGCGATGACTCCCGGAGGAAGGCTGGGTTTCGGGAAAGAAGCTGATGCCTCTGAACAACAGGTTTTTAACGAACTTAACGGTATCACCCAGGATCACGACCTTAGCAGTGGCGCGTCGATCGGATCGCTCGACGGCCCAAGCGAACCGAAGCTTAGCGCTATCGAATACCTGCAACGGACAGCGCTCGATGCCCAAGTTGGGACCGATAAAATCGGAGCGATTCTAAAACGTACAAAACCGGAAGCCGTCTACCCGAAGACGCCGTTAGGGAATGAGCTATCTCTTATCGCCCGGCTGATCAGCGGGGGATTACCAACCCGAGTTTATTACACCAGCCAAGGTGGCTATGACACCCACAACGCTCAGGAAAATTCGCATAACAATCTTCTCGGACAGTTAGCGGATGCCCTCTCGGCGTTTTCTACCGATCTAAGCTCCAAAGGGATCTGGGATCGCGTATTGGTCATGACCTTCAGCGAATTCGGCCGCCGGGTCTCTGAGAACGCCAGCAAAGGAACCGATCACGGCACTGCCGCTCCAATGTTTATTTGTGGGGGGAATGTTAAACCTGGGCTCTACGGGAACCATCCTTCCCTGAGCACACTCGACCAAGGCGACCTGATCCATACGGTCGACTTCAGGGACGTATACTCGACCGTACTGAACCGCTGGATGAAAGCGCCGGCAGCGAAAATTTTGGGCAGGGACTTTAACGCGCTGTCCTTTGTGTAGCGTTAACGTCGCCACCGTCTGGAGGGGAGCCGCTTTGGATCGTACCCTAGAAGACCCGTGATATTTGTCTCGGCGCGCAAAATGACCCCAAATCTGGTTAAACAGGCGGCTCCCGCGAACGTTTCTACGCGCGATAGGTTTATCGGCGTACTGAACGGATCAAGAATCTCTGAGCGGCACGATGAGACAAAACATCGCGTGCGGTGATTCGCGGGAGCCGCCTGTTTAACACCGTATTTGGGCCTTCCTCGCTATGGAAAGAATGTCACGGCACCTTCGGGCACGATCCAAAGCGGCTCCCCTCCGGGGCGATTGGGCATGCGACGCTCTCCGGTGACTCGAACTTTTAACTGCTAAGCGCAAACCGTTATGTTATCTCCACTGCCGCCAGATTATTGGAGCGCGGAGGCCGCTGCTCATCTTGCTCTGAGGGCAGGCTTCGGCCAGATGCCGGACGAATCGAAGAAATGGTCTGAACAAGGGATGGAGGCGATGCTGAACCATCTGCTCCAAACTCCCGCCGATAACGTGGCACCACCGGACTGGGCCTACCCAACCCGCGATGAAGATCTGTTGCAAAGGATCCGTAATCCTGCGACTACCCCTGAAGAAAAGGCGCAACTACAACGTGATCTGAACATTCGAAAATCAGAGCACATGGCGGACTTGATCAACTGGTGGACGCAACGGATGGCTCGTTCTCCTGCCCCTTTGGTCGAGAAAATGACGCTGTTCTGGCACGGACACTTCGCTACAAGCGCCGACAAAGTTTCTGCATACCGGATGTGGCTGCAAAACGAGACCATCCGTCGTTACGCGCTCTCGAATTTTAGCACCTTGGTAAAGGCTATTTCCTGCGATCCAGCCATGCTCAATTGGTTGGATCTGGGCTCCAGTCAGAAAGAACACCCCAATGAAAATTTTGCTCGTGAACTAATGGAGTTGTTTACTCTGGGCGAAGGACACTACACGGAAGACGATGTCAAAGCGGCTGCGCGCTCTTTTACCGGCTATCGGGTGGCCGGCCCCGCGGAAGAGTTCAGGTTCGTGGCCCCGCAGTTCGATCCTTCTGATAAGACTTTCCTGGGTAAGACCGGACCGTGGCGCGGTGATCAAATCATCGATATCATCCTTTCCCAGCCACAATGCGCGAAGTTTATAGCCGCCAAGATCTGGCGTTTCTTCGCCTACGAAGATCCAGCCCTGCCATTAGTCGATACGCTGGCCGACCAATTGTTGCATTGCAACTACGAGCTGAAGCCATTCATGAAGATCGTGTTATCGAGCCAAGAATTTTTCAGCTCGCAGGCCCGCAAATCAATTATTAAATCTCCCGTTCAATTCCTGGTACAGGGCCAAAGGACGCTGGGCCTGGCGCTGCCGCCTGGGCAGTCTTTAGTTTTTATCTATCGACAACTAGGTCAAACTCCCTTTTATCCGCCCAATGTTAAAGGTTGGGATGGTGGGAAGAGCTGGATCAATACTGCAACTCTGGCGTACCGCTACGACTTGGCGAGAGAACTCGTTTACGGAGTTCTGCCCGAACAGGTAGGTCTACCAAAAGCCCCGCCAGCTACCCCTACCCCGACGCCGGTAATAAACAAATCTCTCGCCATGGAATCATCAATGGAAGAGATGGCGGTCAGAGCAATGACGGGAGACCCGGGTAGTATGCGAGTCTCACCAGAGCAAAACTCGGGGGGCCCGGCCAAGAACCCTCCGAATCCGGCGACGCCGGCGCACAACAACTCCCCAGCCCCCCCAAAGAAACCGGAACCTCAAGTAATACCTCCGCCTGCGCCGACCCCTCCCACTCGATTAACCACAGGCTTCCCCGCCGGCAGGTTTGTTTCCGCCGACGATCGAAAAGATCCTCGCCGAGTAGTAGAGAAGCTGAGCCTCGCAATTTTCCAAGCTACGCCAGACGCGGCCCTGCTAGATAAATTCGAGAAGGTTGCCGGGTTAAACACAGTCCCTTTCGATGACCCTGCGATCCGCGAGCTGGCTACGCTAATGATGTCCACGCCGAGCTATCAGCTTTGTTGAGAAGGAGTGCATGATGCGCCTGGAGGGGAGCCGCTTTAGATCGCACCTAAGGATCTCGCGATGTTCTTCCCAGTGCGGGGAAGGCTGAATATGGTGTTAAACAGGCGGCTCCCGCGAATTACCGCGCGCGATGTTTTCCCCATCGTTGCCTTGGGTAATTCATCATCCGCTTGAGGTGCCGACAAACCTAACACGCGTTGAAACGTTCCCGGGAGCCGCCCGTTTAAAGCGATTTACGGTCATGCACGCGCCAACACAGATATCGCGGGTTCTCCTAGGTACGACCCAAAGCGGCTCCCCTCCAGATGCCCCCGACCTACCCGCACCGGCTCTACGGACACCCTTGCAAGCCGCCCCGCACCATGCTTTTGATCTTCAACCATCAGCGTGAAGATCCTCCTAACCGCAGATCTGCATTTTCATCGTCCTTGGTTTGACTGGTTACGAAGCGAGGCGCCTTTCTTCGATCTGATTTGTATCGCCGGTGACTTTTTCGACATGGAACATCCGGTCGGTTTACTCCCACAGATGATTTTTCTGCACGACTGGATTGCCGACCTCGCTCGACAAAAGACTCCAGTTGCCCTTTGCACGGGAAATCATGATCTGGCGCCCGGCAGTATCCTAGTCCGCCCTGACGTTCCCATTTTGAGCAAGGACTTATCGGTAATCGCTCATTACGCGAAAGCGGTCCGCTGGATTCATGCATTAAAGCTCGACCACCAGTTTGCTGTTGATGGCGACGAAAAGATCGTTCGCACCAAATCCGGCGAATCCTTAACGGTGATCTGCTGTCCCTACCGGGCAGACGGTAGAGTGGATCAATGGAAACCGAGCCCTGGGAAATCGATCGTCCTTCACCACGAACCACCCGCTAATAGTCAGTTGGCGATCCCTAAAACCGGTAACCCCGAGCTATCGTTAATTTTAGAGAAACTCCACCCGACTTGGTGCGTGAGTGGTCACGTTCATTTCTCTCCGGGCGAACCAAACCAGTTCCTTGAGCGTATCGGAAGCACGATTTGCTTTAATTGCCGGCAAAATCCGCCAAGTGAGATGCTTCCTCCCCGTCCCAATACGATCGTTCTAGATAGCTCCGCTGGAACCGCCGCCTGGCGTCGCTGGTTCTCTACAACCTCGTACGATGAAACCATCGCGCGCTTGGAATAGCGGAGAAGAGGAATTGCCGCAAAAAGGCGCAAAAAAGATATCCGACTTTGGTGGGGCGAGGCTCCCGAATGATCAAGCGTTACATCAGGGCTGCTGAGGTGCAGCCAAACATTCATGGTTGTTAGGCCACAGCGCCTGCCGAGCCGTGGGCATGAACTCGACTACGGCTCGGCGCGTCCTTTGGCCAAGTTTCACCCCATATCGGCGATACTATCAATCTCCCTGCTTACACCCCGCGGTCTTTCGGGAGCCTCGCCCCACCAAAGTCGGCTATTTTCTCTGCGTTCTTTGTGTTCTTTTGCGGCTATTCCCCTTCTCGCGGGCTCACGCCGCCGGTGAGGTCCGCCTCTCAGAACAGCCTTTTAACGGACTAAACGGCTGGGGACCGAAATCATGCACCATAGTTTCAAAGCTCAGCAACGCCCTCTTCAAGTCGAGCCCACCTCCGAAACCCACCAGGCTCCCATCGGCCCCAATCACTCGATGACATGGAACAATGATCGGTATCGGGTTCTGCCCATTA
>DASUWQ010000528.1:0-15839 GCA_036378375.1 Chthoniobacterales bacterium
TTCAGAGGACCTTCACCCTGTTCCTCCAATAAATGCTGTAAGCTCCAACCATCTTCAGGTTCATAGATCTCAACCCGGTGGCCCCGAGCAATGAGCTCAGCGGCAATACCTCTGAGAAAATGCGCATTGCCGTGATTCCAATCCGAGAGGAGTGAATGATAGAAAAGAACAAATTTCATCCGCGCACTACTTCCAGATCCTTCTGATGCCTTCCTGACCGGTGTAATCGTTTGTACAGGTTGAGGTAAGCGCTGACCATTTCTCCGAGGCTGTATTTCTGTGCTCGCTCGCTGGCCGCACGCGCTAGCTGTTCCCGCAGGTCGTCGTTATTGATTAAGCCATTTAGCGCCCGTTTTAATCCCGCTTCATCGTCTGGCGGTACAAAAAGAGCCGCTCCGTTCCAAAGTTCGCGAAACGAATCAATATCGCCCAGAATCAACGCGCATCCGGCCAGGGCCGCTTCAAGCACCGAGAGGCCAAAGGGCTCGTAGCGGGCCGGTGAACAGTAGATAGAGGCTCGCGCCATTTCCTGAGCAATCTGGTCCGAAGAAACTTGGCCGAGCGAGGTGAGATTGGCGGGCAATGCGATCTCACGACTTCCCTCCCCGGCTATCACGCACTGCCAAGGCAAATCTCGAGCACACCGAATTATGGCGTCGATGTTTTTCGCTGCATCCCACATCCTACCGGCACTAAATATTATCGGTTCTTTTACCCCCGGCCGGAACCGGGTAGTCGACCTGCCATTATGAATTACCGAACTCGCCCGCGCCCGACCGTAGCACCTGCCTAACATCTTCAGCATCGAAAAGGACGGCGCGACTAGAAAATCACAAGATTGAATTCCTTTTTGCACCGCCAATCGATACTTCGACCAGGACTGCGGAGCCGGCTCATGATGGACGGCCTTCCACCAACTCAGAACACAGGAATGTCCAACTATGCAAACCGGGGTCCCCCAATTCAGGGAGCCATGTACGTAGCCATTGAGATGCACGATGTCCGGCTGCAGCTGTTGCTCTAAGTCGAGCAACCATTTCCCTGCGCGGGCGATATCCTCCCACGCATCCTCCATCCACTCCAGCCGATAGGCGCTTTCATAGAGGGTAATATTCGGTACTCGCTCAACCTCTTTTTTTTGGGCTTTTGAGGGCAGTGACCCCATCGTCACCAGGGCGACTTCCAGTCCGTAGTCAAGGAGGGATCCGGCTAATTGCAGGCTGAAATCCCAGACTCCGCCGACTGCGTCAGTCGTCATCAAAAGCTTTCTCATTCTGGAATCACTAGAAAATGATCAACGCTTTTAAGAAGCCGGCAGGTCGACCGGCTGCTGTCTCGAAAGCCTCACCGATCTCATCGAGAGAATAGCGATGGGTGTAAAGTGGATCGGGATCGACCCGTCGCGCGATGATCGCTTCTAAAGCCGCCTTCATACCGCGCAGGTAAATTTCCGGATTTCGCTCATGGGCGTTTATCACATCAAGTCCACGCCAATTCCAAAGCTGCATGTTCACTTGTCGAGGTCCATCCTGGTGGTATCCCGCAATAATGAGTTTCCCTCTTTCGGCAGTAATCTCCGTCGATAAATCCAAAGGCCATTGTTTCCCAGCTGCCTCGACCACGATGTCGCAAAATCGACCACCAGTGAGCTGTTTAACTTCCTCGATAATCTTCCCATGATCTTCCATCGGAATACAAACGGCAGCCTCATATCGTTCCGCAATTTCGAGGCCGTCGCGTCTTCTTGTGACCGCGATCACTCTGGCTCCCGCTGTCACCGCCAAACGCAGTACGATCGCACCCAGAAAGCCAATTCCGACTACCGCTACCGTGTCTCCTTTTTTGATTTGCGAACGCTCGAAAACGTTCATCGCACAACCAAGCGGTTCAGCCGGGAATGGCCATCCATTCAGTTGCTCGGGCAATTTGAGGGCGGCTCGCTGGTGAGCGAGATCGTATCTAGCGAATGCATGGGAGGAAAGAAAACCAACTCGGTCCCCCGGAACAAACTCTGTCACATCGATCCCGACCTCCTCGACAATTCCCCAGCCTTCATGTCCGGGAGCTCCGGCGTCCATCGGGTAGGTAAACCAGGGCTTCCCTTCCCAAGGCGCAAGGTTGGAAGCACACACTCCACAGCCTTCCAATCTCACCAAAAGGTCCTCCGGCGCTGGCCGGGGCTTTGTCGCCTCGACGATCGCGAAGGTTCGCGGGGCGGCAATCACGGCAGCAGGCATCAACGTCTTTCTCATGCCGCAACGGTGCTAAGCAGCGAGTGCTCCAGCTCAATTTCGTTATCAGTTAACCATTGATGAAGGCGCTTAATGCCCTGAACCGCCGAGACGCGAGGTTCCCATCCCGTGCGTGTGGAGAACGACCGCGTATCGCTTACAAAATAAGGCTGATCTCCTTCACGCACCCGGCCGAAGTGAAACCTCGGCCGTCGCCCGTCTAAGTCCTCAATAACATCCAAAAGCTCCAACAGACTAACGGCATTTCGTTCACCTCCGCCGATGTTAAACGCATTACCGCTCAGCGTGTCTATCTTCTGAACAGCCAGGAGGAAGGCATCGATGAGATCATCGACAAACAGGAGATCTCGAACTTGCTTTCCATTTCCGTAGAGGACGATCGCATGGTTGTGAAGCGCTCGGATCAGGAAGTGGGCAACCCATCCCTGATCTTCGTTGCCAAATTGATGAGGGCCGTAGATGCAACTCATCCTGAAAACAACTGTCTTCAGGCCATAACTACGGGCGTAATCCCGGACATATTGTTCGGCCGCACCCTTGGAACAACCATAGGGACTATGGAAGTCAACACATCGCTTTTCCGAGATCGCGCGATCTGTCCGACCTCTCTTGACATAACGTTTTGCGGTCTCGGATAACGCCAAATCTTGAAGGCTGCCATACACCTTGTTGGTGGAAGTATAGATCAGCGAAGGCGGTCGAGTCTGGCTCCGGATCGCTTCCAGAACATTAAGAGTGCCTCGCGCGTTAATCTCGAAATCCTCAATGGGAGCGGCCAGACTCGTGGTGACAGCAACCTGAGCGGCCAAGTGGAAAACCAGTTCCACCCCGGCAACCGCTTCTTTTACCGCGCCGGCATCGCGAATATCCCCTTCTCGGAATTCAAGATGTTCAGGATGCTCACGCAACAGCCATCGGAGATTTTTCTCCACTCCGGTTCTGGATAAGTTATCCAATAGGCGGACCTTCCATCCTTGTGATGCCAACCGATCCGTAAGATTGGTGCCGATGAAGCCAGCTCCGCCTGTGACCAGAACGGTTCTTTCGTCTTGCTGAATACCCCCGTTCTTCATATTGCCAATCCCCGCGTGAAAAGCTCCTCCTGCGCTCGAGTCACATAATCCATTGCAGTTTGACCCTCCAGCCACTCGACAAGATCAACCATGCCGGCTTTTAAGCTGACCTTTGGTTGATACCCGAGTAACCGGTTTGCCAAGCCGATATCCGCATAACAGTGTCGAATGTCGCCCTTCCGATACCGAAAAGTGATCTCGCATCCGGCTTCTTTTCGTTCGAGCATCTCAGCCAACAGTTGCGCCAGTTCCAGTACCGAAACAGCCAAGCCACTTCCGATGTTGATCGCATAGCCGTCGGCATCCGGAGATTCGAGCGCCCGGCGGCAGGCGTCCGCTACGTCTAATACACTGACAAAATCCCTTTTTTGGTTGCCATCTTCGTTGATGAGAGGAGGCTCGTTGTTCAAGAGTCGGGAAGCAAAGATCGCGAGAACTCCTGTATACGGATTCGATAGTGACTGGCGAGTTCCATAGACATTAAAGAAGCGGAGCGCAACGGTCGGGATGTTGTAGGCTTTGCCGAGAATCAGGCACATTCTCTCCTGATCATATTTGGAAAGGGCGTAGATCGAAGAAAGGGCCGGAAGCTTGGTTTCGGGTGTCGCGACCGGAGTCAACTCGGAGCCGTCCTCGTCGTATAACTCCCACCGCTTCGCCTTTAACTGCTCAATCGAGCGTTCGGTTGTCGGTATCAATTCCCCCGCCACATTGCGATAGAGTCCCTCCCCGTAAATACTCATGCTGGAGGCCACTACCAGGCGTTCAACCGGATGTTTGGCAAGACATTCAAAGAGGTTGGCTGTTCCTCCATTGTTCACACTGGTGTAATGGCCGATCTGGTACATACTTTGGCCTACTCCAACGGCAGCAGCCAAATGAAAGACGGCATCCACTCCCTGCAAGGCGCGTTCAACCGCACAAGCGTCTCGGACGTCTCCCACAGCTAGTTCTACGTCGGAGCTTAAATAGACAGGTCGTTCATTGCTCTCGCCGTGTACCTGCGGTATCAGCGAGTCCAAAACTCTGACAAAGTATCCGTGTGCCAATAATTCGTCCGCCAGATGCGAGCCGATGAATCCGGCGCCTCCGGTGATTAAAATCCGTTTTTTCATGGAAGAGAAGGAAGCCGCGCGATAGCGAGCTCTCCCTTTTCACTTCGCTTCTGACCAGCAATTGGTCTCAGGAAATCGACTGATCGAAGCGTCAGGTCCCGCTCTTGACGGCCAGACCGGTGATGCGTCGGGGCGCGAAACTTTACCGATGTCGGCGCAATCCCTTGTTTCTGATCGGCGCCTTCGAGATAGGTTTGGGCTATGTCAATGGTTTCAGTTTGAAGATCGGCATCTGCTGAGCGACACGATCGCCGACCTTGCTGAGCTAAATATCCATCATCTACGGACGGGTCTCTCTTGGGCTGACTATCACCGGCCGGGCGGCCGGAGCTGGTACGATTACCAAATGGCGAGTTTAGCGGAAGCGGATCTTTCGGTCCTTTTATCTCTTTGGCACACACCTCCTTCCCTTTCTGAAAGCGGTTCGTGCTCCGCGCCGCCTAGGCGACTATTGGATTACTCCGACTTTGTTGCAGAAGTTATCGATCGTTACGGTGGCCAGTTCGAGTACCTGGAACTTTGGAATGAACCGAATAACCGTCTGAAATGGAACTTCCCAGCTCATGATCCTGATTGGTCGAAGTTTTCTGAAATGATCGGTGCAGCCGCATATTGGGCCAAGCATCTCGGTCAAAAGACCGTCTTGGGCGGAATGATGCCAGTCGATGAAAGCTGGCTCCAAACTCAGGCTCACCGGGGGGTGCTTGAATACATCGACGTGGTGGCGATTCACGGCTTTCCAGGAATGTGGAGCACTCAAAACTATTGGTGGGACTGGCCGGATCACTGGTTCGGCTGGGAAGAAAAAATAACCAAGATTCGTAGTTGTGTAAAAGGATTGCCCATTTGGATAACCGAAGCTGGATTTGCTACCTGCAAAGGAAACTCGTGCCAGGCGGGAAATTTTTCCGAACAATCTGAACGTCTCGTCGAGGCTGCTGAGGCGTCGGCCGATCGAGTTTACTGGTACTGTGTTCGAGACATGTCTTACGATTACGCTTGTATCGAGATGAGCGAAGATAAAGGCCGCCTGGATCATCGGGAATACCATTTGGGACTCGCTACCGTGGAAGGTAACAGGAAGTTAGCCTGGAAGACCCTTCGCGAGCTTTTATGCCGGGAGTCTAGCAACCTGAGTGATACCGGCTAATTGGTTCATCCTGGCGCTATAGCGGGCAATTCGAGTCGGTTTGGTGCGATCACTACGGTGAGTTGAAGCGAACTGATGAGGCGGTATCCAAAATCTTTGTCCTGCAACAGCCGATGCGATTGGCAGTCTTTGGTCTCACTATCAGTTCTTCTTGGGGTAACGGTCACGCCACTTTGTGGCGCGGCCTCATCCGGGCGTTGGCTCACCGGGGACACCAAGTTCACTTTTTCGAGCGAGACGTCTCTTACTATGCCCAGAACCGTGACCTGGTTGGCTGGCTCGACGGCGAGCTCATCCTTTATTCAGATTGGTCCAGTGTCGAGGAACGCGCACGAGTCGCTGTCGCAGCCGCGGACGTTAGCATCATCACGTCCTTTTGTCCGGATTCCGAGGCGGCGAGCCGTCTCGTGCAAAGCAAGGGTAACGGCCTAAAGATCTTTTACGATCTGGATACTCCGGTGACCTTGGATCAGTATTCAAAGCAAGGGTTTGTTGCCTACATACCCAGCGAGGGACTCGGAGGCTTCGATCTGGTATTGAGCTATACAGGCGGCCTCGCGCTCATTGAACTCGTTAAGGTACTTGGGGCGCGAAAGGCCGTCACATTGTACGGGCACGCTGACCCGGACTTTCATTGTCCGTCTCATCCGGAAGTAAATCATCAAGCAGATCTCTCTTATCTTGGTACTTACGCCAACGATCGACAGCCCATTCTGGAAGAAATGTTCTTCGAACCCGCTCGTCGATTTCCGCGAAAGCGGTTTATGGTTGCAGGCGCTCTCTATCCTGAAACTCTCGATTGGCCGCAAAATGTCGATTTCCTCGGGCACCTGCCTCCCTCAAAGCATTCGACCTTCTTTTCGTCCTCGGCACTGACGCTGAATGTGACCCGCCCCTCCATGGCCGCGATGGGTTTTTGTCCCTCCGGAAGACTATTTGAAGCAGCCGCCTGCCGAACGCCGATCCTTTCGGACTGCTGGGTAGGCATGGAAGAGTTCTTCGAACCAGGCAAAGAGATCCTTCTGGCGAACAAGACGCAAGAGGTGGTTAATTTGCTGTCGATTAACCCCGATGTCCTCGCTGAAATCGGCTTAGCGGCGCGCCGCCGCGTTTTATCCCAGCATACTTCCGAGCATCGCGCTCAGGAATTCGAAAATATCGTCAGGAAACTCTAAAAACGTTGTATGTGGGGAATTATTCCAGCCGCCGGTGAAGGTAAACGCATTCAGCCACTCGCGTTTTCAAAGGAACTCTTGCCAGTTAGCTTCGATCAGCTCGTTGAACGAAAGAAGCCACGCGCGGTGAGTGAGTTTATCGTGGAACGCCTGATCGTGGGAGGGGCTAACAAGATCTGTTTCATCATCTCGCCGACCAAAGGGGATATCGTGCGTTACCACGCCCAGGGGACTCCGCATGCATTTTTTGTCTACGTTGTTCAGCCACAACCGCTGGGCCTTTGCGACGCCGTCTTCCGGCCGGCTGGATTGATTGCCGCAGACGAGCAAGTGTTAATCGGTTTACCGGACACGGTTTGGTTTCCTACCGATGGGTTTTGCTTTCTGCCAGACGGTCAGCTTTCCCTCCTCCTATTTCCCGTCCCGTTTCCTAAGCATTTCGATGCAGTGGTTCTTGATGGTCACAATCGAATTCAAAAAATAGAGGTGAAACAAGAGAGTCCTACCACTCACTGGATTTGGGGTGCCATCAAAATGACCGGTGCAATCTTTCACGATCTTCGGCAATTGTGGATTGAACGGCAGCAGCAAGATGAATTTTTAGGCACTCTCATTAACGCGTGGATAGCAAAAGGCGGCGAAGCATTCGGGTTTCCAAAGGGTCTTCATTATCTTGACGTTGGCACTATTGATGGGCTGCATCAGGCGTTTTCTCAGTTGATGGAGGGCGGCCCGAGCGACGGCTCAGGAACAGAAAAATAGGAGCGGTTCGATGGCGACACTAGCTATGGGGCAGCGGCCAGTCTGGAGGCAATTAGTTCGGTCTCAAATTGGCATCCTTGCTGGAGACAATTTGCGAAGCAGGCGATCACCAAATCATGAGGATGCCTAATCAACGTTTGCGGATTCTGAGCGTTGCCTATCCTTTTGCTCCGGTACGCACTGACTCGGTCGGCGGAGCCGAGCAGATATTGCGGCGTCTAGACGCAGCGTTAGTAGGCAATGCACATTCGTCGCTAGTGATTGCATCGGCTGGTTCAAAGGTTCGCGGCGACTTAATAGAGATTCCGATCGTCGGAGACGAGATAACACCGGCAGCCCGACAGGAGACCTATGCTCATCTTCGCGAGCTCGTCGCCGAAGCCGTCAAGCAGTTTAACCCGCACGTGGTCCACATGCATGGCGTTGACTTCTACCAATATCTACCCGCCGATGATCACCGTCCGGTTCTTATCTCCTTGCATCTACCGGTTAGTTACTACCCGTCTTGGATTTTTCAGCCTTGCAGGCAAGAGACCTATCTAATGGGCGTGTCCAGAACACAACACCGGACCTGTCCACAATCAGATCACCTGTTGCCACCGATCGCAAATGGGGTTCCGGTGCTTTTCGATCGTCCGGGGCCTAAGAGTGACTATACAGTCTGCTTAAGCCGGATTGCCCCGGAAAAGAATATTCATACCGCCCTGGAAGCGGCTCGGCAAGCTGGCATCTCTTGTCTATTAGCTGGGAAAGTGTTCGGCTACCCGGAACATCAAGATTATTTCACCCGCAAGGTTCAGCCTCTACTAGATCAAAGCCGCCGCTTCATCGGAGCACTCGATGAGCCACAGAAATGGGAGTTATTGGCGAGGGCCAGGTGTCTTTTGCAGCCTAGCTTAGCAGAAGAAACCAGTTCATTGGTGGCGATGGAGGCGTTGGCTAGTGGTACACCCGTGGTCGCCATGGCGTGCGGCGCATTGCCCCAGATCGTTGAAGAAGGGAAGACTGGGTTTCTCGTCCGTTCAACCACTGAAATGGCAGAGGCAATTTGCCGTGTGCAATGGCTGGACCCGCAAGATTGTCTTACCGCTGCGCGCGAGCGCTTTTCTCTTGAGCGAATGACCCACGAATATTTAAAAGTTTATCGAAAATTAGCCGGCATTGACTCCACTTGCAGATGAGGTCGAGCTTAGACTACTCGGTTGGGAGGAATGTCGAGGATCTGCTTTCTGTGGAAAGCGAATGGCAGGGGCTCTGGGAGCTCAGCGAGCGCACCACGCCTTTTCAATCCCCGGGCTGGCTCATCCCTTGTGTCCGTGTATTCTCCCCCAAGCAACTCAGAGTGCTCTTGGTATGGCGGGGGATTCAATTGATCGGCTTATTTCCGTTTTGGATTGATTACTCATCCGGCCGGGCTGTCCTTAAAATTCTTGGCCAAGGCGTCTCTGATTACCTGGACGGAGTATGTCGAGAAGCGGAATTGGTCCGCATCGCACCGTTAGTTGAAACTTGGCTACGCCGAGAGCTTGCCAGCTGCGAATCCGCTGAATTCTGCCAACTGAAGGAGCATGCTGTTTTGACGGCCGTTCCACGGGTCGGAACTTTCCGAGAAGAAGTGGTACCGGGAGAAGCCTGTCCAGTCCTATCGCTCGCTGATTGCAGCTCGATATCCGCTTTGCCTCCTGCTATTCGTCGAAATCTTGAATTCGGAACCCGCCAAGCCGAGAAGCTGGGCCCTTTGGAGTTCGAGGTTGCTAACGAAGAGTCATTTGAGGCTGCAATTGATAGCCTTTACTCGTTGCACAGTAAACGGTGGCAACTTCGCGGACTATCGGGGGTCTGCGCCACCAAGGAGCAGCAGACTTTTTATCGGCAAGCATTCAAATCGCTTCATGCGACCTCCACAAGTCAGCTATTTATCCTTCGTCTGGCCGGTCGCCCCGTCGCCGCCCTGGCTGCTCTTCTTCAAAAACAAGTCTTATACTACTACCTTGGTGCTTTTGATCCCGATCATAGCAAACTGGGCCCTGGCAATTTAATAATACTGCGGGTGCTCGAATTTGCTGTCAGAGTGGGTTGTCATTCATTTGATTTCTTGCGCGGCCGGGAACCTTATAAGTACCGATGGGGAGCTCGGGATCAGACGACCTTGATTAGGAAGCTTTTTGTTTCTTAAGCGAACGCGTTTATTCGCGACCGACTTGATTTCTGGCGGCATGCATATTGGGCAGGCAAGTGGACCTCTGATTGGATCAAGATCAAGGCGCGCCTCCAACAGGACTTTGTGTGAGTGGCTTCACTGAAGGAAAAGGCGGTCGGCAAGCATCGGTGCTCGGTTACTAGGCGCATACCATAACGGCAAGCTTGCGTTATTTCGGGCACATCGGCCGATCTCTGATTAGAAAAGCGACGCCAGCTACCGGCGGAAGGCTTGGGGAGACAGAAAAAATTGGTGGTTTTACACTCAGGCAAAACCACCAACATGGCATTCAGTTAAGAGTCAACTTAGCCAGAGTTAAGGCGTGGGGGAGGCTTTCCCTTTTCCTTTTGCTTTCTCCTGAGGCTGCTGCTCGTTTTGCTCGCCACGAGTCCGGTTCGTTTCGCGCTGTTCCTTCTGCCCCTGATTCTCATTCATATTCTGCTGTCCGGCGTTCTTTTCCTCGCCCTTTTCGGTCTTGTTCATGTTCCGCTCACCGGCCGCGTTCTTTTCCTCTGTCCGTTTACTTCCGGAACTCTCGCGATTCTTTTCCTCTTGCCCATTGCCGACAGCCTGTTGTTTCCCTTCATTTCGCTCTTCGGTGCGTGCACCCTGCTTTTCCGTCCGTTGCTGTTCCTTCATACCCCTCTGCGGCTGGTTCCCGTTATCCTGATCAGTCTTCTCGCGTACGGCAGGTCCGCCCTCTTTTTCATTGGTACGAACTTCGGTCTGACTCTTTTCATTGGTGCGGACATTGGTTTGATTTTGTTCCTTAGTCCGTACAGCGCCCCCTCCATGCGTCTTGCCCGCTGCACCTTTTACGAGGACTCTCTTGTTCGTCTGATGATCGATGTAGATCGCGTCTGGTCCTTGATCTTGAACGAAACCGTACCGCTCGCCACCGCTCTGGATCTCATCCCAAGTTATCGTGACCTCGCCAGCGGTAGAGCCTTCTCTGCTCTCCACAACTGAGCCTGGTCGCTCAACAATGCGTCCATCAGCAGTTACATAGACAATCTGATCACCGCTGTCGGTTACTACCGTGACCTGATAGATATTATCCGGCTCCTCTACCACTCGGACCACTTTTTCGGGGCTTACGACATTATAGTGGTGAATGACCGTCGTTCGCACCACCTCAGGCAAAGTCGTAAATTGAATTTCTTTGGCATTGGTGATCGCACAAAATGACAAGCCAAGTCCCGCAATCGCCAATTGATATATTACTTTCTTCATTCGCTAGTTCTTTCGATTACTTCTGTCCCGCCGTGCCGATTGAATGTGCACAGAGACACCCCTGCTTACTATACTTCGCCTGCTTACGAAGCTATGGATCTGTGAGACTAATTTTTAGGCCTATACTCGGTAGTGGGAATCCGAAGCAGGCCGCTAGAATCTCCAAGCGTGGAATTAACCGTTCGGTCACTTCTCGCCTCCTAACAGGGTGATTACAATTTCAATAAAAATGAGAGCAACTTTAGTTGCGGGCGCATATATCATATAAATTGCGGGTCCAACATCGGAAATCAGTTAGATAAATTAACTAGCTGCTTCCTAACTATGCCGCTTTCAAACGCCGAAAAAGACCGTCTCAGTACCGGCACTCGAACGCTAGCTGAGGATACGTAATGGCAGAATGTGAAACGTGCGGAAACGACTACGACAATGCGTTCAAATCACCATCGGCCCGAGAAAAACACGTCTTCGATAGTTTTGAGTGCGCAATTCATGCCTTGGCCCCCACCTGTCCTCCTGGCGGGTGCCGGATCATCGGACATGGTGTGGAGAAACAAAAGAATCTGCTGCTGCGCCCATTGCGCTTCGCAGGCCGGCGTGACACAAATGACTGATCGGGCTAGAACTGTGGATCGATTCGTCCATTGCTGAATCCGACGAGCAGGGCGGAACCAAATGAAAGGGACTAGCCTTCTCGATAACGCGGCGATCGCCGAGCTTCTCGCTCGAGAAGCCGAACAAGCCAGCGGTTCGATGCGCCAAGCTTTTCGCCGGGCCGCTCGAAAGGCGTTTTTGTGGGAACAGGAAGCTTATGATTTGCTGGCCGCTGGTAAATCGCTGACTGAGCTGGAAGGGATTGGCCCTTTTCTGGCCCACCGTATACGAGAATGGTTTGAAAAAACTCCTCCCCTCTTCTCTCCACCAGAGATTAGGGCTGGGTTCTTGACTCTCACTCGGGCCCGACAGGTTCTCAGTGAAAATCCCAGTTTCGGCGAAGCGTTACAGGGAGATCTCCACGCCCACACCTGCTGGAGCGACGGCACCGGCACTGTCGCGGAAATGGCCGCCGCGGCAAGAAGCCGGGGCTACGGTTATCTAGCGATCACCGATCACACCAAAGCCTTAAAGATCGCCCGAGGTCTGAGTGAAGAACAGCTGTTTGATCAAGGTAAGGAGATCGAGAGTGTCAATGCGGTTTTAGCTGAAAAGGGCATCGATCTCGTTATCTTGAAATCAGCCGAGGTCAATTTATCTCCGCTCGGCCAGGCGGACCTCATCCCATCAGCCCTTCAGGGCCTCGATCTGATCATTGGTTCCTTTCATTCAGCACTTCGGCGAACTGAGGATCAGACCGAGCGGTATCTCGCCGCTCTGCGAAACCAGACGATGCATATTCTTGGACATCCGCAGGGACGCATTTTCGACCATCGCGTTGGGCTGCGAGCAGATTGGGCCCGGGTCTTTAGCGAGGCTGCTCAACTGGACAAAGCGGTCGAAATCGACGGGTATCCTGATCGGCAAGACCTAAAACTGAGTCTGTTGCGTTTAGCCCTGAAGGAAGGCGCGCGAATTTCTCTGGGCACCGATGCTCATCACCCTTGGCAGCTCCGGTTCATGGAATTTAGCCTGGCCGCCGCTATCCTCGCCGGATTTAATCCACCCCAGATTGTTAATTTCCTGGATGCTGACGGGCTGCGAAAATGGGTTTCCCAAATTTCGCAGCCTCGTTGACCCTGGCAAAACTTTTGCTCAGCTTAGACATTATTTTGCTGCGATCCTGGTCGCAGTGATATTCACGTCGCTTTCCGCCACAGCAGTGAGCTTTTCGTTTGCAGCTGCTTCCTCTTCTAGGGTCTTTTGCAAGGTTTCAGCAATGTTCTGCAGTCCTAGGCGCTTTGCGAGTGTCCGCGCGGTTCCATACCCGGCCATTTCGTAATGTTCGACGCGTTGAGCGGCTCCAATTAAGCCGGCATCACGGACGTCGGGTTGCCCTTTGGCCTGGATGAATTGTTCGCCTTCTTTCACAAGGCCCTTCATCGCCTCACAGGTTTCGCCGCTCGCCTTTTCGTCGAAACTCCTGAAGACCTCGTCTAAACGGGTCACATGCGTTCGCGTCTCTTCCAAATGGTGATTGAACGCATTCTTCAGTTCAGTCGAGGAAGCGGCTTCGGCCATCTTTGGGAGAGCTTCGACGAGTTGCTCTTCCGCGTTGTACAGGTCGCGCAATTCCGCGATCAGAAGGTCCTTTACCGATTCTAGTTTAAGGGATGTCAATCTCATAGCTTAAGCGTTCGCCCATCAAGATTAGGACGGTTTTGTTCGGCAGGAGTTTATTCTGTAAGGCATTCAGTCGGATCAGGGAAATCCGTAGTCCTAACTATGGGCTAATTCAGCGGTCTCAACGATGAGGTGTTCCAATGATCTACCGACAACCTCGTAGGGAGGTTGCATGGGAATGCGTAAAGTTGCAGTTGTGCCGCATCCTATCTCGCTGGCAACGGTGAAACTGAAGGCGTGACCGTACAAGCCGTGTAGACGTCGCCGTAACAAAACCAGGCCATGCGCCTTTGGACGTTCTTCAAAGAAAACCCTTTGAATGTTGCTCGCCGGCACGCCCTTACCATCATCGGTAACGCTCATCTCCAGCCATTGTTCAACCGCCCGCACTGCGACGCGTAATTGACCCGCGTTAGACGAGGATTGAATCCCGTGCTGGACCGCGTTCTCTACCAATAGCTGAAGAGAGAACGGGGGTACCACCGTGTCAGTCGTGGCGGGGTCAATAGCCTCTTCTACCTTCAGGCGCTTACCGAAGCGCAAGATCTCGATATCGAGATAGGCGCGAACCACCGCCAATTCTTCCGCAATCGGAACAAAGGGCCGATCCTGTTGATCGAAGCTGGCCCGCAAAAATTGCCGCAACCGGCCCGCAGCATGCGGAATCTCGCGCGGGGCGGTGGTGGCTAGCGCTGTCAACGAATTCAACGCATTAAAAAGAAAATGTGGATTCATCCGCGCCTGCAAGACTCTGACCTCGGCTGAAGCCTCGGCACGCACTCGTTCGTCGTGATCGCGCGCTTGCGCCATCACCGCCAAGACTAGCATCGTGCCTAGTCCTTGTATAAACGGGGCGACGGCTAAATGTCCCAGCGTGATTGGCGTGGTATGAGAGAGCAGGCCCCAGAAATAGATTAAACCGTCTCGCAGTAACGTCACCGCTGCGGCCAGGCAAAAGCCGGTCAGAGGGTTTGCGGCCGTCCCCGGGCGCCGCACACGCAGCCATCCCCCAACCAGGCCCGCTGCCAGCGTAGAGATCCCAATCATCGGGAACGGATAGCCATCATATGCAACCGCGAGCCAAGTCACAAATCCGGCAACCACAAGTCCTACCGTTGGTCCCGAGAGAAGCCCGGCCGCGCAGACCGCTACAATCCGCTGGTTAAAAACCATTTGGCGCACGGTAAACTCTTCAACTAGCCCTAGAGCAAGAAATACGAGCAAAGCGGCCCCTCGATCGCGGAACGAAAGCCGAGATCTGCCGGATCGGAAGCCTGGTCCGAGCGTCAATACAAAAGCCGATGTTACCAAGACGCAGGTCTTGTTAAGGATCATCTGCGCTATCAGGAGCCGCGAGTCACTCATTGGGAGAGCCGGAGAGAGCAATCTAAACTAGCTATGGCAATTCCTTGTCTGTTATTGTCCCAATTGCCGCAATTGATGTTCGTATTGGCAGCGTTGTGTTTGGAATTGGGTGACCAGAGTCCCGGAGTGCCTGGCGTACCGGCTCCAAGTTTTGCAAAAAGGCCCGACCCATGACGCAAACCATGTTCGACTGGAAGAAGCGGCCAAAACCGGCGAAGGAGTTGGTTACGTTCTCTAAGTTATGTGGTCCGTCAGTTCGGCGGCGCGGCAGTTGATTGACGAAGGACCAGTTTGACTGGAAATATTTTCGCTTTTTTCGCACCGTGTTTTTCAATTAGACCGAGCAGCATTTGTGCGGCGGCCCGACCCTTCTCTATGTGCGGCTGCTGGATGGTGGTCAGCGGTGGATCCACAGTCGTCGAGCTTGGGACATCGTCAAATCCGATGATGGATAGGTCCTCGGGGATCCGCAGCTTCTTTTCTTTTGCTGCCTCGATTGCGTCACAGCAGGCGGATAGCGGAAGTGCTCGCATCTCGCTCGGTTCAGGTCTGGCCCTTGTCACCGTCCCGTTCGCGCTCGGAGCTTTTGCCGATAAAGTTGGGTTGTGGAGCGCATATACCATCGTTGCGGTGCTGCTGCTCGTAATCGTGGTAATAGTAACTTTCGCCAACCGCTCGAACGATAAAGCCGGTCACGTAGATAAGTGTGATCAAGTTACCAGCCATTAGCTTGATCAACGAGACGCTTCATTCGTCCATTGATTTGCGTTTGGCGTGGCGCTCACAGACGCGGTTCAAATAAATCCGGCGGCATTCTCGGTAGTGTCCGCTTTTTTTTGTGCGGACCGATTTTCTTGCTTAGGTTCTAACGCTTTAGAGAGTTGTTCTCACGCCGTCAATTGGAGCCAGCGAGACCGTTTCCAAACAACGGTCGGCTCTAGCCGGGCCAATTGTGAATAACCCGCTTTGGGGTTATTCAAGGCGTTGGAAACAACGCTCGACTTTTCCGTCTCGGCCGCGAAAGATCGCTCGCCGAACATTGCGAATTGAGCGGCTGCCAGCTTCCAGGTTATCGGAGGATTTTCCCATTTTTTGGTGATATTGCGTAAGGCCAGATAAATCAATTTGGTGGCCGCTTCGTCATTGGGGAAATGGCCTCTAGTCTTAAGCACCTTGCGCAATCGCATATGCAGGCTCTCAATGGCGTTGGTGGTATAAATGGTTTTCCGGATCTCCA
>DASUWQ010000529.1:0-6245 GCA_036378375.1 Chthoniobacterales bacterium
TATGTTCGGCATCTTCGGTCACGGAAATGTGGCCGGACTTGGGCAGGCTTTGGAGGAGTACGGTAGCAGCTTGCCCTTCTATCAGGCCAAGAACGAACAATCGATGGTCCACGCGGCTATTGGATTTGCCAAAGCCAAAGGCCGCCGATCCACGTTAGCCTGTACCGCCTCAATCGGCCCGGGCAGTACGAACATGTTAACGGGCGCGGCTACCGCGACCGTCAATCGAACTCCGGTGCTACTTTTTCCTTCCGATACCTTTAGCCATCGCCGTCCAGGAAATGTGCTTCAACAACTCGAGCATCCGGTCGAGGGCGATCTTACCGTCAACGACGCTTTCCGGCCGCTGAGCCGCTTCTTTGACCGTATTTTGCGTCCGGAACAATTACTAACCGCTTTACCTGAAGCAATGCGGATTCTAACCGACCCCGCTGAAACCGGAGCCGTTACTATTTCACTCCCCCAAGATGTCCAAGGTGAGAGTTTTGATTTTCCAGCCCCGTTTTTTGATCACACGGTGTGGAAGATCCGTCGCCGGCCACCCGGTTCAGACGATATTGAAGAAGCCGTGACGGCAATCTTGAAAGCACAGAGGCCAATTTTGATTGCCGGTGGCGGCGTCCGCTATTCCGGAGCAGAAGCAACCTTAGCTCATTTTTCGGATCAGTTCGGTATCCCGATCATGGAAACGCACGCTGGGAAAGGCACAAGTCGAGGAGCGCGTTACCGGCTCGGCGGCGGCGGATTGAACGGAACCGGAGCAGCGGCTGAACTTTCAGAACGCGCCGACCTGGTTCTTTGTGTGGGGACTCGATTAGATGACTTTGTTACTGCCTCTCGATCCGCGTTTCAGGATCCAGGAGTCGCCTTTATCGGCATCAACGTAAACAGCTTTGACGCGCATAAGCTGGGCGCGGTCAACGTGGTTGCTGACGCCAAATTGGCCTTGGAAGCAGTCTCCAGCCAGCTCGCGACGAAAAAGTTCCAGACATCGGACAACTATAAAAACGAAGTAATCACCAAGGCTAACAACTGGCGAGAAGCTTACCTGAACAGCTTAAAGCCGAGCGGAGCACTGATGAGCCAGGGCGCGATTATTCATCTAGTCAACGATGCTGCGCAAGCCGGTGACGTGGTCATCGCGGCTGCCGGCACGCCGCCAGGTGAAATTCTAAAAGGTTGGGATAACGCTGCTGGTGAAGAGGTCCTGCTGGAGTTTGGTTTCTCATGTATGGGACACGAGATTCCCGCCGGTTTGGGCGTACGTTTGGCTCGTCCCGACCAGGGCGAGGTTTACGTAATTATCGGAGATGGGACTTATCTCATGGCGCCCAGCGAATTGGTGACCGCCGCTCAAGAGAATCTCAAGATAACCGTCGTGCTGATTGATAACAGCGGATTTCAATGCATTCGCGATCTTCAAGAGTTTACGACGGGCAGCGCAAATTTTGGAAATGAATTTCGGAAACGAGCAAAGAAAGACGGACGACTCAGCGGTGACTATGTTGAAGTGGACTACGTTGCCAACGCCCGGAGCATGGGGTGTAACACCTTTGCTGCGCAATCCGCCGCCGAGCTAAAAGAGGCCCTGGTTAACACCCAAAGAATGTCAGGACCAAGCGTCATTGTGGTCAAGGCTGACAAGCATGGTAAGTCAAAGGGCGCGGGTTTATGGTGGGACCTGGGAATTGCGCAAACCTCTGGACTAGGGCGGGTGAAATCGGCGTACCGTAATTTTGTCGCTCGACGCGAAAGCCAACACGCTTTCACCAGGGGCACTAATCATGGTTGAGCGCGTCATCGCAGCAGGCAATCAGCTAGGTGAATCGCCGGTTTGGAAAGCGGACGAAGGGGCTCTCTATTGGGTGGACATTCCGAAGGGATTGCTTAGCCGACATGTCTTTACTACCGGCGGCAATAGCCAATGGAAGCTGCCGGCGTCGATTGGCAGCTTCGCATTCCGAAGTAAAGGTGGAATGGTTGTCGCGTTGAAGACCGGAATCTACTTTTTCAATCCGGACAGCGGTGATCTTCGGCAGATTCACAATCCAGAGGCCGAGCTAGCGGAGAATCGCTTCAATGAAGGCAAATGCGATCCTCGGGGACGGTTCTTCACCGGAACCATGAACGAGGTAACGCGGGGCAAACCCGATGGATCGCTTTACCGATTGGATTCTCAAGGGGAATTAAACACCATTCTGCAACAAATTACCGTGCCGAACGGCCTGGCTTGGAGTCCTGACGGCAGCACGATGTATTTCGCGGATACTCGTCGACACGTGATATTTCAGTTCGATTACGATATCGACGATGGTATCCCTTCTCGACAGCGTACGTTTGTCGATCTTTCGTCGTACGAAGGGCTACCGGATGGAGCAACCGTTGACGCGGATGGTTGCCTTTGGAGCGCGATGTTCTCTGGGGGTCGAATCGTTCGTTACACACCCAAAGGAAAAATTGATCGGGTGATAGGGCTGCCGGTAACCCAGGTAAACTCACTCGCTTTTGGCGGAAGTGATCTACGAACCCTCTTTATAGTAACGTCCAAGCATCTTTTAAATGAAGGTGGCTTAGCTGCCCAGCCATTGGCAGGCGATGTTTTCGCCATGGATCCCGGCGTAGCCGGAATGGCCGAGCCAAGTTTCTCCGGATAATCGCTTAAAGGTTCCTAACCGCCTGTGCATTGATCGCGCTGGGAGGAATCTGACCAGATAGTACTGCTAATACACTATCGGTAGCGGAGACGGTCATTCTCCGAATCGACTCCCGGCTAAGGCCAGCGAGATGAGGAGAACAAATCAAGTTAGGCACATCCCGCACCGTCGCCGTCGGAGGCGGTTCCTCTTCAAACACGTCCAACGCGGCGCCGGCCAGAGAACCCTTACGCAAAGCCGAGAATAAAGCTGCTTGATCGATCAGGGTTCCCCGAGACGTGTTTATTAGAAGGGCCGTCGATTTCATTTCCTCCATTTCTTTGGCGCCAATGATCAAGCGCGTTCCCGCCGTTAAGGGAAGATGCAAAGATAAAATGTCTGAAATTCGCAGTATCTCCGGCAGTGAGTCAATTCTGGTAGCCGGATCCGCCTGCCTGACGATTGGATCGAAAAAAAGAATTTTCACCCCAAAACCGCTCAGACGATCGATGACTTTTCGCCCGATAGTACCTGCACCCAAGAGACCCACTGTCCTGCCGGCAAGCTCGCCAGGCGTGAAGTCACCGACTCGCTCCCATCGGCCGGACTTAACCAGGGTATCTTGATCAACGACCTTTCGGATCAGAGCCAACATCAGTGCGAAAGTGTGTTCGGCAACGGTGTCCGCATTTAAACCGGGAGTATTCGTTACCAATATTTTCCGCTGGCTAGCCGCGGCCAAATCGATTGAATCGGTCCCAACCCCGACCCGGGCGATCACTTTAAGATTTTGTTGAGCTTCGATGACGGCGCGACTGAATGGATCGGTGCTCACAATCGCAGCGACAGCCCCATCGAGCATAGCCTCGAGTTCCTGAGCGGATCGTGCTCCAAACTTTGGGCGAAGGACCACGTCATAACCGGCATCAGCCAACCGCTTTCCGGTTTCCGGATCGGAGGTGGAATACCCAGGCCAACTGACAAAGATTTTTTTCTGTGGTGTGTTCATAGTTAGAGCCGGCAGTAGTTAAATTCTCAGCTTAGTTAGCCGAGTTACCGCGACCGGTCAGATTACGGTAACGAACCTCGGCGGCAGCACCCGTCTTAGCGGCACGCTCGATCGCAGCAACAATCTCGGCACAATAGTAACCATCCCGGAAGGTTGCTCCGATCGGATCAACCTTGTGCAGGCCGGCGATCGCACCAAGCAGGTGCACCGCCTCGTGGGAAAAAGTATCGACCCATCCAAGAGGATGACCTGGTGGAAACCAATTTGCCTGGCCGGGATCACCATTCCGTAAGACCGGAACTGACTTGAAAGCGTGGTCGCAGCCAGCGATCCGGAGCTCGTTCAAGTTATGCAAACTGAACTGGATTGATCCCTTGGAACCATCAATTTCAATACGGCTGGTTACGAGATGTCCCCCAGCCACTCGCGAGGCTTCTAAAACTCCAACGCAACCGTTCTCGTACTCGAGTATTGCCGCAAAAAGATCATCGGTTTCGATGGTTTCGCCTGTCTCGCTCTCCGGAATTACAATCCGCATGACGGCTTGAACGCGCCTGGGCTCACTTCCCATTAGGAACCGAGAAAGATCAATGTGGTGAGCTCCAAGATCCCCAAGCGCACCGCCACCCGAGGTACCGGAATCCCTCCATTTTTTAGTCCGAGTTCCGTCTAGTGCAGATGATAGCAGGAAGTTGGATCGATAATGGTAAATCTGGCCGATTTCTCCGGATCCGATAATTTCTCTGGCAAGCTGGAGAGCCGGGATGAACCGATAGTTAAAGGCGCACATATGGCGGACGTCCGCATACTCGGCTGCGCTCCACATCTGAAAAGCACCATCAATAGTCGTCCCAAGCGGCTTCTCGCAGTAAACGTGTTTACCGGCTTTAGCCGCCGCAATCGTCGGTTCGGCATGGAGCTGGTTCGGGCCGGCGTTGTCGATCAATTGAACGTCCTCATCATCGATCAGATGACGCCAATCGGTTACCGCTTTTTCCCAGCCGAAACGACTCCGTGCTTCCTCCAGTGGGCTTTCTGTACGTCCGAAGATCGAGATCAGGCGCGGCCAGGGTACACCCGGGGGTGCGATAACCGGAACGTCACGATACCCGATGGAGTGGGCTTTCCCCATGAAACCGTAGCCGAGGAGACCGACACCAATTTGTGGTTGAGCACGTTTCATAGAATTAGTAGGGAGGCATTCCAACCTTCTGGCCGAAGATGACCGTTGCCGCCGAAAGGAACTGGTAAAAAAAGACCTCAGCGATTTGCGGCCTAGCGTACTGCATAGCTATGCAATGAAGAGGATGAAGTGGCACTCTGTCAACTCTCATTTTTAACGCCGTTTAATCCAGCCGGTCGTGCTCCCACGCTGAACCAACGTACCTCGCACCAGCTTCAATAGGCCACGGACGTTTTCGTGTCCAGCCGCCTTCGTTTGCAAGATCTGCACGGCGGCTTGGACCATTTGCTCCACCTCTTGTCGAACCGTAGTCAAACTGTATGATGCCCAACCGGCCTCCGGAATATCATCAAACCCAGCCACCATAACCTCTTGCGGTACGCGCACGCCGGCTTCATGACGTAAGGCGTCAATCGCACCGCAGGCCATCATATCGTTAGCACAGAAGATCGCTTGGGGAGGCCGTTTCTGTTCCATCAGCTTCAACGCCACCTGGTATCCGTCCTCGTAACGAAAATTCCCAGAAACCGACTTAATATCCGAGATCCCACTTTCCTTCAGGCGATTGATAAATCCGGCCGACCGATCCTGATTGGCGAGAGTTTCCTGGCCACCGGCGATATAGCCGAAGCGTTTGGCGCCATACTTGAGAAACAAATCGGCTACGTCCCGGCCAGCGGCAGAATTGTCGCAACAAATCGACGACACCCAATTGCTACGGACCCGTCCATTGAAAAGGACGATGGGTACACCGATCTTTTCGCATTGTTCCGCGGCTTCCTCTGAAAGAATCGGATGCGCGGTGATGATTCCATCGACTCGGTAACCGGCCAGCGAGGGAATGGCGTCGTCCACATACTCTCCGTGACCGACAGAACAAAGTAAAACCTGGTTCCCCTGCTCCTGGAGAACTCGCGAAAATTCCTCCAATACCCGAGCGTAATAAGGATTGGACATCTCACCAATGACAATGGCGACCAGGCATGAACGATTGGTAAGAAGAATCCTCGGCAAAATGTTCGGACTATACCCTAAAGCTTCGGCGGCCTTGATCACCTTCTTGCGCATTCGCTCAGACACACTGGCTCCGGCCGTAAAGGTACGAGACACTGCCGATTGCGACACCCCGGCGAGTTTAGCGACTTCGGTTGAAGAAGGGTATTTTCTGGTAGGAGCTGATGCCGAGTGCAGTTTCTGAGTTGCCATTGACAAATTTTGGTTAACATCGAGGGCGGGGTCCTGCGAGTTAAAACCGAAGAAAGTCATTGCATAGCTATGCATTACGGCTAAGTTTTTCCCGTGCAGCCCCCAACCTGGTCCTTAAACCTGGCTAATGCCCCGGTATCCTGGGGGGTCGATTACGCCGACCATCCGCAAAACCCGCCTTGGCAGCTAGTCATGTCCCAAATCGCTGAAGCCG
>DASUWQ010000530.1:0-6611 GCA_036378375.1 Chthoniobacterales bacterium
AGCGATGATGTGATCCCAGCGCTCATTGTGAAGATGAGCGAATTGGAAGCCGCAATCGGCAATAAAAATTCCGTGCAGGATTTCCCTTATCCCGACCGTCAAGCGCAAAGGAAAAACGCCTATTTGATCAATCAAGCCTTATCGAAACTTCAGAAAGAAAATTTCTTTAACAAAACCGACCTCAAGGATTTAACCACTCTGTTAAAAAAGGCGAAGCCGGGCGACTTCCACGTGACGGCGTTGTAACTTTCTCGACGTTGCGATTAGCAGGTACGACCGGAGGCATCGCCAAAATCAAGCGAGGCCCTTTTCCAGGCCAGAGTGATCTCCTGATCTGGACTAGGCTGGTGACGAAAAACCTTGGCGGAGACGGCAATCCATTCCGTAGAATCCTTGCCAAAACTCCCGATGAAGTCGGTGGAGTCTCTTTCTATTCATCTCAGATGCGGCCACGGATTCGAGTCGCGACGAACGCTAGGTAGCGCGCTCCTCATTGAGCGTCGCAATTTAAGAAACCGAAGCGAAGATTCTCATTACAGGCGTATTTGTACTGACCGCAAAACTTCGGCAGGCGAACTGTAGTCTAGATAGGAACTTCAAGATTCCAGAGATTATGGGAGCAATTACACACTCAATAGAAGTCAACGCGCCGCTGCAAGCGGTCTACAATCAGTGGATACGATTCGCAGAGTTTCCCCGCTTTATGGGAGGCGTCGACGAAGTCCGGCCAGACGGTCCCACCAAGCTCTTTTGGAGAGCAAAAATTGGTGGGAAAGAGAAACAATGGGAGGCCGAAATCACAGACCAGGTTCCAAACAAGAGAATTGCATGGCAAAGCGTGGAAGGAGCGGCGAACAGGGGAGCGGTGGCTTTTGAGCCAGTCAGTGTTTCGACAACCCGGATTACGTTAACCATGGAATATGAGCCGGAAGGTTTTATCGAGCAGGTTGGTGATGCGCTGGGTCTTCCCTTGGGACAGGTTGCCGAAGATCTTAACCGCTTCCGGGACTTGATGGAAAAAAGAGGAGATGAGGCCGTTGCCCGGGGTGGTCAGACTGAACCTGCAGAGGCACCGGCGTCGGCTGGACAAGTCACAAGAGGAGAGGACGCCGAGGACGCCATAAATGTCGCAGATTGGACCGAGCGAAAGACCTCGTTGGCAAACCAAGAGTCGCCGGAAATCGTTGTTGCTGGTGCCATACCAACCGATAGCGAACGGACCAGCGACAATATAGCTGCGACACGAGACGAATCCCTTCACCGAGGAGAGCATAGTTCCGAAGTCCCCAGCGGACCAGGAGTTCCGGCTGATAAAGGATTCATCCGCGCGGAAAATTATGAGAAAGATGATCCGAGAACCAGAGCGGGTGTCCCCACATATGAACAGATCGCGCGGCGAGCGTATGAGCGGTATTTAGAGCGCGGCGAGAATCCGGGAAGTCCCCATGAGGATTGGTTGGCCTCCGAGAAAGAGTTGTCCGAAAAGTTTCGGGGCGCCGGCCGAGACTAGGCCGAGATCTGATAACAGTTGGCCTTTGAAATATCCTTGATCAGGCGAAGGCCGAGCCCAGCCTGACGCCTCCGCTATATCTCGGGAGTGTCAATCCCCAGAGCATCGGCCAGATCTTGCAAATGCTCTTACTCCTGTTGGTTAATCTTCCGAAGGACTTCTCTTAGATTAGCCGGAGAGAAACTGCTTTCGATAAGCGGCAACGCTCTTTTCGACGACCCGCAACGCCGCTTCAGCCGGAAGAATATCTTCGACAACGACCTCTTTGTCCTCCAGCGCCTTATAATCTTCAAAAAAACGCCGCAGCACTGCGAGTTTGTGCGAGGGAAGTTGCTCCACTTGTTGGTAACTGTCGAATTCCGGATCACCAACAGGAACGGACAGAACCTTATCATCAGCCTGTCGCTGGTCGTTAATCCGGATTAACCCGATTGGGCGAGCAATAACGAGTGTCAGCGGAACAACGGAAGAGGAACCAAGCACCAGAACATCTACGGGATCGCCATCTTCCGATAACGTTCGAGGGATAAAGCCATAGTTTGCCGGGTAATGAACAGCCGAGTAGAGGACGCGATCTAACTTTAATAAGCCCGATTTTTTATCCAACTCGTATTTATTTGAGCTGCCCATCGGAATCTCGATGATCACATTGAACCGCTTCGGAACATCCTCGCCGGGCTCCACTCTATGCCACGGATTGTTTGCGTTTTCGGGCTTCATTGGAGTTGGTGTTTGGGTTTGTAAGCGCAACCGAAAGGGATTGTGAATAAATTAGACCGATTCGCGGTTATTCTTTTGCCAATGCCGAGCAAGCTGACGAGCGAAGCGCTTCGGTGTTTTTTGCCAAATCTTGCGACCGAGGGGAATTGCCGAGCGCCTCGATTTTTTTATCTGCCTGTCGAGACAAGAAACAATGCGCCCGACCCTCTCTTTGCCTCCAAATACCTCCGGCGTTCTCTTGAGCTCAGCCCTCAAAACGACCAGATCATGATCCAGGCCAATCCGATCTTGCAGTTTGGAAAGACGGGAAACCATCTGATGCAGTCGCTTCGGCCAGACCGTTTCTAAAAATTGGAGCTCGTAGTAGAGATTCTTGGCGCGGATTCGCCAACGGTGATAGGCTGCGTCTTCTTCCGTTCGGATTGCCTCTTTCATCCGTTGACGACCTTGTCGGTAGACCTTTCGGATGCCCGTCTCAATAATCTGCTGTTCAGTTCCTCGGAATTTTACCCTGCGAAATCTGGTTCGAGTCTCCCGAGCGTCCTCTTTTAGCTCGTTCAAATTTGGTTGGTGTGCTTTCTCGCGTTGAATCCGAGGTTCCAAACCGGACAGCACAGCGTCCACCGCTTCACGGCGAGACTGGTCGTTCATGGGCAGAGTTCTCAGGGTGTCCCGAGCAACTTCAGAGTCGCGGGCTGAAGACAGGATTCGAGCCTCACTTCTCAGCCGGTCGTTCTCTTGCTCGAAAAATGCGGGATCAAGGCCTGGCCGGGTCAGACGCAGTAAGGCTCGCAAGCGCTTGATCGTGGTACGAATTTGATGAGTAGTCTCTTCGTCGTTTGCCGACGAAGGTGACTGTTTTATGATCGAGTCGGTGAGACAATCGACGCTTCGAAGCAGTCCCTCCCTCAATGTCTCGTTGCGACGCAGTGAAACCTTCGCTGACTTCATAGTCACAAAGTGCTCGCGTGGCCTAGGTAAGCCGGTCGTATCAATTTTCCAACCAGAGCTGGACGGGTTAATCCACGCTCTCGATCCGTCGAGCGAACTCGAAAACTTTGAAGGTGCCGTTACAAAGATCTGAAAAATCTCTCTCAGGTCTCCCTACTCATACGGACCACGTTCTCGATGGTTCGAACTAGCTGATTCGGATCCAGCGGTTTTGCGAGGTGCGCCTGAAAACCAACTACAAATGCGTGCGCGACATCTTCCTCTGTTGCAAAAGCCGTGCAGGCAATCGCCGGTACAGAGGCGATATTCGGTTCTAGATTCCGGATCCTCTCTAAGAGTTGATATCCGTCCATTTCGGGCATCCCGATATCGCAAATCAGGACATCGGGCCTGTGCGTCTGGATTTCTTGAAGTGCCGCCCGCCCAGATTCCACCGCTGTGACTTCCGCGCCAGAGTTCTCGAGAAAAAGCTTAAGCACGCGTCTCGTGTCCGCATGATCTTCGACCGCTAAGATCTTAACTGTGTCTAAGCTTGTACCAGCCACCTTTGCGGATTTCTTCGAATTGTCTTCTCTTCTGGAATTCTCTTTTTGAAGGAAAGACTTAGTTCTCAGTGATCAGAATTCCAAGTGTTCCTCACCGAGCCTTTCTTTCAATGTTATCCGCCAGCTCTTGGCGGACCGTATCTCGGGTCTCCTTCATGGTTTCCTGTACCTCTTGAAGAGCTTTCAAATTTTCCTCGTGAATTTTGGTCGGATGCCCGTCCCTCGCCATCTCCTCCAGCCGCTCTTCTTGCTTTTTGATGAGTTTCTCGCCCTTCTCAACGTTCTGCTCAGCCTTATCCAAGTGCTCCCGGATTTTTGCTTTGTTCATTAGAAACATTTCGCAGGTAGTGCCGGTTTTGATCGCTCGTTCTACCTGGTAATTGATGCTGGATAAACCAGGCACCTGCCAGAGCCTCAACTCGGAGATGTAGCCTGTTAGTGCTGCACCACCTCTTTACAATCTCATATCAATCCTTGGACCGGAGCCAATTGAAGCAAGAGTTTCTTCTGAGCTAGCTGCAGTCGGGTCTTCACTGTGCCCAGAGCAATAGACTTGCGAGCGGCGATTTCTCGTTGGCTCATCCCCTCAAAAAAGGCGAGGTTGATCACTTCTTGCTGAGCCGCCGGGAGAGTGCTAACAACCCGGTGCAATAGATCTGTCAGATCAGAAATTGGAGCCTCGAAATGATGCGTCCTAATTTCATCTGCAGAATTGGCCTTTAGTTCAGTCTCAAAACGATCGGTGGCTCGGCGGTAGGCTAAGCGACGACGTAACCGGTCGAGAGCGCGCCGCCGTGCCATCGTGATCAAAAAACCGTGCAAGCCTTTCGCCGGATCGAATCGGTCTGACTGATTCCAAAGCTGCAGAAAAACATCATCTAAAGTGTCGTCTACCTCGCCTTCATCATGCAAGACACTCTGGATCACGCTGCGAAGCGTGAACTCGTACCGCTGGTAAATTTCTTGAATCGCGTCGGACTCACGCCTCGCAACCGCTTCCATCAATTCAGTATCCGACTTAGACTCGTTCGTTAGCAGTGTCTCCATGTCCATGATTTTGTCCTCGATGTAACGATAACAATCCTAGTCACTTAGGAAATCAGGGGAAGCCATGCTCGTTCAGTAAGGTTGATTGTCGAATCCGTATCAGGTGAGTCCTGAGATCGTACCCGGGTTGATCTGAATGAGAGATGAGGGTAGGGGTTTGGCCCGATCAGGTGTTCACCGGTCACTTCTCCAGTCGATCCGAGCCCCAACGAGGGTAGTACGGCTTAGATCCCCCTCGTGACATAAAGCCGGAGGATGTTGCGCACAGCTAGTGAAAGAACAACGCGCGATGGCGGACCACATCGCCGGCACTTTCGATTCCCTTGTCGGCTCAACCAACGTGATAGATTGACCAGCGATAGATCCTGACCGTAGACTCCAAGACCAACTTCGGGAGCAATTGGACAAGCTAAATGAGCTTCGTGTGATGCCGGAAGATCGAGCGGCCACGGAAGAGAACGAGGCCCAAGAGCGGGATTAGGATGGAGGGCCATCTATGTACTGAAGATCAACGCCTAATTGCTCCGATGCTTTTTTTCGATACGCCTCCGCGTCGTCTCCAGGAGACACTTTTATGAATGCTGCCGCTATCTTAAAGGTGTCGTTCTTCTCCTTGCTAAAATTGCCTTTGCCGTCCGAATAGACAGGCTTGCCATCAACGGTTGCTAAAAATATTCCCATGTGACTTCCATTTAGCGTTCGCCTCGCTTTCGTCGTCTGGACGCAGGCATGCGAACCAAAATGATCGGCACCCGTGGGATTAATCGAGCCGGGGTGAGCAGTTAGAGGCCGCCGTGAATGAACATGGAATCGCGCCGGCTTCGCTACTGCTTACTGAAAACTCTGCCGGTCCTCGCTCAGTTCTTAAATACAGCCGTCGAATACCCCGCCATTCTGAGCCGTTCATCAAAATGGATAGCCGGAGCGCCCTGGCCCGCGTACCGAGGATCCTCGGAGGAAAATATGATTTCCCAGCTTCGCCCAGGAAGAGCGGCCAGCAGCGGTATGGGCGCGGGCGAGATTACCTGATCCCGATCGAAATTGATTAGTAAGAGGCGATCATTACCAGCCTCGAGTCCAAAATACCGCAGTATCAGCAGGTGAGGCCCATAAATCGCGCCATCCAGAGAGTACCTTTCCCTGCCATTGATGACCGGATCGGACCGGCGAAGAGCGATGAGGTCCTTATGCAGTAAGTAAACCGATTCGTGGGTGCGCAGATCGTCAAAGTTCAATTTACTCTGCTCGAACGTCGATTCATCTCCCGGATTCGGCAGATGCTGCGCAACCTCAGGTGAAGAGAGACTCGGAAATTGTTTGAGAAACTCTGCTCTTCCTTCCGCTGTCTTCGCCGCCATTTCCTTTGGCTGGTCGGCAAAATAGAGGAACGGAGTGGAAGCCGCAAATTCTTCACCCTGGAAAAGCATCGGCGTCCAAGGACCAAGCAAGAGCAAAGTGCTCATGGCTCGTACCGCACCCGCTCCGGCCAGGGTATGGATGCGACGGCCCGCCAATGAGTTCGCCACCTGGTCATGGTTTTGCATGAAGTTTACGAAGCGTTCCGGAGATAGTCCGAATGCCCAACTACCGCGGTTCTTCTTTTGCCAAGCGTAATATTGCCCCTGGTATAGGAATCCCCATTTAGCCGCGGACAGAAATTCCTGAGCATATCCCTGGTAATCGCAATAATAAGCTTCAGTGCGCCCGGTGAGGGCAACGATCGCCGAATGATGAAAGTCGTCGTTCCAGATCGAATCCAATCCGTAGCCGCCTTCTTCTGGAGACTGGACGAGCTTTACCGACTGCGGCTCATTCTCGGCGACGAGGTAAACGCGTCG
>DASUWQ010000531.1:0-2766 GCA_036378375.1 Chthoniobacterales bacterium
ACGATCGAATCAATCTTTTCGAAATCATCAGCCGTAAACTACGTTGAGGGCACCCAGATTGTCTTCTAGTTGCTCGAGCGTTCGCGGCCCGATAATCGGGCTGGTGACTCCGGGCTGATGGATCGTCCAAGCTAGAGCGAATTGTGCGAGGCTTACTCCCTTTTCCTTGGCCAAAGCCGACAACGGTTCGGTCACATCAAACACCGCCTCAATAAAACGCCGTTTCTGGATCGGGTTAGGATTAGCATAGCGCGAGTCCGGCGGAATAGGCTGGCTGCGTTGATACTTGCCGGACAGTAAGCCACCCCCCAGCGGACTCCAAGGGATCAATGCCAACCCGAATGTTTGAGCCGCCGGCACCAGTTCACGTTCGATCCGGCGATCAAGCAGATTGTACGGTGGTTGCTCGGACACAAACCGGTTCAAGCCCAGTTCTTTACTCGCCCAGAGCGCCTCTACAACTTGCCACCCGGCAAAAGTCGTAGTCCCGATATACCTGACCTTACCAGAACGAACCAGATCATCGAGAGCGCGCAACGTTTCGTCGATCGCGATCTCAGGTCGTGGACGATGAATCTGATAGACATCAATGTAATCTGTCTGCAGCCGGCGCAGGCTAGCTTCGCATTGCTCGATGATGTGACGACGCGAATTGCCCTGTTGATTTGGGTCAACATCATCCATCACGCCGTGCACCTTCGTACAAAGAAAAATCTGCTGGCGCCGGCCATTCCGTTTCAGGGCTTCTCCAATGAACTCCTCGCTGCGTCCGCGCGAATAAACGTTGGCCGTATCCAAAACATTGATTCCGGCATCAATCGCTCGATCAATGATCCGAATACTCTCATCCAAGTCAGTTCTCCCACCAAACATCATGCACCCCAACGTCAGCGGAGAAACTTTCACCCCGGTTCGCCCAAACAGACGATAGTCAGTTAGTTTCATAAAATCTCGCGTCTTCCCAATCGCTTTTCATATCTGAGTTCGGTAAGTAAGGATCCACCAATGGCCTCCTCTTTGCGGGTTCCGTCGTAGCTAAAGCCTCGCGCTTCATAGAAGCGCCTGCCGATAGCATTCTTCTCGAGAACCCAAAGTCTGACAGCAGCAAAATCCGCTAATCGCTGTTCCGCTTCTTCTAAAAGCTCCCCGCCGATGCCTTGATTCCAGAATTGTGCTAAAACGTAGATCGCATACACTTCGGCTTTTTCCTTCACATCTTTCTCACGACTTGGACCAAACGAAATAAAACCGACTTCGCCGGACGAAGTACTGGCAACAAGCACCGTATTGCGTTTTTCGGAAACTACTCTCCGCCACATATTCGCTCTCTCAAGAATCGAAAGAGAAGCCAGATATTCTGGCGGGACAATCCCTTCATACGCGACCTGCCAAGTACGTACATGCACGCTTGCGATTGCCTCTGCATCCTCAATGGCCGCCAAACGGATCATTTACATTGAAACTAACCGACGGAATACGGAGAAAAACAGAAAGACTGAACGGACGACCACAATCGATGACGGAGACAGGATTACCTGAGGCGCGACAGTTCTCTCTCTTTGTGACCTTTGTGATCTTCTGTGGAATCCTTTTTTTTGCGTTCTTTGCGGCTATTCCTATCCACTCACGCGCTAGCCGCGTAATCGCTCAGATAATTGAACGACCCTAACCGATCCTGGAGTAAAAACCTGGCGAGGTTCGATTGCGGCTCGAACGTCTTGTCGTTCAACTCAAACTTTTCCACAACTCGCCCATTCTCCATTACTGCTACTTTATTGCAGATCGCATTCACCGCCGCCACTTCGTGCGTCACCAACACAATGGTGATCCCAAACATTCGATTGATCTGCTTCAGAAAGCCCAAAAGTGTGCTCGTCATTTGCGGATCAACCGAAGAAGTTGGTTCATCGCATAGCAATACTTTTGGCTCGTTTGCCAGGGCCCGAGCGATCGCTACCCGCTGTTTCTGGCCGCCGCTCAACTTAGCCGGATAAGTATTCGCCTTATCCAAAAGTCCAACAATCTCCAGACATTCCTCGACTCGTCGCAGTCGCTCTGCCTTGCTTTTGCCCGCGATTTCCATTGGAAACGAAATATTCCCCGCCGCCGTCCGGTTATTCAGCAAATTAAAATGCTGAAATACCATTCCGATGGATTGGCGGGCACGACTCAGTTGGCCCTTCGATAATCTGGTCAGACTCTGTCCGTTGACAGTCACCGTACTCCCCGGATCCGGTTTCTCTAAAAGGTTTATCGTCCTAAGTAACGTTGATTTGCCTGCTCCACTAAATCCGATGATCCCGTACACATCGCCTTCCTCAATCTGTAATGAAACCGAAGACACCGCACGGAGCTTTCCCTCGGGTGTTATGAATGTCTTGCTAACATTTTCCAGAGTGATCATCGGTGTCCTATTCTCTTAGCTGGCTCTGTCTTTGCATCTCTTGGTTAGAATAGACCGGACGTTGGTAAATCACCTCCATTGAGGTGGTAAGCACCAACCGCAGCCGCTTTCCAGTGGCGAGGATTGTGGTTCGCTACCGTGCGAGCGTTCCTCCAGTGCCGGTCCAGGTTGTGTTTCCTGGCGGTCGTCGATCCACCACCAACGTCGAAGATCAGCTCGGACGCCCGCAACGCGGCTTCCGCGGCAAGAAATTGAGCCTGAGCCACCTCCACCGCAGCCCTGGTTAAAGCTTCCGGCTGCAGATCGCTATCCCAAGCCGCATCGATTGAATCCGCCGCCCGCAGGATCACGGCCTCAGCCGC
>DASUWQ010000532.1:0-28923 GCA_036378375.1 Chthoniobacterales bacterium
ATAGTGCGGCGACGCCCCGTGAACCATCCCGCGGCCGCGGGACGGTTGGCCGGCTAAAAAAACGGATTCGGCTCCGAGCCTGATTCGGCCGACGCGGATGGTAGCTCCGTAGGAGCGCAATCTCTTTATAGCCGCAGCAACACGAAGGCGGGTCAGCTCCATAGGAGCGGGCATCTAAGAATATGTGGCCAGGCCTAACCGAGCTCTCCAACTCTATGTCGCTCCTCCGGAGCTGGTCCCTTTTTTTATGGCTCAAGCTTTAAAGATTTCGCTCCTACGGAGCTGTTTCCAACCTGGCAGCCGCCGGCAGCTACCGGAAAGGCGGATCGCGGGTGCTTAGGTTGACGCGCATGCGCATGCGCGGGATTGCCTGGAACGCACCAACCGAAGCCCGTCCGGTCGGGACGGGATACCGTCAATTCAAGACCACTTTGAGTTCGCGGTGGCTTCCGAATGAATCATCAGAGAGCAGCCAGCCGCCTTGAAGATCGATTTGTCGCATCTCCTGACGAGGTAGTAAAAGAATCGTCTCTTTGACTTTCGGGTCGGCTTCGCCACCTCGTTCGATTTTCACGGAGAGATTGGAACGAGAAGCTGAGATTTGCAATCGCCAGTTCCAGTATTTGCCATCTCGGTAAGATTCGCTGACGCCATCGTCTTCAAAGCACTGGCACCCGAATTGGCCTTCATCGCGAAGCGGAAAAAGGAAAAATCCGCGCTGGTCGGCGGGTTTCGAGAAATGCTGATCTGCGAGGTTGAGAGGAATCACGGAGCCGGCTTTAGCCAATAGCGGTGGACGATCCCAAGGAGCGGGCAAAACGATTTGTTGGCCGCCGGGATAATAATCGCCGGTCCAGAAGTCGTACCAGGCGCCCCCGGCTGGCAAGTAAACGGGCCGGGCACGCTGACCGGGTTCGACAACCGCCGCAACTAGGAGATTGGGCCCAAGCAACATCTCATCATTTTCGAGATAGCAGGGATCGTCCGCTGGGAAATCGTGGAAAGTTGGCCGAATGATCGGCTCATAATCGCGATGCGCACGCCAGAGCAGGTCATACAAATAGGGGATCAAACGATACCGAAACTTGATCAGCTCCCGGATATAAGGCGTGATTTCCGGATACATCCAGGGTTCGTTTGCGGTTTGATCGTCGTTCCACGAATGGATGCTGAACCGCGGCAAGAAGATGCCGAACTGAACCCAACGTAAGAGCAGTTCGGGCTCGGGAGCAGGACCAGAAAAACCACCGATATCGTGTCCCAGGTTGGATATCCCGGAAAGCGCGAGCCCGATCCCCATCTTGATATTGTAACGCAGCGTCTCCCAAGAAGTGTAATTGTCACCGGACCAAGTCTGAACATAGCGCTGCATGCCAGCCGCGCCGGAACGAGTCACCAGGAAGGGCCGTTTCTCGGGCGCAAATTCCCGCTGCGCATCCCGAGAGGCGCGCATCATAAGAAGCGTTTGCAGCGGCTTACATTCTACAGCTCGTCGCAGTTTTCCGAAACCATGGATCTGCGCCTGTTCAGTCCATATCTCAAATTCGTTATTGTCATTCCAGGTGGCGGTGACTCCGTATTTTAACAATGATTCGGTGACTCGCGATTTCCACCAGGCGACCGTCTTTGGATTGGTAAAGTCGAGATAAGCGCCAACTTCATCCCAGAATTGCACCATGGTTGGTTTCCCGTCTTGATCCCGGATGAAAAGTCCTTCGGCCTCGGCTTCACTAAAACGAGGATGGTCGCGCAATAAGCAGGGTTTGATGTTAGGGCAAAGATGGACTCCGTGATCCAAATATCGTCGGACAAACGCTTCGGGATCCGGGAACTTGCTGCGGTCCCAATTGAACACATAGCGTTTACCTTGGATCGAGGTGTAACCGGAGGAGAGATGAAATGAGTCGCAAAGGATATCGTGTTCCTGACAGCGCCGTAGAAACTCATCCATTCGCTCTTGCGCGTTAGGGGCGTCCGTATAGGACATCGTTGAACCTGAATAACCCAGACTCCATTTTGGAGCGAGTGTCGGCCGGCCGGTTAACCAGGTGTAATGCCGAACAACTTCCGCCAAGGTAACACCGGCGATAAAGTAATAATCTAAATCCCCGTGGTCAGCGACGAAATAACGATAGTGACCATGATAGTTATCCAGTTCGCGCCCGAGATCGAATGTGCAATCGGCCAGGGTATCGTAAAAGAGGCCGTAAGCCACCTTGGTCTGACTTTTCCAAGTTAGGTAATAGGGGATGTGTTTATATAAAGGATCAGTGGTTCGAGCGTTATAACCCATCGCGTCCAGATTAGTCAGCCGGTAGCTTTGACCAGCCCGGTTAGTCACGCCGGCTCGTTCGCCCAGGCCGAAATACATTTCATCCGGTTCCCGTTTCAGATAGTGATAAACTCGGTGATCCCACCAACCGAAGTTATAGTTCTGCGTAGCCCGATCGGACGCAGCAAATCGCCAGACCCCATCCTGGAATATCTCCCACCCGCAATCAAATCCCTTTAACTGGATGGTGAGACGAACCCGGTTAGTCCTAATTTGAAGCTTGTCGAAATCTTGCTCGAGTTGGTATGGCGGCAAGGCGAAACCTCCAAGATCGAATCGGTCCCGCCCTTCGAGTGGCACGTCCTCCAGACCGGGTGCTATGGCCCAGGTGCGCGGGAAATTGAGCACGCCACCCGGCAACACCATGACGCGGACAATACCTTCCTCCAGAATGAAAAGATGGGCCACGTGACCCTCATCACTTCGGAGGGTAATTCGGCCGCCAGCGTGCTCTGTGATACGAAACAACGGGATAGTAGCGAGTGACATAGGAAAAAGAAATAGTTCACCACAGAGACACAAAGGGCACGAAGGTTGGATACAGAGAGAAAACTATCGGTTTTGGGACCATGTCTTTCTTGCGACGTGGTCTCGTCGGACCCGACAAACCTGTGGCTTCAAACCTTGGTGTACTTTTTGTCTTTGTGTTGAAAATCTCTCTACGTTCTCTCTGTCTTTGTGGTGAAATTATCTAGGTTGCGGTCTGAGCGCCTCGCCCTCGTCCGCGCAGTAACACGATCACGATAGTTGCTCCGACCAGGTCAAATACTGCTAGGCAAGCGAACAGCGGCCCGTACCCGATGGTGCTGACCAGTGCGCCAACCACCAACGTGAAGAGCAAGCCGCCGGTCCAAGATGCAGTACCGGTAAAACCATTTGCTGTGGCGACTTCATGTGCGTCGAATACATCAGCACTTAAAGTATTGAGCAGGGCTGAGATCATTTGGTGGGCAAACCCACCGATGCAAAAAAGGGCGATCGCTACGTAAGGGCTGGCGGCTAAGCCGATCGATCCCGGACCAATCATCAGGATCGCACCTAACACGATGCCAGCGATTCTGGAATCGATCAGTTTGATCCGGAAAAATTTCATCAATAAAGGAGACAAATAACCACCGAAGATTCCACCAAGGTCAGCAGCCAGGAAAGGTAACCATGCAAATATCGCGATCTCTTTAAGATCCATATGGCGTTCCTTGGCCAGATAGAGCGGAATCCAAAAGTTGAACGTTTGCCAGGCAGGCTCGGCTAAAAAACGGGGGAGTGCGATACCCCAGAATCGGGAGGAGGACAAAATCTTGGTGACGGACGGAGGCTTCCTTTCTTCGGCCGTTACGACTTTATCCGGTTCTTGACCCTTGATGATGTAGGCACGCTCGTTCTCACCCAGCAACCGATGTTTGCTAGGCGATCGATAAAAAAGCCACCATAGGGCCGCCCAGATAAAACCGAGGCTACCCGTCACCACAAACGCCATTTGCCAACTGGACTGTACTAAGACCCAGACCACCAACGGTGGCGCTAGCAAAGCACCGAGCGACGTCCCAGCGTTGAAATAGCCGACTGCGACCGAGCGTTCTTTAGCAGGAAACCATTCCGAGATCGCCTTGATGCCTGCAGGGATCGCCGAAGCCTCGCTCAAACCTAGTAGTCCGCGAAAGAAAGCCAACGAAACCCAGCCTCCGGCAAATGAGTGCAGTACATTAAAAAGAGACCAAGCCAAAGCGAACAAAGCAAACCCGAGCTGGAGTCCGAGAAAATCGAGGATGAAACCGCAAACCGCCTGCATGACGGTGTAGCCAAGCTGAAATGCTAAGACGATGTACGAATACTGTTGATCGGAGAATTGTAACCGCTTCTCGAGTTCAGGCGCCAATACTGCCAGCGAATTACGCGCCAGATAATTTATGATTGTGCCAAGGCAGATTAGCCCGATAATCCACCAGCGCAGTCCTGGGATTTTCTTCATATCAGAGCTTGAGCCGGATCGATTAGTACACAGGCTCTTTTATCTCGTACTCGATTGCCAGCCTATATTTTGCCTATGAAGGATCAATTTCTCTCCAAGGACTTTCTTCTATCCACGCCGACGAGCGAAAAACTGTACTTCGAAATCGCCCACGATCTCCCGATCTTCGACTACCATTGCCATATCCCACCTGCAGAAATTGCCCAGAACCGGCGGTTCGAAAATGTGACCAGGATTTGGTTAAACGACGGTAGGTACGGCGATCACTACAAATGGCGAGCGATGCGGGCTCACGGCGTGCCTGAACGCTATATCACCGGTGACGCCAGCGATTACGACAAATTCCTCGCCTACGCCAGGACCGTTCCTGCCACCATCCGCAACCCGCTCTATCATTGGACTCATCTTGAGCTGCAACGGTATTTCGATATCGCTGAGCTTCTTGACGAGACTTCTGCTCCCCGCATTTGGGAACAAGCCAACGAGCGCCTTCAAGATCTCACGGCCCAGCGAATCATAGAAAAATTCAGAGTTTCGGTGATCTGTACGACAGATGATCCAACGGATGATTTGGAGCATCACCAAACGATCCGAGAGAGCGATTTATCAGCGCGGGTCTATCCCGCCTTTCGTCCTGACAAAGCATTTGCCGTCGACCAGGTCGCATCGTTTAACCAATGGACTGATCGGCTGGCGAAAATCAGCGGTTCCGATTGTAGCGATCTATTGGAATTCTTGGACGCGTTGCGGAGCCGGCACCGGTTCTTCGGCGACCAGGGCGCGAGGTTGTCCGACCACGGTATCCCGTATTGTTATTCCGCCGCCTGCGCTGAATCTGAGGCGCGCGCGATCTACGCAAAGGTCCGATCGGGAGCTGTGCCGGGAGCCGACGAAACGCTTAAGTTCAGAAGCTACCTGTTACGGTTTTTCGGCGAACTGGACGCGGAAGCGGATTGGACGAAGCAGCTGCATCTGGGTGCGCTTCGGAATACAAACACTCGCGCTCTTAAACAACTTGGCCCCGATACCGGGTTTGACTCCATTGGCGATTGGCCCCAGGCGGAGCCGCTAGTCAGATATTTAGATCAATTGGAATCAGTGGGAAAATTGCCCCGGATGATCCTCTACAATCTGAACCCCAACGATAATTATTTGTTGGCGACGATGGTCGGCAATTTCCAGAGCGGTCCGACTCCTGGGAAATTACAGTTCGGCACCGGCTGGTGGTTTCTGGATCAGAAAGAAGCCATCGAGTGGCAATTGAATGCGTTATCGAATTGCGGCTTACTCACGCATTTTGTCGGTATGCTGACGGACTCTCGCAGCTTCATGTCCTATCCGCGGCATGAATATTTTCGGCGAGTGCTTTGTGATGTTCTCGGCCGCGAAGTCGAGCGAGGAGAGCTTCCCAATGATGAAGGTTTGTTAAGCAATTTGGTGCGAGGAATCTGCTTTGAGAATGCAAAGGCGTATTTCGGATTGGAATGCGGGATGGTTTAGGGGCGACGCCCCAATCGTCCTCGATTTGGTTCTGCAACAATCGAATGGTCGCGGTTCCGCGGCGTGAGAGTTCGGCACTTAAAACCGCAGCAACTCCTAAGACCTTCGAGGACGAGGACGACGAGGAGTTCGAGGACGATTAATCGAACGAACTTAGCGTGACTTAGCCCATTCCACGGCATCCGCACCGGCTGGCAGGCAAGTCGGGCTGGCTGGGTCATTTACCGCTCGCCATACAGCTTCTGCTACGTCCGGCGCGTGAGTCACGGGATCAGTCGCTTTTGCCCATCCTGCGAGCACATTCTGGGCTAATTCGGCGTAGGCATCGGGAAAGCCCCGCATGCGTGACCGTGCGTTTTCACCGAAGCGGGTTTCTGGAGATCGGCCCGGCAACACCACTCTTACCCGTACATTGAATTGCTGGAGTTCCAGCGCAAGCGACTCCGTGAACGCATTGATCGCCGCTTTGCTCGCAGTATAAACAGAAAGCAGATGCAACGGCCTCAAAGTCACGGTCGAAGTGACGTTTACAACAACACCGGATTCGCGTTCCCGGAACTGAGGCAGCACCGCTTGAGTCATTGCCATCGTACCGAAGACGTTTGTCTCGAAGATCTCGCGGATCACTTCCATTGGCGTTCCCTCGAGGGCATTTAAATAGCCAATCCCCGCATTGTTAACTAATGCGTCGATTGGTCCGGCGGCTTCAACGGCCTTGCCAATACTTTCCGCCTTGGTGACGTCGAGGGGAAGAATAAACAGATTCTCGGAACGCGGCAACACGTCCTCGCTCGGCGTCCGCATCGTAGCGATGACCCGCCAGTCACGTTGCAGAAAGTATTTGGCTGTTTCAAGGCCGAAGCCAGACGAGCATCCTGTGATCAAAATGGTCTTGATGTCCATACCGTCCATTATATGAAGGATTATTCAGTTTGTGGATTCGCATATGGCTATAACTCCGCCTAGAACGCTAAAACCTCGCAAAATGCCGGTTCAATCGCGCTCGGCCATCACGGTTGATGCAATTTACGATGCTGCTATTCAGGTTTTATTGGCCGTAGGCGCAAAGCACACGACGACCATACGCGTGGCGGAACGCGCCGGCGTATCCGTGGGAACGCTTTATCAATACCATGCCAACATTCAATCTCTGATGGCATCCGTTATTCAAAGACATCTTGCCAATGTCACAAACGCTATAGAAAGCGCGTGCCGAGCGAACCATAACAAGCCGATAAAAGTTATGGTTAAAGCTTTCATAGATGCATTTGTTGAGGTGAAAACCTCTGATGTGGATGTCTCAAGAGCTTTGTATGCAGTCTTTTCAGATTTGAATTGCAGGGAATTGGAAGAACGGGCATGGGATCTCAGTACCAAGGCTGTCCAATCGATGCTGGCAACAGCAACAGACTGCAAAATTAAAGATCTAAAAATAGCAGCGAGAATGATTGTTGCAGCCCAAATGGGGCCGATCAGAGCTCTCCTTGAAGAGGCAGATGCTTCTCCCAAAATGATTGAGGAAGTAAGGAAACATTTGTTCCTTCTTTGTATCGGTTATGTGAAGCAGCTCGGTAAGGACGAGTACGATTAATACTACCCCACCAGCCTCTCGTATGCCTGAACGTCATCCACATCACGCACGACGTGATCGTTCTCCATCTCAACTGCGTAAACCTTTTCCGGATAACGTTTGATCACACCCTTGCAGCCGACATCCCCGGCAATCCCCAGGATTGAATCGCGAAGCGCTGCATCCAGGATCACGGGATTGCCCCGCTCTCCTTTAAAAAACGGAACCACGATGGCTTTATTTTCCGCTCTCGCTGCGGCGAGTGCTTCAATGATCCGGTCCACATCGCCCGGTTCAATCAGCGGCTGGTCTGCCAGATAGATCATAATAGCCTCGGCTTCAGGGGAGACGGCTTGAACGCCGGTTCGAACCGAGGTGCTGAGTCCATCGCGATAGTCGGGATTCTTGACCAGACGGACTCGGCCCCTTTGAGCCCCGTTAGAGACCTGGCTGACGTAAGCCTCAAGTTGTTCCCAGACCTTTTCGGATTCGTGCCCTAAAACCACGATGATCTGCCCGGCCTTCGATGCCAACAGCGTATCGACTGCGCGGACAACGAGTGGTTTGTCCCGAAAGGTAAGAAGCAATTTATTTCGACCCATCCGGGTCGACATGCCGGCGGCCAGAACAACGGCAGAGACCATTAGCGGCCTTTCGATTCACTTGAAACCGCAGGCGGGAGTGTGGGAGCATCTAATGTTTGAGCCGGGTTATCGAGATTCGCCTCGAGCTGACGTACCGCTGCGCTTTCAGCCATTGGCTGGCCTGAACCGCCCCGGCGCACCGCTACGACTTCGCTCATGATGCTAAGGGCGATTTCCTCCGGCGTTTCTGCGCCGAGGCTCAACCCCGCTGGTGAACGGATTTTGGCCACGTTTTCACGTGGCACGCCTGCATCCTCAAGGTATTCAAATATCAGTTGGGATCGGGTGCGACTGGCAACCAGAGCCACGTAACCGGCTTGACCATCGATCGCTTTCTTGAGCGATAAATGATCGCCTTTGTGATGCGTTGCCACCACCACATAAGCGCCCGGCCTCACTTCGACTTCGGGAGAGATCAGCCCAGTCGAAAAAACGTGATCCGCGGTCGGAAAAGCTTTAGGGACCGCTCCCGGATCAGCCACCGTCACAGAAAATCCCAGTAAATTCCCGAGCTGAGCTAACGTTTCAGCGATCCGGCCGTGACCGGCGATTACCAGATCCGGTTTTGGCAAGACCGGTTCGATCGCCACTTGCATCATACCGCCACACGGCATTCCAAAAACCTCATCAGTCAGGTCCACATTAACGACCCTGACCTTACCATCGTTCATACTTTCCAGGGCCTCATGACAGACCGTGCTTTCGGCGCATCCGCCGCCAACCCATCCAAGCACTACCCTGCCATCCGTGTCGACAATAACTTTCGATCCCGGCTTAGCCGACCCTGATCCTTGCACGCTGATAACGGTCGCAATCGCAAACGGCTCGCCGCGCGATTTCAGCTCGTGTGCAGTTCCAAAAACATCGTCAAACATGGTCAATAAAAAGGATGCACGTGGCTACGGACCCCACAAGTCCGAGATGCCAGCAAAGAAAATCTCACGCAAAGACGCAAAGTCACAAAGAAAACACGGATCAATAGTCGAATGCTTTCGGGATCATATTTCAAAAGCAAACGCCAGCTCCTCCGACCAACTGGATCTTAGACAAACAGGTGAGACCGGACCTGGGATACAGCTGGACGAGCAGAAGGGGATGTAAAGGGTTAGGCCGAATTTACACACAAAAGGCGCTTCTGGCATAGCAGAAGATTGGACCAGCAGGAGCAGGGTGGCTTGCGGAAAAACTTGTATTAAACTAGTTAGTCTTCCCGGAGAAAATGGAGAATGAGGACACGCCTAGTACTTGCCGTTATAGGGCTCTCAATCGGCTTTATTTTGCCAACTTTGGCCCAACAAAAAGGGCCGACGCCAACCGAATACACCCCTGAGGCCAAGCCTACTGCTGCAGAAGGAATTCAGCCCAGCGTGACTCTTCCCGGCAATTATAAGCTGGTTTGGAATCAGGACTTTACTGGCCCGGACTACGCCAATATTAATACCTCCGGGATAGTGAATTCTACAGGTATCTCGGGCACACACGCGAGGTGGTACGCGTCGCCAGGTGTTTGTCCCGACTTCGCGAGGTTTGTCGGGATAGGCGTAAACAAGCTACCTTTTTCCACTGATAAAGGATACTTAAGCATCAATTCATACTCCTCGCGAGGGATGATGGTGGGCGGCATTATTCGATCGGCTTGGGACGCTGGATTCGCCGTTGTGGACGCCTATTGGGAAGCTAAGCTGCGATTGCCAGCGGGGGGATCTGGAAACTGGCCAGCATTTTGGCTTAAAGCATTCCCCGGGAATCTCTCAGACACTCAGGTCTGCGCTGAAGTTGATATCATGGAGTTCGGCTACCAGATACCAGGATCGACTAAGTCAAATTACGAGATCCATACACACTTATGGGGGCTTGGAAACAATGGCAAAAGCGCAGGCGATGGCTCTATCTCCAATCTCGCAGTGACCCCTGGAGGATGGCACACTTTTGGTTGTCTGATACAGCCGGCGAGCCTTCCGAACGCGCAAGTGATTTTCTACCTGGATGGAGCTGAGGTGGAAAGATTCAATGCTACCGCCCCCTTTCACGTTCCTGAGAGCGTGATCCTGGATATGGCGAGTGGACGTGGGTTCCCAGCGACTGGCGATCCGGAGGAACTGGACTGTCAGTATATCCGGTGCTGGGCCCCTCACTAAATCCAACCAGCCTGCAGAACGCTATGTCGAAAGATCTTACTTCCGGGCTTTCTTCGCTGCCTCGACTACCTTGTGCTCTTCCTCTGCCGGCAGCTCTTGGTAATGGCTGAATTCTTCGCTATTTAAGCCGCGGCCGCCAGTGAGCGACCGGAGTTGGGTCGAATACCGGTAAAGTTGGCGTGCCGGAACATGCGCTCGGACAACCTGGAAATTGCCATCGGTGTCCATGCCGAGAATCTTGCCGCCGCGGCTGGACAGGTCGCCGATCACTTTACCCATACAGTCGTTTGGGATTCGGATTTCGAGCAATTGTATCGGCTCTAACAAACAGGGTTTAGCTTTCGCGAAGGCCTCTTTAAAAGCCCAATAGCCGGCGATCTGAAAGGAAATATCGTTGGAATCGACCGGATGCATTTTGCCGTCGTAAAAATCAACCCCGACATCCACGACCCGGTACCCGGCAAGAATTCCTTCGTCGCATGCGTGGTGCATCCCACGCTCCACGGATGGAACGAAAACGCGGTCGACACATTGGCCGGAAAGCGATTCCTTAAATTCGATGCCCGAATTACGCGGTCTTGGAGCGATGCGCATCACCACCTCGGCGAATTGCCCGGCGCCACCGCTTTGTTTCTTATGCCGGTAAGTTGCCTCAGCTGGTATTTTGATGGTTTCCCGGTAGCGCACCCGCGGTTCGATCAGGTCAAAATGGACTTTGAACCTTCGCCGTAAACGTTCTGCCAGTACATCGAGATGCAGTTCACCTTGGGCCGCCAAGACGGTCTGATGCAGCTCAGGATCGGTGGTAACTACGAAAGTCGGATCCTCTTCATGCAATATAGCCAATCCGGCGGCGATCTTGTCCTCTTCGCCCTTCGCCTGCGGTTGCAAGGCGGCATGTACGGTGGGCTTAGGATAGACCGGTTCGGGCAGCTTTACTGGCCGGTTCCCTGAACAGAGCGTGTTCCCCGTGTACGTGTTTTTGAGTTTCACGGTTGCCCCCACTTCGCCCGGCCCAAGCTCGGTCACAGGAAAACGATTGCGCCCGTTCAGATAATAGATCTGGCCAACGCGCTCGAAAGCGTTTCGCGAGCTGTTGAATAGGTCGCTGCCAGCCCTAACCCCTCCCGAATAGACCCGAAAAAACCAGAGCTCGCCAAACTGGTCTTCGTTCATCGTTTTGAAAATCTGAGCCACGGGCTCTGGATCGGTGAGGTTAACCTCTATCTCCTCGCCGTCACCGTCGACGGCAGCCACTTTCTGACGATCTACCGGGGAGGAACCATACTTGGCGATGAAATCCATGAGCCGGGCGACGCCGACCCCGGTCTCAGCCGAGACGGAAAAGACCGGGGTGAATATCCCCGATTGGATCGCGGAATGAATCCCGCTGCGAAACTCGTCTTCCGAAAGCGAGCCCTGATCGAAAAACTTGTTCAGCAGGGTGTCATCCGACTCCGCAATGAGCTCGACTAGCTCCTGGTGCAGCTGGGTCACCCGTTTTTTCCACGGGCCGGAAGCAGGTTCTTCGCTGAACCGGCTGCGACCCGTGGTTTCGTATTGGACGATATCGCTGCGGAGGACGTCTAGGATTTGGTTAAAATACGGTCCGGGATTGACCGGGATATTCATGGGGAAAATCCGTCCGTACTGCGCACGAAGGTCAGCGAGCACGTTCTCGAAATTGGCGTGCTCCTTATCCATTGCGTTCACTACGATGATCTTAGGGATGCCACATTCAGTGGCGTAATCCCAAACCCGTTCGGTCCCAACGCCGGCTCCGTGTTGGGCATGCACCACGATCAGAGCGAAATCTGCGACCCGTAAGGACGCGAATGTCTCGTTCATGAAATCCGGGTAGCCGGGGCTATCCAGGATATTAAATCGCTTACTGAGCCAATTGGTGTGTAACAGAGAGGTCTGGGTCGAAATCTGTCTCTGCCGTTCGCTAACGTGATAATCGGACACGGTCGAACCTTCACTGATCCGGCCCATTCGTCCGATCGCGCCGCTACAAAGCAGCATGGCTTCGGTGAGAATAGTTTTTCCGGACGAGGCGTGCCCGGCAATGGCGAAATTGCGGATGTCCGCGGGGGCTAGCGGCACCATATGTTACAACCATGTAACCGAACTAGGGCTGGTGCAAGCCCGGGCTCACCTGAAGCTCGCCCGAATGACAAATGACAGATAACAAATGACAGAATAACTTGGCCAATTTGTCATTTGTCATTTGTTATCTGTCATTCGGGCGAGCCTAAGGCGAGCCCGTAATTCGCTCATCATGAAGAAATTCTTTCAGACTCCTATTCGCACGTTTGTGGCCGGCTTGGTTGCGGTGCTGCCAGTGGTATTGACCGTGGCGGTTATTGTCTGGGTCGGGAGTATGGTGGATCAATTTGTCGGCCCTTATAGCACTTTCGGTAGGTTGCTCACTTCGATCGGACTTCGGGTCGTGGACACGAAAGTCGCTGCCTACCTGATCGGGGTAATTGTCGTTCTTACGGCCATTTATGTGCTCGGCGTGTCTGTCGAGGCTGGCTTGAAACACCGATTGCAGGATTTCGCCGATAAGAGCCTCGGGCGGATCCCGGTGATCGGGAATGTCTATAATCTAGCCCATCGGTTTGTGGGAATGCTTGATCGTAAACAAGAGACGGATTTGAAAGCCATGAAACCGGTTTGGTGTTTTTTCGGTGGGGAAGGCGGGACCGCGATGCTAGCCCTGATGCCGACCTCGGAACCGGTCATGCTGGGAGGCCACGCATATCACGTGATCTTGGTCCCGGGTGCGCCTGTGCCAATGGGTGGCGCCTTACTTTACGTTCCGATCGATTGGATCAAACCAGCGTCTTTCGGCGTTGACGGATTGACGAGTATCTACGTCTCGATGGGGATCGCTACGTCGCAATTTTTGCGGACGGGGTAGGGGAGGTCCTTTCTCGTGCTCGACCGGTCAGAGCGTTGCGACGGATAGGACTTATGCGACCCATGGGACTTATGTGCTCGCAAAGGTCCTATTCGACGACTCCGGCAAACCGCCCTAATTCGAATGAGTTGGGCCTGGCGAACCCGTGGCTTCCGCTACAACTTTCGCCATGATTTGCCCTAGAACCTTTACCCTCTCGGGCACCTGCTGAAGCCCAACGCTACGCCCAAGTTCCAAATACTGGTCTTTCCGCGGTTCGAACGCCGGCCACTCCGGTAATCCATAAAAATTTGGGTCACCTGTCTTCGCGAATTGGACCCAGTACGCACGTATCGCCCGGCCGAGACGTTCGTCGTCGCCGTCGTGCTCCCAGTCGCTGGGATAGGAATTACTTAGGAAGTAAAGTTCTTCACCGTGATAAGCGCCGAGCTTCGCGCGTTTCCCTTTTTCCGCGAATGTGAATAGATACAGATAAGCGTTCTGACCCCGGTGCGCCGTCGTTCGGGCCAAGGAATAAGCGCCGCAGCTGAAGAGATCGTTGTGATATTTCAGGAATTGTTCGGGAATCGCTCCGTCTGATTCTGCCGGATAAACCGCAAATTCCTGATTAGCGAACCGGCCGGTATCGCGTTGCAGATAGGTCTTGTAGTCATCAACCGTTTTCGGAGCGACCAGACCAAACACTGTTGCTTCGTCGGCATTGCTTCCGACCAAGATGGGGATTTTGAGTTGTTTGCCATCTGCGAAAATCTTTGCTGGCTGCTCTGGAACCACCCAACCATCTACGATCGCCCCAAAGCTGACCTCGCGATCCTGTTTCCAGGCGGCCAGAATCTTGTCAGCAGGCATGCTCCACAGTCTTTCCAACGTGTCGGGACCGCCGCTGATTCCTAAATCATCGGCGAACTTCTTTCCCGAGTCTTCGCCGGTGCCCGAGATCCGGTTGTACGGAATCACGGACCGGATGTCCTGGTTAAGCGTGCTCTGGGCTTCCCCGCTCTCGAGGATCGCTCCTTGAAATAATCCGGCCGCCAGCGGAGAGGCCATTAACAGAGTGATGTCGAATGCGCCCGCAGATTGTCCCATCACGGTCAATCGATTCGGATCACCTCCAAAACGCGAGATATTGTCTCGGACCCAGCGCAAAGCTTGCAGTTGATCCAGTAGACCATAGTTGCCGGAAGAATGGTGTTCCGACTCCGCGGTAAGCGCTGGATGGGCGAAGAATCCGAATGGTCCCAATCGATAGTTGGCGCTGACCACTACAGCTCCAAGCCGCGAAAGCGGAGGGCCGAGCGGCGTCAATTGGCTGTAGCCAGCCTCATTTCCTCCGCCGTGAAAGAAAACGATAACGGGTAGCTTCGCACCGGGCGAAAACTGCGGCGTCCATATGTTGAGATAAAGACAATCTTCTTTCCAGGCAACTTGGGGTAACCAGCCGGCCGGAAGCTGTGGGGCCGCCGGACCGAATTGGTTTGCCTGGCGTATCCCGCTCCATCTGCTCAAGGGTTGCGGCGGCTTCCAACGCAATTCGTCAACAGGCGGCGCGGCATAGGGTACCCCAAGAAATGCTACTTCATTCTCGGATCCGAGATACGTTCCTTCGAGTTCACCGGATTCTACTGTCACTTTCGGTAGGGAAGGAGATCCGACGGCGATAGATGTATGAGCAAGGCTAGCTAAGGCGAAGCTTGATAGACCTAGTAAGAAACGAATATCGAGAGGTAGCCGCATGGGACATCGTTTCCGGAAACTCGATTTGGCGCAAGACAGCGCTTGCGGCATAATATGACTCTAATGCGACAGATGCTCGTTAGAGAGAACGACCCGACTCCGGGCGTATCTGTCGCGACTCATTCGCGAGAATACTCTCGCGGTTCCCGGATTCCCGTGCACGCGCACGGCTCGCATCAACTGGTTTACGCGAGCCGCGGCGTCATGGAAGTATCTTCAGATCACAGCTTATGGAAGATTCCGCCGCATTTTGGTCTTTGGATTCCGGCGCACACGCCGCATCAGATCCGAATGCAGGAAGCGGTCTCGATGCGCACGTTGTACCTTCGTTCTGCGCGGACAAAGTTACCTGCTTCATGCAAGATACTTCATGTCGGAAGCTTTTTTCGCGAGCTTATTATCGAAATCGTGCGAGTAGGCCGGCTCCGGACGCGCAACCGGCTGGAGTGCGCGCTGCGTGATCTCCTAATCGCGGAGTTGGAGCGCGCATCGCCTGTACCTGCCGGCGTCAAATTCCCAGCAGATCCTCGCGGGTATCGCGTTGCCCAAATGGTAATGGAAGATCCAGGCTGCCCGATCTCGTTGAAATCGATGTGTGTTTCCGCCGGGGTCAGTGTCCGCACGCTTGAGAGAACCTTTCGCCGGGAGGTCGGCACCGATTTCGAATGTTGGCGAAGACAAGTGCGTTTGATGAAAGCCATCGAAATGCTGGTAGCAGGGCGCAGGGTGAAAGAGGTTGCATTCGCCGTCGGTTATCAGCACCCCGGCGCTTTTGTGGCGCTTTTCCGACAGACTTTCGGAAGCACGCCTAAGGCATGGATGTCGGCGTTGGAACAGCTGAGTTAGCGAACAGCTAACATCGGCGCTGCGAAGTATTACGTTTTTCGCAGGCCGACGTCGCTGCGCAATGATCTTCTTCATTTCCCAAACAAACCCTCTCACGTCTGTTCCTCGGGGAAGTTCAAATAGCGATAAAAAAAACCAGAAATCTAATTGTCGAGGCTCAACAAAAGAATTATACGGCTCCCCATGAAGGCGTTCGCGAAGTAGAAGTTATGAGTACTGTCGCTCAAATCGCAAGTGCGGTTATCCAAATTGCTGCCAATTACGGCGGGACACTCACTCAGCCGACCAATTCCTTCAATAATCCCGTCGCTACTGGCGACGCCATTGTGGTTTTTGTTAGCTGGCTTGGTACTGACGGCTACGTCGTTAGCGTCACAGATAGTCAAAGCAATCTGTACTTGGCGGTCGATCCAATCCGAGTAGGGGTGACATCCACTCAAACTTGGGTATGCTATGGAGCCAGGGGTGGCCCTTGCAGCGTCACGGCGACCTTGAGTTCTTTTCGGAATGCCTCTTCTATCAAACTGGCCGAAATCAGCGGACTCTCCGGCGAGCTCGACGCAACTTTGACATCGAACGGTACAACCGCGAATCCAGTCATAGGTCCGATCACTACGGCAAACGCCAACGATATGCTCATTGGTCTTGAGCGTGGCGCTAGTCCGAGCGCAGTTGGGGCGGGTTGGACCGAGACCGACGCCCAGCCCAACAACATCCAATACAGAGTGACCAGCGCGGTTGGTTCCTATACGGCTCGCTGGACTGCGCCGGCTACTAACTGGAACGGAGCGATTCTAGCATTTGAAATAGGCGATCCAATTAGCGCCTGGGTTACTACTGATGGATACGGTGGGAACGGCTGTTTCGATGCGACCGATCCACCAAGTGGATTCGTGTGCGGGAACGTCCTTCCATACGAACGGACCCAACCGTGGACCGTGATGGCTGCAATTAAAATGCTTTCTAAGCCGCCTTCAGGTAAGGCGAACATCATTTTCACTAATGTGTTGGCTGGCGAACCTTATTCCGGCTACGAGTTCTGGGTTGATTCGAACGGCTTTTTACACGTTCGCATCATAAGCGACATCGCAAACAACTACATTGGAAAAGTCGGTACAACCAATGTTTGTGACAGCAGATGGCACTTTGTTGCCGAAACCTATGATGGCTCAAGCTCGGCCGCCGGAGTGAACATTTACCTCGACGGGGTTTTGCAGGCAATGACGACCGAGAGTGATACCCTTACAGGATCCATTGTTGCTGCTGGCCAGCAAATGCTGATTGGGAACCAAAATGGTCGATCCTCCACCTATTTTGCTCGGGGCTACATCGATGAATTCTCTATTCACAATGTTGTCCGTTCGGCGGGCTACATCGCGGCGATTTCACCAACCAATTTGCCCCAGGTCGATGCCAATGTGCAGCTGATGTATCACTTTGATGAAGGCGACGGTACCATCGCCCACGACGCTAGCGGCAATCATTTGAACGCTACCTTTTCTATACCTCAATAACGTGCGCCTGATCCGGCTTTGAGGCCTCGATCGGCACATTGGTTTATGCGGAGCCTCGCCGCGGCGAGGTTTGGCGCGCTAGAACTCTTCTCCAACCAGTTTCCCAATTGCACCGAACGCTGCGTTGATCTTGTCGTCCGGAGCGGGGGATTCGATGCTATAAACAACGATGAGAATTGGCGCCCGATTCGGGGGCCGGGCAATTGCCAGATCACCTCGGGCTGCGTTTTCGCCGGTACCGGTTTTGTCCCCGATTCGCCAAGTCGACGGTAGTCCGGCACGTAGTCGTTTGTCGCCCGTGGTATTCTTTACCAGCCAGCCTTCTAATCTTTGTCTTCCCGCAACGGATAACTTCTCGTCCAGTAGCACCGATTTCAGATCGTCTAACATAGCGGCAGGAGTCGTGGTATCGCGTTCATCTCCTTTAATTGCCGTATTCAAGGTCGGTTCATTGCGATCAAGTCGGGTGACCGAATCACCTAGAGAACGGAAAAACTCAGTCAGACCCTGCGGACCGCCGACCGTTTCTAGAAGAAGGTTTGCCGCCGTGTTGTCACTGTACTCGATCGCCGCAGCGCAAAGTGCATCTACGGTCATGCTCCCTTCCTGAACATGTTGCTTGGTCACTGGCGCCCATTCTAACAGATCGGCCGGACCGTAAGCGATTTTGCGATCCAGCTGCTCTTCCTGTTTGTCGACTCTTTCCAGAACGTCCGCGGCCAGCAAACACTTGAATGTGCTGCACATTGGAAACCGGTCGGTTGCGTGATACTCGACGCTTTTATTGTTCGCCGTATCCAGAATCGCCACGCCGAGACGGCCTTGGAGATCTCGTTCGATCTCAGCAATTCGTGCGGCTGCGGGTTGCGCTGCTTTTTGTTCATCCGCAGCCGGAGCAGTGAGGCCTAACAATAATTGAACTCCGCCAATAAGTAACGCTGTCAGTGACAATAGATCCTTCATTGATCTCACGAGATACCAGTAAGCGTTTGGGAAACCGAAGGTGTTAGTTAACACAGGGCGATCTGGGACAGGCTGAATATCATGCTGATTACGCTGCTGGTCGCAAACACTGCCCACACGGCTGACTCCGCAAAACAAGTATTTCGAACCGCTCTTTGGGATTCTTGTTGAAACTGCAAAGTCGAGGAAAAAGGCACGATTTTCATAACGAGTGGCCTATAGGCACGTGCTGTGCCAGGCATTTAGCGTCTGGTTAAGCGCCTGGTAATTAGGTAGTTACAGGATATATAAAAATTGATGCCCCGCGAAACCATCCCAATTTAGGATTCGAATTCTCAATTTGAGAAGGAGTTTGATCGGTCACGGGGAATCTGGAGGGGAGCCGCTTTAAACCGCGTCTCAAGACATGATGTCATCTTGCTCTATCGCGAGTTGCGATCGGAAAATGTGAAAGCAGGCGGCTCCCGCGAGTTACCCAGCGCGATGCTTTGACTCAACGCCTCTGTTCGAGAAGCCTGCGCCGCGTAATTCTTGGGAGCCACCCGCTTCTCAACCCGCTCCGGCCAAATACGCCATAGATCAAATGTCGTTTGGTGAAAGGGATACGCGCCAAAGCGGCCCCCTCCAGGCGCTGCGTAGCTTGCCATTACTCCGCAGCAGCCGTCGGAGCCGAAACCTGCTTCAAACCTTCAGGGCTGAAATCAGAATCGCTAAAGGTGACATTATGTTTGATGCGAGAACCATCGAGCTCGGTTACCGAAGCTTTTTGCGGTGTGTGTACGATGAGATTTGCCGGGATCGGCCGGCCTTTGTCATCGTTCGCGACACGACTAGTCTCGATCCGTACTTTGACTTCCCCTGAAGTCGAGTATTTCTCGATTCGCATTTGAACCAATCGATTCGGATCGATCCATGAGCGAACTTTGGCGTATTCCGATTCTCCCTTGTTTGGCTTCGACTCCAGAACCGTGCAGTTCACCCCATTAATGACCTCCGTGCCCGTGATAGTCTGGTTCTCCCAAGATAGCGGGTCTTCAATCACATCCAGATAAGAGAGGTCAGTGCCGAAAAACGGTTGGCGCAATTGAGAGGCGGTCAATGTCTGCGCCTTATCCGGCGGTGTGAAAAGTGATCCACTCGCCGAGTGGCCGGCCTCCTGATGCAGGAGCACAGATTCGCCCTTTCGCGGTTGCGGCCAAAGCACTTGATACACCAAGTCGGTTGCCGTCTTAGTTCTTCTTTCTTTGATCTGAAGCTGTAGTGTCTCGTCGGCGGCGTTTCCGGAAGGTTTTATTTGTAGCCGGAGACGAACGTAAGCAGTGCCTTCCTGTTTAGCTGCTACTGCGGAAGCCAACTCTTTCGGCGACATGTCGGCAGCCGAGCCGATAAGAACCAGCGAAAATAACAGCGAGAACACAAAGACAAATCTCGTCACAACAAGGCCGCAAAGGCCACCGAGGTAAGAGGACAAATGGTCCAAGAAAATTGTAGAACAATTCATTTTTGTGGCCTTCGTGATCTTGTTGTGAAGAGATCTGTCTTTGTGTTCTCGCTGTTCCGAGCTCACCCATGCAGCGCTTGGCTAGGTGTGACTCTTGAACTGCGCCATGCCGGGTAAAGGCCGCTCACGACACCCACCAAAATAGCAATTGCGACTGATACCGCGAGCAGGCGTATCCCAATGTCAGGTTCCAGAAGCCCGCGGATACTCGGCGTCGCTCCGAGCAGTCGCACGCCCACGACTCCGATAAAGACGCCGATTATGCCTCCGAGTAGACCCAAGATAGCAGATTCCCAGAGGACCAGCTCAACAATCCGGCGTCGTTTCCAGCCTAAGGCGAGCAACACGCAGATCTCCGGTGTCCGTTCGAAGACGTTCATCAACATCGTATTCATCACACCAAGAACACCCACCAGCACCGCAAGTAATGAGGTGCTCCAACTCATTGCCCCGACAATCCGCGAGATCTCGCTTTGGTTCAGGTTCTCACTGGCTACGATCGCGCGAGCTTCCGTTACCAGTTGGTTAATTTGCTCGCAGAGCGCTTGAACGTCGGCCCGGCTGGTTCCCGGCGTAAGCCGCACATCGATCACGTTGATTCTATCTTGATCGCCGGTGATCTCCTGGAGCAATGGCAATGAAAGAATGACTGATCCATTCTCGACCCAAGCGTTCCCGTCGACAATCCCAACGACTTTGAGTTCCGCTGTCTCGATCTGGATTGGATCGCCAACCTTCTTTTTAAGCACTTCGGCAGCCGTACGGCCAAGCACGACCGCTTTCTCATGCGGGTCGTTCGGCATTCTACCAGAGATCAACTTTAGGTTTCCCCAGACGAACCCGCCCCATTCTCGGCCCGAGACCATTATCATCTCGGTGTTTTCAACGCTCATGAGGTCGACCAACAGTGTACAGGTGGCGGCGATGTGCGGAAGGTGAGCGATCCGATCGCGCACGGTAGCATTGAATGGTTTCGGGACGAGTGAACTGGTCATATTGCTGACCACAACATCTGTTCCGCGGGCTTTCATTCCTGCGGCCCAGCTCTTGTTAAGTCCACGGGAAAGCCCAACCAACGCCACAACTGCGGCAATTCCGATTGAAATGCCTAACAGCGTAAGAGTGGTTCGCGTGCGACGACGGATTAAACCCCGGACAACGACCGTAACAAAACTCACTGGTAGACTCCGTTACCCGTTTGACGGTCTGACACCGCATGTCCATCGATCATATGAATGATTCGCGCTGCTCGATGAGCGACCCGGTCGTCGTGAGTTACCAGCACGAGCGTCATGCGTTTTTCCTGCTGAATCTTAATGAGCAAGTCGAGGATCATGGCGGCATTGTCGGTGTCCAAGTTGCCCGTCGGTTCATCGGCGAGTAGCACGGAGGGGTTGTTAGCCAGGCTTCGGGCAATCGCCACTCGCTGTCTTTCTCCGCCCGATAATTTGCTTGGGAAATGGTTCAGCCGACGTTCCAGGCCTACGGATTTCAAAAGCTCACGTGCCCGATCTCTGCGTTTCGCGCTCGACATCCGGGTTTCCAGCATCGGGATTTGCACGTTCTCTAACGCGGTGAAGGTCGGCAAAAGATGGAACGACTGGAAAACAAATCCGATTTCCCGAGATCGATAAGCCGAGGGATCGGGTAGGTCGGGAATGGAAACTCCCCTGAAAACTAGAGTACCAGCGGTAGGCCGATCGAGCGCACCCAATAACTGAAGCAGTGTGGTCTTGCCACAGCCACTGGGGCCAGTGATGGCGATAAATTCCCCTTCGGGGATCTGGAGATCTAAGCTCCGGAGAGCTTGGACTGCGCCGTCATCGAAGTCTTTCTTTAGGCCCACTGCCTCGAAAGCGTTTGAAACGGGGCTCTCTAACACCGTGTCACTAGTCGCGGATTGATTGGACCGAAGCGATGGCTGCATAAGTAGATTGTTGGCATTATGGTTTTGCCGGCCCTCGTGTTTTCCTCGATTTGTCGAGGGCCGCTCTGGTTCTATTCAATCCAAAAACCCCAATCCGAGTTCGTCTCGGACGGCAGAGCTGGCTGCAAACTCCGTGCAGCCTGGTCAGGTTGGGCGACGATGATAGCACTACTTGCGGTAAGACTAAAAATCTTTTTTAACGCAGGTATCAGCTGTCAATAACGGAATGTGGCACCCCAGCGCCTAGTCATTTTCGGCGTTGTCGGTCCTGCCGACGCCGGGACATGCCCCTCTTTGGTGTCGTCACGAGTTGGGGGTAAGCCACTGAGAACCGACTCGGGGATTCGCTAGATTGCGGAATAGATGCTTGAACGCATGCCAATAGCTTGGAAATGGCGCCATCTCATCCGGATTCTTCGGTTCAAGTGCCGAAGTGAATAATGGTAACTCAGCGTGAGGGATACCAGAACGCCAATGATGAACGCCATGAAACGGTTCGTGTAGTAAAGTTAAAGCAACAAATTTCCCGAGTGGTCCTTCGGCGATGATACTCCGGGTCGAGCCATTTACAGTCGAACCGGTCAGGCCGACGTGTTCGATATACTTGCGCCAGCTCTGCATGTTCGCAGCCAAGAATGCCGGCACCAAGTAGAGCCATAAAAAGTACTTCCAAGAACCTGTGATGGTGACTGCACCGAGAATACAAACCCAGGTGACTGCCATCAAAACGTATTCCAACCAGATTTTCCGACGGAGTTTCTTATTGCGAATAGGGGAATCCTTACGAAGAAAAGTGCGGACGAACAAAAATGGTGTGTAAAAGAAGCCGACCGTAAGCTCGAGAGCTGCGCACAGAATCCTCAACCACCGGGGGGTACCGGGAATATCGAACGGCCAAAGCTCTTCGTCTTTTGGCGTCGCCAGATGCGCGTGATGCAATTGGTGCGCTGCCCGGTAAAGGTTGAAGCTCATGAAACTCATTGCGCCAATGATGACCCCATCGATTTCGTTCAAACGCCGGTTCTTGCGGAGCAGGCCATGAGTGGCTTCGTGAAATCCGATCAACATCCCGTGCATGAGATGACTGACGAACAGCATCAATAGTACGCTTACCCAGATAGCCCCTAGATAAACAGATATTAACAGGGTTGCTTCGGTCACAAAGTAAATCGCTACCAACAGCGGGAAAGCGGCCCGGCTCACCCAAGGTGGTTGTTCTTGCTGGCTCAAAACTTCTGTTGACGGTGTTGTGCTCATGCGTTTTTGCCGACCAAGCTCTTGATGCGGCTGTCGGGGGAGCTACAGGCGGCGGCCAGTATCGCCTGAAAGAGGTTAGCTAGGTTTTTGATTTCTGCCAGCGGGAACAGCTGCGGACGGAAAAGCCATACGACCTCAAGTCCTTCATCCACTACGGTGATTTCGCAGCCAAGGTGAAATCTGGCCGTTCCCGTTGAACGCATGCTGAGGGATGCCGACAAGCCGTGCAGCGCGACGTCGGGAACGGGATGATTTTGCAGCGCAAAACGCACTTCGAAAACCGGGTTGTGCCCCGGGACCGGTTTTTCACCTAGCGTCGGCGCGAGTTCAGCAAACGGCATCGCATTGGCAAAGCAATCGGTCGCGGTTTGATGCACCGCTTTCAGGCTCTCTGCAAAAGTGCGCTCGGGTTCTACGTAACCGCGGATAGGCACGATCCCGGCGAAATACCCCATCGTTTCGCGGACTGATTGTTTGGTCCGATTCGCCGTTGGTGTGCCGACTAGAACATCCGCCTCGTTGGTCCATCGCGATAGAGCGGTCTGGAATGCGGCCAACAGAGTGCTAAAAAGTGTTGCCCCCGTTTTCCGAGCAAGTTCACTGGCCGCCTCGGCTAAATCAGGTGGGAAATGAAGAACCAACCTTTGTGCGGGGCCGCCGGCGGTTATCGGTCCCTCCAAGGAGCTCCAGAGCCGCCGGGTTCCGGCAAGTTGAGATCTCCAGAAAGGAGCTCGCCGCTCTAATTCTTTGGGCGTCCAGAATTCGCGCTCGGCTGCTCCCCAGGCGGCGTAGGTCAGAGGAACCGCCGGGAGGCGTTCATTAGGTTGGATGATGCGCAGTATGTAAGATGCGCACAGATCCTCCACGAAAATCCCCAGCGTCCAGCCATCTGCGATGGCGTGATGTATCGCCAGAACAATCACATGAACGTCCGCACTCAGCCGAAGCACTTCGGCCCGGTAAAGTGGTCCGCGTACGAGATCAAAGGGCTTGCTGAAAACCTCGTTCGCGGCTTCTTCCACCGCCTCGTTATGGATTAGTCCGTTCGGAAGCGGGCGATATTGCAGGTTAGGCTCGGCCGTTCGCCGGATCATCTGGACCGGACCTGCTTTACCGGGAAGAAACGAAAGCCGTAGTGCTTCCTGGCGTTCCACCACGCGGCGCACCGCGTCTTCGCAGGCTTCCGGAGTCAGTACTCCCCGGATATTGATAAGGCAACAGATGTGGTTAGCGACATCTGCGACCGGCACTGGCGAAGTCTCCCACAACTCGCGTTGAGGTAACGTCAACGGCTGCAGGACTACGTTCCCACTTGTCAGCCACTCCTTGAGAGCGGCGCGCTTGTCTTCGGATAGCTCCATCGGATGCTCGTCAGTGGACGACATCTCGCGAATCGGAACTCTCCGCAGCGGTGTCTTCACCGAGCAAGCTAGCGATTTCTTCATCGGATAGCGCTGTCAAGTCTACTTCTTCAGCAGAAGTCCGGTTGGTGGTCTCTTTTGCGGCTGCTTTTGCTTTTTTTGCCGGGGCGGCTCCGTTCCGTTTTGCGCCCATGTGTTCGGCGATCAGGGATACGATCTGGCCGATGGTGCGTGCCCGGGTTAAGCTGGCCGGAGGCAGAGAGACGCCGAGCGAGGCATCAAGCGTATTCTCGATCTCAACGCCCATCAACGAATCGAGTCCTAGGTCGGTTAACGGCTGGTCGTCGCGCAAAGTCTCGGGTTTAACTCGCAACACCGAGGCTACCGCATCGCGGACCGCTTGCCCCACGATGCCTTCAATTTCGTCAGGCGCGGCCGACTCGATCCTTTGCCGGTAATCGCTGACCGCTCCAGGGGTCTCTTGGCCTTCAATGGTTGCAAAAATCCGCTCCAGCAGCGGCTTTTCCTGCATGCTGCGGAAGACCTGCCGCCATTTTGCCCAGTCCAGCCGGATCGCGAGCACTTGGGTAGAATCGGCCGCCAATGACGACTCCATCAGGTCGACTACCTCACGCGGCGAAAGTTCGCCGGTGCCCTGCCGGGCGAGAAACTCAGCCACCCGTTCATTGCGAGCGACATATCCTTCGCCGCCCAAGGCTCCCCAGTTGATCGTCAGAGCAGGAAGTCCCAATGCCCGGCGATGGTGGGCTAATGAATCAAGGAAAGCGTTGGCCGCTGCATAGTTCCCCTGGGCCGGATTTCCGAACACACTCGATATAGATGAGAACATCACAAAACAATCGAGCTTCAGGTCCTGCGTTGCTTGATGGAGCAGCCAGGCGCCGTTGGCCTTCGGACCAAGCACGCTCTGCATCCGATCGCGAGTGAGTGCCGACAATGGCGCGTCATCGATCACCATGGCCAAGTGGAAAACGCCCTTTAACGGACGGTTCGCCGACCGGATCTCACTCATGATGCGACTCACCTCGTTCGCGGACCCGATGTCCGCGCGAATGACGGAAACAGAAACACCACGATCGCGAAGGCGACTCACAAACGCTTCTGCTTCCGGCGTGTCAGCTCCGCGTCGGCTCACCAAGGCCAAACCTCGGGCACCTGCTTCCACCAGCCATTGCGCCAGGACTTTTCCGAATCCTCCGAATGCGCCGGTAATCAAATAACAACCCTCCGGATCAACCTGGAATCCGGCAGTTAAGGGTTCGCCGAGCTGCGGTCTGAACACTTCTGGAAATGCTACCAGCACTTTTCCAATGTGCTTCCCTTGTGCCATCAAACGAAACGCCGCATCGACTCGAGCCGCTGGGAAGGACCGGAACGGAAGAGGTCGAAGGGATCCGCGCTCCACGAGAGTGGAGATCTCGGCCAGCATCTGGCGAGTCAGCGATTCGTCACCGGAAAACACAGCATCCATGGCGACGACATGGAAGGAGGCATTTCGGCGAAGTGGCCAAAGCGGTATGCGTGAATTTTGGTAGATGTCACGTTTCCCGATCTCAATGAAACGCCCGAATTCAGCCAGACATGAGAGTCCCATCGGGATCGCTTCCGAGGCCAGAGCATTTAGCACGACATCGACTCCACGCCGGTTCGTTAACTGCATCACGGCGTCGGCAAAGTCGCCGCGCCTCGAGTCGATCACGTGTTTAACGCCTAATTTGTCCAGCAGGGCCCGTTTAACCGGACTGCCTGCAGTAGCGATCACTTCGGCGCCGAGATAATGAGCGATTTGGATCGCGGCCATCCCGACTCCGCCGGCTCCGGCATGAACCAGGATCGATTCGCCCGGGCGCATTCGGGCGACGTTGTATAACGAATGCCAAGCCGTCATAAACACGACCGGCAACGTTGCCGCCTCTTCAAAAGACAATTCGCCGGGAATCTGCCGTATGTCTCCGCCTCGGGCCAATGTCTCGGTAGCCAGCCCGAACACGGCCAGACCAAATACCCGGTCGCCTGGGGCAACATGATCGACACCTGCACCTACCGCCTTAACAATGCCGGCTACTTCATCGCCGAAAAGCCGCGCGTCGGGTGCTTCGCTCGGATACAAGGCTAGAGCTTTTAGAACGTCCCTGAAGTTCAAACCTGCCGCTTTGACTTCGATGAGTACTTGGCCGGGTTCACACTCCGGTAAGATAAATGGCTTAAACCCTAACCTATCCAGATGGCCACGCTCCCTTGACTCAAGTCGCAGCGGGACTGATGAATCAAGCTGCTCCTGATGCGCAGATCGACCACGGATCATCCGTTGGACGTAGCGGGCTTCACCTCTGAAAGCCACCTCGCGTTCGCCGTCTACCCGCAGTAATTCGTTCCACAGAAGCGAAAAATCGGAAGGCGACGCCTCGTTCCCCAGATCGATGCCCCGGCCGGAGAAGCTTGGATATTCATTAAGAATGACCCGGAACAACCCGAGAGCGGGACCCTGAGCAACCGTAGTTGGGCTTTTTGTCCGCCCGACCGGCTGCGCACCTCGGGTTACCAGATCAAGGCGAATTTTCGACGTTGGGCCGATGACTGTCTCTATCGCTTGCACCAGATGCAGCAATGCATCGGTCTCCATCAATACGCCATCGCGTCCGCTGGATTTCCCATCCGCTTCGCTCGAGAAATAGACAATCCGTTCCGGAGGCGCATCCGCCGCGCATTCTTCTAGGAGAGACTTCCAGTCATCCAAGTGCTCCGGAGCGACTGTGAAAGAGTCAGTCCCGGTATTAGCAAAACGGTCGGCGGTCCGAACAATCCGGCACCTAATTCCTGCGTTTCTGAGTCGCGAAACGAGCTGCTGGCTAAGGTCGGATTGGTCGGCAAATACTAGCCAGGATTTCTCGCTAAGGAGATCCTGTTCCTCCGACGAGTTCCCGGTAGGGACGAGCTTCTGTTCGTCCGAATTCTGCGGGGCCTTCTGCCAAGCCTTCCGAGCCAAAAACCCGATCTGACCTTCGCCTTCCGGACCTAGGAGTCCCGGTAAAGTAGCGGTCTCTGCAAACCCGGTTTCTTGAAGCACAGCTTCCCATTGAGAACGCTGCAGGAGGGGATGAACCGGGCGCAAATCTCGATCGGTAAAACGCCACCATCCCGGGGTCAGACCGAACACCACGTCGGTCCATAGTTGCGGATTAGCGACATCCATGAACGCGAGATTTCCCCCGGGGGCCAGCAGCAGGTGGAGCTGCTTTAATGCCGAACGAATGTCACTGGCTGCGTGAATGACGTTCGTGCCGATAATGAAATCGAAGGCATCAGGATGAAAACCTTGGTCGGCAGCCGGTTTCTCCAAATCGAAGAGTTTGTATTCGACGTTGGTAAAGTTGGCCAGTTTCTGCCGAGCAGGTGCGAAAAATGCCGCAGATACATCGGTAAAAGTGTACGAGTGCAGCTCGTGCTCGATCAAAGGCAGAACATGAGCGGATAGTCCACCCGTTCCAGCTCCGACTTCCAGGATCCGCAGACCCCTTCCTTCCGGCAAATGACGAGCGGCTTCTTGAATAGCTGCCGTTATGCCGGCTAGCCAATGACTCGTGTAAAGTCCCTCGCAATAGAAATGATCCAGCAAATCCGCCGAGCTACCCGCGAACAGAACCTGCACCGCATCCTTCTCGCCTCGTAAAATCGGACCGAGTTCTGCGCAGCTCGCGGCACAAAGAAGAGCCTCGGACAAGTAACCCGGATGATCTGCAATGAATGCGCGTAGAATGTCGGGGGCAGAATCGGCAGCTTCAATGAAGGCCGGAGTTGGGCGATAGCTCGATCCGATAGCTTCCAGCCAACCGCGTTCTGTCAGGCTGGCCAGGAAGCGATTAAAGACCTGCTGCATCGGTTCCGCGACCCTGAGCGAGTCGCTGGTGAATTCCTGAGCTTCGCTTACAGACGCCATTTCCCGGATGCCAGCGGCCAGTTGAGCGGCTGCCAATTGATCTCCGGCGAAAATCGCTTGCTCGACGGCAGTTTGGCCTCTGGCCGCAAGCACCTGATCATGCGCGGTCTGGGCGGCATCTCGTAAACGCGACAGCGGCACCGGTTCGGGGTGAGAACCGTTAAACTCCATCTGGGTTCTTTCCCAAGCCAGGTGGTAAACGACGTTTCGACTCATTGCCTGGGCGGCTCCTCGATGAGCCCCTGCGATAGCAATCGCTCGAAATCCGTCTACCAAGACGCAAGGCCGTCCACTATCATCAAACAGTTCGATGCGGCCTTCGACGTACTCGCTGCTGCAGTGATGGACGGTGGCCCGGACCCGGCTTGATTCGCCAGGGGGATGCAGAAAGAGAATCTTCGAAAAACGAACCGGTAACTTCAGTCCTGCCTTACGATCTTCCATTGAGGCAGCTGCGGCCGAAAACACATGGAGTGATCCATCCAGGAGGACGGGGTGAAGCGAGTACTCAGTCGCTCGGCCAGCGGTCCTGTCTGATAACGCGACGTGTCCCTCGGATCGACCCTGCCCAACCGAAAGCGCGCGGAGTGGTCGAAATTCATCTCCGTAAGGGAGCCCTATATCGCTCATGTAACCGTAGAAATCCTCGACCACTAACGGCGCCAGATCGTCCGCCGGAGAACTTTCCCAAGTCACCGACCCGAAACTGGTTTCCGTCCGTTCGCCTCGCATCGTGCCGGCGACGTGCAGGGACCAGCTGGCGCCATGGTGCAGCTGGCTCTG
>DASUWQ010000533.1:0-5148 GCA_036378375.1 Chthoniobacterales bacterium
TGACGTACAGAATCTCTATGTCGTCGATAGTTCGTTTTTCCCTTCGTCGGCTGCCTGTAACCCAGCACTGACAATCGCAGCTCAGGCGCTGCGGGTAGCGGAAGAGTTGGCGACGAGGTCGTAACTAAGTCCGAAATCAGCTGCGCGCTCCGATAAGAACTCGAGGTCAATAACTGATGGCCTGCCTAGCACGCCGTCGCTTTGACCATGAAATGGTCTGACAGAACAGCCCAGGGCTTCAGCCCTGGGTGGCGACGCAAGCGAGAGCGCCCTGAAAGTGGCGCCCGATGAGCGGCTCCGGTACGGAAACGGTGATATCCGCCAAAACGCGTAGACGCACCTAACCGCTTGACTATAACTACAATATATGATGTTTTAATCCCGTGGGCCAATCTCTAACCCATCTCCTCGTTCACGCGATCTTTTCCACAAAAGATCGGCGACCATACCTTCGATCTGATGAGCTCCGCAACGAGATCTATGCCTATATGGCTGGCACGTTGAAAAACCTGGATTGTCACCCGATCAAAATTGGAGGCGTTGAAGATCACGTTCATGTTTTCTCGTCTCTATCGAAGAATATTGCATTCTCCGACTTAGTCGGGCGATTGAAGGGATCCTCGTCAAAACGCCTGAAGGAGAAAGGGCTCTCCGATTTCGGCTGGCAGAACGGATACGGCGCATTCTCGGTGAGCGAGTCAAACCTGGAATCCGTTACTTCGTATATCCTAAACCAGGCCGAGCATCACAAAAACTTTAGCTATCAGGAAGAGATTCGCGAAATCATGAAACGCCATCGAGTTGCCTTTGACGAGCGCTACATTTGGGATTGAACACGCGGCGCGTCGGACGCCACTTTCAGGGCGCACTTTATTACGCCGTTTACCCAGGGCTAAAGCCCTGGGCTATTCTGTACGACCATTTCATGGTCAAGGTCCCGGTCGGGTAACCCGACAACCGAAAGACGTTAACCCGCTCCCAACAATTTCCTCACCGCCGCATTATGCGCAGCCTGGGGATGCTTTCTATCGAGCTCCGACCGCAACCGTTCCCGAAACGACTTCACCGCCGCAGACGCCGAGTGTAGCGCTATCTCTGCCACCCCTTCACCGTAACTGGTCGACACCAAAACCTTGTCACCCTTTCTCTGAAAACGAACCCAGGCATCTGACTCGGTAAACTCGAAGATCTCGCTCGAACTACCACCTTCCAATTTCCGAATGATTTCAGCAAAACTCGCCGCCAAATCTACCAACGGAATCCAATCCCAATCCGCACTGAAGTCTTTGTCGCCGATATGGAAAATCAAATTACCTAGTGCTACCCGATAGCGCAGATCCTCTTCAGTCACCGATGACCAGTCCGTTTCCCTATCTTCGTTGAGCCGATAGTCCAAGTGCATAGGTTAAAACGGGAATGCGGTAATTACTTCGTTCCGGTTGCTTACTACTACGCGCAGTCGCGTGGCCGGCCCTCCATCGATTGTCGTGCCGATCTGACGCTGAAAATCGTATTCATAGAGCGTCCCAGGACGGCCATGAGTATTGTGGCGGGCACGCCCGTTACGAACAGCCTCATTGATCATGTCTCGCAGACTGTCCACGGTGATTCCGGCCTGAAACTTACCTGCACCAGTGGCCGTGCTATCCGACCAATGCCGTTCAATGATGTGCTGCAACCTCGAGTGAGTCAGAATTACTTGATCAGCACTGGTCTCGACTTGGGCATACCCAGTGGCCGGAGCAGCGGTCAATAAAAGACCGAAGCTTAGAATCAGAGCAGCGATTAAGCGAGGATTCATTCTCTTCCGCGCAGTTCCGCTATCTCTTTAACCGGATCTTCCGACTGGAAAACAGCCGTTCCAGCGACCAAAACATTGGCGCCGGCCTCGGTCGCTACCCGGGCTGTATTCGGCCGAATACCTCCGTCAACCTCAATATGAAAATCGAGTCCCCGCTGTTCCCGAATTTTTTTCGCCGCTTTCACTTTCTCCATCGTCTCCGGGATGAACGCCTGCCCGCCGAACCCGGGGTTCACGGTCATAACCAGCAGAAGATCGATTTGGTCTAAAAACGGCTCGACCTTTTCGAACGGAGTGGGTGGACTAATTGCCAGTCCCGCGGTACAGCCGCTATCTCGTATCGCCCGAGCCGTCGCTTTGGTATCACACGGCGCCTCCACGTGAAAGGTAATGTTCCGAACGAACGGCTGAAATCGCGGAAAAAAATGGTCCGGTCTTTCGATCATTAGATGAACATCCAGTGGTACCTTCGCTACCTTGTAGATCGCCTCCGTTATGGCCGGTCCCATGGTAAAGTTATCCACAAAGTGTCCATCCATGATATCGACGTGAAACCAGTCGGCTCCAGCTTGTTCGATCCGAGTGATTTCCTCACCTATTCTCGAGAAATCGCACGCAAACACTGAAGGCGCGATAATGATTGGTTTGCTGCTCACGATGCTACCTTGATTATCACAACAAGGTCACAAAGACCACAAAGCGGCGTGACCGCAACCGAAGAGACAGAAAATCTCACGCAAAGACGCAAAGGCGCAAAGTTTAAAGCCGGGGATGATTTGCTAGGGCCGTGGGTCAGGTAGGACAGTTGCTTCGAACGAACTTGCGCGGACAAAGTAATCGGCATTGTCGGATCGAATGGTCTGACAGTTTCGTTTGTTCCCCATTCTTGTGTTAATCTTTTTTTTGCGCCTTTTCGCGGCTATTTCTGTCTTCATCTTTGCGTCTTTGCGTCTTTGCGTGAGATTTCAAGTTCCGAAATGCTGGATCTTGCGAGTGATACTTATTTCATGGGGGAAGCCCTCCGCCAGGCGCGAAGAGCACGCTCGGCCGAGGAGGTTCCGGTCGGGGCGGTCATCGTATCCGGAGGCAATATCATCGCCCGCGCTTGGAACCAGGTTGAGACTCTCAAGGACGCCACTGCGCATGCCGAAATCCTGGCAATTACACAAGCCGAAAGCGCTGTCGGCGATTGGCGACTCAACGATTGCGACCTTTATGTCACTAAAGAGCCTTGCCCCATGTGCGCCGGGGCGATCGTCCATGTCCGGCTACGCCGAGTGATTTTCGGTTGCCCAGACCCGAAAGGAGGCGCAGCCGGCAGCATGATCAATCTCTTACAAATGCCCCAACTAAACCATCGCTGCCTGATCACATCCGGCGTCTGCGAAGAAGAATGCCGTCAACTTCTCCAAGACTTCTTCCGCGATAGACGAGAGCAGAACGGATAAGGCTGCGCCCTCAGCGGTTTGCGGTTGGCAGTTCCTTGCCGCCTCCGAAACACATAAGTCCTATAAGTCTCATTGGTCCCATCGGTCGCAGTCTCCAACGCGTTGTTTCCCGCAGGCCACCCCCCGCCCTACGGGAAAAGATAATGCAACAAGAACAGCCCAGCCAAGACGTAGGCCGCTGGTTTGATCTCTTTCGCTCGTCCGGTTAACAAATGTATCAGGACACAGACGATAAAACCAAGCGCCAAGCCGTCGCTGGCTGACGTCAGGACCATCAGCAGCATGGTCACAAGAAAGGTCGCTGCCACTGTTAAATCCGCGAACTTCAATTCGCCCAATCCTTGAGCCATAAAGATTCCAATGACGACCAATACCGGGCCGGTGGCTATGGCCGGCACCGCTGCAATGACCGGGGTAAAGAAAAGAGCAGCCAAATAACAGATCGCTACGACGATACTAACCAAGCCAGTACGGCCTCCTGCCTCTGCCCCCGCCGCTGATTCAATATAAATAACCGGTGTGTTGGTACCGAGTAAAGCAGCCCCCATGGCCGCCGTAGCGTCGGCGGTGAGGGCTTGTTTGAGCTTGGGCAAATCACCGTTCTCATCGGTTAATTTGGCAAGCCCGCAAACGGCCAACAGGGTCGCCATAGCAGAGAACAAATCACCAAACAAGATGGCTAACACAATTGGCAGACAAAGATTCAAGTGAGTCCAGAAATATCCAAAATCGAGTTGCAAAAACACCTTTCCCATTGACCCAGGCCAGTCAAAAAATCGCCCGGGCAACATGGTCAAAGTCGTGTGGGGATGCGAGCCCGGCAGGAACAAACCGATGATGCTGATCAGCAAGATCGACAACACGAGCGCGGCCGGCACTCGTCGATAAGTAATTACGACCGTAATCGCGATACCGACAAAAGGCAGCAAAACGGCGGGCGACGCTAAGCTACCCAGCCCAATCATGGTGCGTGGATTTGCCACCAGAAGCCCGCAATTTTTTAACCCGAGATAAGCCAGAAAGAAACCAATCCCCACGGAAACAATCTTTTTAAAGTAGCCCGGAAAACTGTCGATAATCAGCTTGCGGAGTCCGGTGACCGACAGAATAAAGAACAAAATACCGCTGTAAAAGACTAGCCCCAGCGCTCCTTGCCAAGGTACATGCATCCCTTGGCATACCTGATAAGCGAGCAGAGCATTGACCCCCATACCGGGCGCCATGGCCAGCGGATAGTTAGTCCAGAGACCCATCATCACCGTGAACACGGCGCCGACCACCGCGGTCGCCGTGATCAATGCCCCGTAATCCATGCCCGAAGCAGACATGATCATCGGATTGACCACCAGAATGTAGGACAACGTACTGAAAGTAGTTAGCCCCGCTAGAAGTTCACAACGAAAGCTGGAGCCTCGTTCCGAGATGCGGAAGAACCGATCGATGCTGCTTAACAGTCGATTCGACCGTACCGTGCCTGCGCTGGACGTAGACGAGGCTGCTTCTGACATTGTCGTGGCTGATAATCTCTGTCCCAGAAAAGAAATCCCTTGGCTTTCCAGTCCGCCGGTGCCGGTCCCTAACCGGCGGCTGAGCTAAACTAAAATCTAATCGTGACGGTCCCCTGAATATGGAACGGTAACCCCGGTACAATCATGTCATTCCCATTTTCAGCAAACGAACCCCCCGTCGTGAAATTCAATTGATTAGTGATGTTAAAGAAATCCAGCCTGACTTCCCAGTTGTTGTGCTTATAGAACACGCCCGCGTCGAGCTCGTATTGCCATGGAATCCAAACGTTTTGTAACTCGCTGGTCGGTTGAGGAGAAGTGACCCAGAAACCGATGCTGGCGCCTAAGCCACAATCCAGCGTATAGGAAGCGATCCCGTTGATCAGCCAGT
>DASUWQ010000534.1:0-18644 GCA_036378375.1 Chthoniobacterales bacterium
GGAGCTTGTCGCGTGTGGGTTACCGAGCTATAAATATTTCGCTCCTACGGAGCTGATTAGCGCTTCCTGGCGATCATTGATGGATAAAACCCCGGGCTAGTTCCTTTATTCCCTACGCGCTAAATCTGACAGTCGCTTTGAGCCGCAATAGCGAGCGCCAAAAGCCGGTTATAGTCTGACAAATCAAGCGGTAGAACCCCGCTCCGAGATCGTCTAGATTTCTGGGAAGATTGGCCGCAATCACATGATCGCGGCAGATAAGAGCTTTAGAAAAACTAGCCAAAGAACCTCATCCTATGGAAGCTTTAGTCCTGGAACGAAAAGGCGAACTGTCGCTACGAGAAATCGATTTGCCGGCTACCCTGGGGCCGCACGATGTAAGGATCGCAATCCATACGGTCGGTATCTGCGGCAGCGACGTGCATTATTACGAATACGGCCAGATTGGGCCCTTTGTGGTGAAATCGCCGATGGTGCTTGGGCACGAAGCAGCCGGTACCGTAGTCGAAGTCGGAAGCGAGGTAAAAAACTTGCGCGTTGGTGATCGGGTCTGCATGGAACCAGGCATCCCCGACCCGAACAGCCGTGCCGCCCGCCTCGGAATTTACAACCTGGACCCGGCAGTCCGATTCTGGGCGACCCCGCCCGTGCATGGATGCCTCACCCCTTTTGTAGTCCATCCGGCAGCTTATACCTTCCGCCTACCGGACAACGTTAGCTTCGCAGAAGGGGCAATGGTAGAGCCGTTAGCCGTCGGCATGCACGCATCAGTAAAGGCAAAGATTAAACCCGGAGATGTGGCAGTGGTTATGGGAGCCGGTCCGATCGGAAATGTGACCGCACTAGCCGCTCTGGCCGGCGGCTGCAGCCAAATTGTTATGACGGATGTTCTCCAGCCCAAGCTGGACGTTGCTGCGAAACTCGGACCAATCCGCCCGGTGAACCTGACTAAAGAGAACCTCCGAGAAGTCATCGACGATCTCACCGACGGTTGGGGCGCAGACATTGTTTTCGAGGCGAGCGGAGCACCGCCCGCAATCAAGACGGTGCATGAGCCGCTTTGTCCGGGCGGTCGTATCGTCTTCATCGGCCTACCGATCCAGCCGGTACCGATTGACGTCGTCTCCTTGAGCGCAAAAGAAGCTTCCATCGAAACCGTCTTCCGTTACGCTCACGTTTATCCCCGAGCCCTGGCACTAATGGGCTCCGGTAAGATCGACGTAAAACCGTTGATTAGCCGGACGTTCGAGTTCGACAAGAGTGTCGATGCCTTCAACTTCGCCCTGCACATGCCGCCGGATTGTGTGAAGGCGCAGATTCAGATGGCGGAGAAATAGGCTATTGATCACCATACGTCTCCTGACTCCTGGATTCTAGCTCCTAGCTCCTCTGGCCTATGACGCCCCGCTTTGGGCGAGGCGTCGTCAAACCAATTGCCTTCCGTGACCGGTTACCGAATTAACGGAAACCCTGCTGGATCAGCGGAGCGATCTTATCGACATTCGCGGGAGTTACCAACCCAACCCCCGTGTCCTGGTGCAAACCGGGGATAAGATATTTCTTCGTTAACCAGACTTGCATCACGGGATCCCAGCCTTGGAGGTAAAGTACCTGATCGAAGCTGGCCACGATGTAGCCAGCCTTGATACCGGCGATGACGTCCGGTCCGAGGTCAATACCTCCTACCACCACATCACCCGGTTTCTTGCCAGCATCTTTGAGGATCTTGGGCAAGATGGCGGTGAGTTGTCCGTGCTGGGTCCCAATTGCTTTAAGGTCCGGATGAGCTGCAAGGTAGGCTGTCATCACCGGGATCCCTTTGGTTGCGTCGCTGTCGATATCCTGGGTGACATCGAGTTTGTCCACGTTACCCTTGCCGAGAGTCTTCTCCAGAGCGTCAAACACACCCTGAGAACTACGGCTGCGGCCTTCCTGGTGGAAGATGTCCCAAACGACTGCCTTATCGCCCGCTTTGAGCTTTCCGCTCTCGACCATCGCTTGTCCGGTTAAATAACCGCCCGCATACAGGTCGGCGCCGGCATATCCAAACCCTTTTTCCTTATATTTCTTTTCCAGATTAGGCAGCGGATTGTTGCCGCTGGTGACGATGATTCCCTGTGCCTCGGCCTGGTCGACCAATGGCCCCATGGCATCTTCGCCGGGATGACCCATGATCTCGATGCCGTCCGGCTTAGCGGCAATCGCCTCCTTGAACTGGTCGATCATCTTCTTTGTGTCCCAGCTTGCGTACTGCTCATGCAGTTCGATCCCGAGGGCTTTGGCTGCCGCCTCTGCTCCTGTGGTGCGCGCTAAAACCGAGGCTATACCCGGATCGCCGCCCATTTGCATATACATGACAATCTTGCCGTCGGCGCCGGCTGACTTCACCGGAGCCATAACTAAAGCGAGGGCGGAGACCAATCCGCACGCCGTAGCATAGTAGAAACGCCTTATTTTGGGGCTCATCATAAATCAATGAATTCGTGGATTCAGCGAGATTCGCTGAGGGGGTTAGCCCTGATTAAATGAAGGTTCAGGCCTTTGGTAAAGACTAAATAGGAAGGAGTTCAGGAGTTCAAGGAGTTCAGGAGTTCAGAATCACGCTAAAAACGCTCGTGGGCCGTGAACGTTAACGGAAAAACTTGTCCGTGAGAGGTGAAACGTGATTGGTGATGAGGCGCCCCACCAAGGCCACACGCGGAACGACCCGCTCCCTTACTTCTCACCTCTCACTTCTCACGGAAAGATGAGCAGGAGCTCGTCCCTACCGAACCTGGCCCTTCTGAACTCCTGCACTCCTGAACTCCTCAACTCTCTTATTGTGCCGGAATCGGCTAAACAATGAAGCAAAGTCCCCTTTCCCCGTTGCGGCGTTCAGGACAACAACTGCTGCCATCACGCCACCTTCGACAACCTGGACCCAGTACCCGCTAATCGTGGTGGCAACGACGCCAGCTTCCAGTGAACCGATAACATACGACCCGAAAAAGGTTCCGAAGATGGAGCCTGCACCCCCGGCAATCGAGGTCCCGCCGACAAACACCGAGGCCATCGCAGGTAGAAGATAGTTACCTTGATTCGGATAGAACACGCCAATGTTCAGGGTCAGGATAATTCCAGAAAACGCCGCGATGATACCGTGCAAGGTGAACAGACGGATGCGGGTAGTTTCGACATTCACACCCATAACCCGGGCTACGTTGGCGTTGTCGCCGATAAACATGACGCTTTCCCCGAACTTGTGCCGATTGAGGATGAACCAAAGAAACACCGCCAGCGCCAGTGACCAGACTGCCTGGAGCGGAATCCCCAAAAACGGGCGGCCTACTAGAAGCTCGTGAACAAGATTCTCGTCGCTTCCTCGGAGCGTCTGCTGCAGACCGCCGGCGAGCAGAATCGAAATGCCATACCAGAAGAAATTGGCCGCCAGGGTTGCCATGATTGACGGAACCCCGATCCGCGCGACCATAAGCCCGTTCAGATAGCCAACCAGCGCGCCAGCGGCCAGTGCCAGCACGATGCCGATCACGGCGCAGTAGGATGGATCAAAGGTTTTCCACCCCCAAGCGAGCGCGAAGCCCGACAAAGAAATGACCGCAGGGAAACTCAGATCGATCTCGCCCGCGGTGATCACCAGCGTCAACCCTAGCGCCGCAATGAGCGTGGGCGGGACGGTTTCCAGGAACGAGAAATAGATCATCGGCCGTGTGAACACCGCGGGAGCGACCACGATTAAAACGACGTACAGAACCAGCAAGACCGTCGCGATGGCGAAACCTTCCAGCCGGCCCAGAAACCGATAAGCAGTCCTCAAGAAATTCATTGCTGTGCCTTATCTTTCCGACCGTGCGCGTACTCGAGCAGAAAATCATCCAGCTCTTTCAAAGTGATCTCTTTCTTCGAAATGCTGGCCCCGATCTCGCCTCGATCCAGGACAACGAAACGGTCACAGACTTCATACACGTCCGGAAGACTATGAGAGATGTAAATACTCGCCTTGCCTGCCTCTTTGATTTTGTGAACGAAGTTGATCACCTTCGCCACTTCCTTGAGCGACAAAGCAACGGTTGGTTCATCCAGGACGATGAGGTCAGCCTCGAAATACATGGCCCGCCCGATCGCGATCCCCTGACGTTCTCCACCGGAAAGCTGGCTCACAGTTGAGTCCACGGTGATTCCCTTCCCCCGGAAGCCGATCGTGTTGAGCATGATGTCATTGGCGATGGCTTTCTGTTTCTTAACGTCAATGAAACCGAAACGGTTGACGATCTGGCGCCCAATGAAAAAGTTCCGCCATAGCACCTGCTTTTCGCCGAGCGACTTGTCTTGGTAGACGGTCTCGATGCCGTGCCGGTGGGCGCTTTGAACGTTGTAGCGTCGAAAATCGACTTTCCGGCCGGCGATGTACAGTTCACCGCTAGTCGGCGGAAATACCCCAGTCAGGATTTTTACAATGGTGGATTTACCGGCACCGTTGTCTCCAATCAACCCGACGATTTCGTTGCGACCGACGTCCAAGTTGATGCTGGTCAAAGCGCGGACCAGACCAAAATACTTATCAATGTTGACCATCCGCAGCGCGTATTGGTCGGCAGAATCTTGAAGCGGATTACTCATCGGAAAGGGGGAAGCACCAGTCTTCTATCGGCTGGCGAAAAACACGATAATTGACTAAGGACGCAACCGAAAGTCGAACCGTTTTGCAAAAAAATCTTCGGGGGCGCCTCCGATCGCTGAATCCGGGCAAGCCCGGTGAACGTTCTCGATCCCGTGGTGGGAAGACAAATCCCGCGAGCGTTTGCCGGTTTTAAATCCCGAAGGGATGATAGGACTCAGCCTGGGGTTTTAACCCCTAAAGCGGCAAGATAAGAAAATGGAATAGCCGCGACAAACGTCGCCAAGGCTATGTCGGTCAGAAAGAGCGCAAGGAACGCAAAAAAGAATCGGGACGGATACGAACGGATGCGAACAAAAGGCCTTAACCGAAGATGAACGCAGATCTACGCAGATTGAGATGATTCACAGATTGCTCTTTACGGTTGATTACTACCAGAGAGCGAGAGACACCGGCACGGGCAAACCGATTCTCATTCGGGGGTCGTGATCGAAGCTCAGAGCGAATTCTGCGCGCATCTGCGTCCATCTGCGGTTCGGTCTTTTTTCCTTCTTCGTGCTCTTTCTTGACCGACATAGCCTTGGCGACGTCTGGTGCGGCGATTCCGTCTTATTTTTATCTTAGCGCCTTTGGGTTAAAACCCCAGGCTGAGTCCTATCATCCCTTCGGGATACCACCTGCGGCAGGCGACGTGCACCTCCCACCGAATCGGCCTCGCCCCACGCCCGCGGGAAGGCGGCGCTCCACACTTCTCACGAGCCTAAGGCAAGCTCATTAAGGAGGCGACTGGGCTCCGGCGGCGGAGCTCCACGGCGCGCCTCCATATAGTCCGCGAGAAAGGTGGCGTCGCGGGCAACACCAGAAAAACGGCCTGAACCCCATGTGTACTGCCATGGCAGACCCAGAAAATAAAGGCCGGGCACTGTGGTTACGCCGCGTTGATGCGAGGGATAACCTTTACCGTCGAAGATGGGAACCTCGATCCAGCTGTAATCGGTCCGGTAACCAACTGACCAGATCACGGTCTGGATACCTGCCGCGAGGTAGTCCAGCTCAAGAACTTGCGCAGAGGGCTCCCAAACCGGGCGATACCGTTCCTCAGTTGATACCGTTATCCCCGCCGATTCAATAAACTTATCGATCGTGTGCTTAATACTCTCGGCGACAGCGTCCGCTTGATCGAGGTTCTGCTTTAAATCATCCGCAAATTTTAGCAGCGTACCATTAATGTCCTTCAACCGGCCATAAAGTTTCATCCCTTCTGTGGCCAGTTTTCGCAAATCGATATCCCGGCCACCATCGCGCCCCGTCACATAATGATTCGCCTTGGCCCGGACCCGTTCTTTCAGCGGATGCTCATGGATTGGCTTGTCGTAATAACCCATCTCATGGAGCCAAGCGACTACGTCTTTACCTCGATACCGTCGTGCTGTCCGGGGCGCTCCACCCACGCATAGATGGACTCGACGTCCAGCCAGATGGAGATCATCAGCGATTTGACAACCCGATTGGCCTGACCCTACAACTAACACTTCGCCCGGACCAATTAACTCCGGATTCTTATAATCGCTGGAAAGCATTTGGCTGACCGTGGCAGGAAGTCGCTCCGCAATTCGCGGCACGGAAGGTACCTGATATCCTCCCGTGGCAACCACAACTTGATCCGCCAGATAATCGCCCAGAGTCGTGCTAACCACGAACCGACCTGCCTCGTCTTGGGCCAAACGAGAAACATGCACTCCCTCCCGGAGCGGTGGTTGGAAGGATTGTGCGTAAGCCTCGATATAGGCTACGATCTCGTCCTTCTTCATGAACCCGTCCGGGTCGTTGCCGGAGTAATGGAAACCAGGCAGCTGGCATTGCCAATTCGGTGTAACCAGACAGAACGAGTCCCAACGTTTACTCCGCCATGACTCCCCCAACCGTTCCTTTTCAAAGATCAGATGATCGATCCTCCGCTCTTTCAGGCAGTGGCTTATGGACAGCCCGGCCTGCCCGCCTCCGATAATGATCACCGGATAATGGTCAACGACCTGACTTTCTTCGGATCCGTTTTGTTGATTTGTGCTCATAGTCGTTTGTCCTTGGAATCACGCCCGGCCCTGATGGGCCGAGGCCCCAAACAGTTCAAGGCTCTAAGTTGTAAGTTTTAGGTTCTAGGCTGTGTTCCACGCATCCCGATTGACCGAGACCAAGCATTAGACGGGGAACTTAGAACCTTGAACCTAGAACTGCTCGGGAGCCTCGCCCCACCCAATTAACGGTTTAAATATTAACAATTCGAATAACAGCGTCCTGCGTATAACCCTGGCTCCAATGCTCGATCTCGCTTAACTGGGCGGCGGCGCTTGAGCATCCAAACCCGAACTTGGCGCGCACCCGTTCGGACGCTTCCGCTAAGGCTTTGCGGCTACGTTGCATAAATTCGGCCAGCAGCATCTCTTCCCCTTTCTCAAAATAGCGTCGCACGACGCTCGATGGCGAGTAACACTCTTTGGTTACGCCATCAGGTAGTTCAACAGTGAAGATAACCTCGGGCATAGGTAAGGAACGTATCGGCGTTTAGGCGTTAGGGCGTATCGGCGTGGTGTAATCGAGAGTGGTATGTTCGTGGAAATTAGAAAGATGCGTCAGGCCGGGGTAATGGGCGGTTTTTCGAAGGTCGAAAGCGTCGAACAAGCGGCGCACTTGGTACAGCCCGCTTTGACTCTATCGGACGTCATTCCTGCTTCCGTTAGCCAATCACCAATCGGTTGTAGCACCGCGCGCATGAAATCGGCCGGAGGTGGATGATGATCGGCCAAGGGCGTACCACTAACCGGCACAAACGGGACTACGAATGGGTATACGCCAATCTCGATGAGGACGCGGGCCGCTTCTAATAAGCTCTCCACGGTATCGCCGAGTCCAGCTAGCAGATAGGTACTAACTTGCCCGCGACCAAATTCTGTGACTGCCGCGGTAAACGCTTCCAGGTAAAACGAGACGGGCACCCCCGCTTTCCCCGGCATAATTCGGCGTCGAACTTCTTCGTCCCAGGCTTCCAGATGCATCCCAAGAGCATCAACACCAGCTGCCCGCATCCGGCGAAACCAGGCGAAATTCGTGGGAGGCTCACATTGCCCTTGAATGGGTAATCCGGTCTCGGCCTTGATGGCGGCTGCTGAATCCGCCAGCACCGCAGCCCCGCGATCGTCAGTCGCCGGAGTACCGGTGGTCAGGACCACATTGCGTACTCCGTCTAATCGTTGCGCGGCCTTTGCCACCTCAGCCAACTGTTTTGGTGTTTTTTTGGCGATCGTTCGCCCGGCTTTAAGCGATTCGCCAATGGCACAAAATTGGCATTTCGTCTCACTGTTGCCGTAGCGAATACAAGTCTGCAACACGGTAGTCGCTAAGGTATCGCGGGAATGAAGTTGAGCGATTTTCCAATACGGAATTCCCTCCTGGGTACTCAAAGCATAAAACTTCGGCGGTGGCGGAAACGAAATCTCACAAACGAGTTCTTCGCTCTCATGCAATAGCGAAATCCCGCGGCTGTCCGGAGACATCGCGACATAAGGCGAATGAGTCGCACCATGTGTGTGCACCGGCACCATAATCGTGGTGCCCAAAACTGTAACTGCCTTATGATCCGTTGGCCCGGCGCCACCGATGCGACTGGCAGCGCCGACCTTCGGATCAACTAACCGCAGTCCGCGAGTTTGCAGGTCAGACAGGAGCCGCTGTTTCCTGGTGAGCAGCGCTGTCTGAAAATCGATAGTTTCCCTCATAACTTGTTCCCGCTTCTTTCCCCCTGTCATCCTGTACCCCAAGTCCTACCAAAGGCCGGTCGGCCTTTGGCAAGACTTGAGCCTTTGCTTCACGATCGATAGTCAGAGTAAAAATGTCCGGCCGAGAATAGTGTCCAACCGAGTCTAACATTCGTTTCCGTTTCGTGATGAGATCGGGATCAAGCTCGGCAATAGCCATTCCTTCTCCCTCCGTAATCGGTTCACAAAGCGGAACACCTTCCGGCGATATGATGGCCGTGTAACAACCTCCCCGGAGGACCCGACGCATCTTTTCATCCGGAGTGATGGTGGCGATCTGTTCTTCGGTCAGCCAGCCGGTTGCGTTGATCACAAAACAACCGGCTTCAAGGGCGTGATGACGGATGGTAACTTCAATTTGATCGGCAAAGATTTGGCCGACCATCGAGCCGGGGAATTGCGCACAGTGCAATTCTTCCCGCTCTTCCATCAAGGCAAAACGAGCGAGCGGGTTATAGTGTTCCCAGCAGGCCAATGCGCCGACCCGGCCGACTGCGGTTTGGGCAACGCGGAACCCGCTTCCGTCCCCCTGACCCCAGATCATTCTTTCATGATACGTAGGCGTAATCTTGCGGCGCTTTACTAAAAGAGAACCATCTGCATCGAAAATCAGTTGAGTGTTGTAAAGGCTGCCTCCGTCGCGCTCGTTAATACCTACTACCAACACCATGTGGTAACGAGCCGCAGCGTCTGCCAATCGTTGGGTGATCGGTCCGGGCACCTCGACCGCATTTTCGTACAGCCGCAAGTGTTCTTTTCCTGTACTCACCGGAGGGGAGACAAATGAGAAGTATGGGTAGTAAGGGATAAACGTCTCGGGGAAGACAGCCAGCTCGACGCCCAGGCCGGCAGCCCGGCCGATCGCGTCACACACGCGCTCGATTGTCCCGGCGCTGCCCGAAAGATCGGGCGCAATTTGGACCGCGGCCGCCTTAATTCGTTTCATCGATTACACCGTCCAGGAATCGATGATTACTGCCCCGGCCTTTTTGTGCATCAGGATGATATCGAGGACATCCAATGGGTTGATCGGCCGAATACCCGGGATAAACGCTTTCTCGGTTTGCCCGTACAAGGCTTGGGTAGAAAACCGGCAGCCATAGACCTTGCCTCCCTCATCCATGAATTTCTCCATGCGTTGATTGACGAAAAGATGGCCGGGAAACGCTTCATCGCCCAGGGTGGGAAAGCCACGCTGGAAGCCCATGGTGACGCCCGGTCCGTACAACAGAATCGAGGTTTCGAAACCTTTACGCAAAAGGCGAGTCGCCACCAGAGTGTTAACAATCGAGATCGAGCCTTCAAAGGCTACCGTATGGAATGTGACGAGCGCTTTTTCGCCCGGATCCGCTTTAACATCAGGGAAGACTTTTTCCTCATAATCAACCAGGAAGTCTCCCTTCTTGTTCATCTCTTTATCGACGGCTGGCATATAAGTTGGTCTATCTTTTTGACTGGGTGTTAGCGAAGCGGGAGGGATCCTCGCGGGTTAGTAACCGAGGTAAGCAACTGACGAACCTAGCTTCGGTTGCCGGGGCGGATTTATTGCGCATATTGTTGCACGCTAGCGGCGAGCATCTCCGCGCAAATCATTGCATAACGCCAATAGTAATCGGTAAAGCTCTGCCAGAAATTATGCTCGGAAGACAAATTCAGACAGCGCGCATGGCTGAAATCGCGCAGTCACTCGGCGTAGCCCCTTCCACCGTTTCCAGAGCGTTACGGAGTGACCCTCGGATCAGCGCTGCGACTCGCCAACGCGTGGAAGAAGCAGCCGAGAAACTCGGCTACCGCCCTAATCCACTGGTCAGCGCACTAATGGCCAATCGCCGGCGCCGCGGTGGCGCCGGAGAAGTTGATGTGATTGCACTAGTAACAAATTATGGCGGTCGCGAAAGTTGGCGCTCTAAGGATGTTTGCCGTTGGGAGTTCGAAGGGATTCAAGCACGCGCGGCCGCTCTCGGGTTCAAAATAGAAGTCTTTCCTTTGAGCGAATATCGCGGCAGCCACGAGCGCCTCCAGACTACGCTGCGGGCTCGCGGAATCCGAGGTGTGCTTTTAGGTTTCTCCCGAGAAGATAGTGAACAGGTTTCTTTTCGGACTGACGGTTTCGCTGTCGCCGGATTAAGCGCCTATTTCTCTTCCGTCATCGTAGATCGGGCTAATTTTCACGGCTTTTACAACGTCCAACTCGCTCTCGAGCACATCTGGCAGTTAGGTTATCGCCGGCCCGGCCTGGTAGTTCCAGACTTGAATAACCAAATCTCGAACAATCTTTGGTCGGGCGCGTTTCTTGATTGGCAACGCAGATTATCGAAGGCCAATCGCTGCGAACCGTTTATTCCAATCGATGCCAACGATCAAACCGCGTTTGATTTCTGGCTCGCAACCAACAACCCCGACTCTTTGTTGGTCTACAAAGCGCCCGTGCGCCGGTTTTTGGCTCGGCATCGATTGACCGTCCCGGATGACATCGGCCTAGCTTATCTTTATCGCACGTCCGACGAAATGGGCCGAGCAGCCGGTGTTGACGGGAATTTATCCGCGGTCGGCGCGGCGGCCTTGGATCTCGTGGTGGAAAAGCTGAACGCGAACCGCACCGGATCCGGCAATCATCCTAAAGAAGTACTGATCAAAGGGACCTGGCACGGCGGAGATACGCTACCACCGCGCACGACGCCGTCACCGGGAATATCTCCCGCGCTGCCCCGTAAGCGAGGACCAAAGCTCCCGAGCCGGTGATCTCGCCGACTCGATGGCAAGCGATCTCCCGGTCATTAAAGGCGGCGGCTATATTCGCGACTTGAATCGGATCGACACTGAGCAAGAACCCGAAGCTAGGAAACGAAATCAGCCAACGCGGTAAGTCGGCGCCGTCTGGAATCGGTAGCCGATCTAACCAAAGCTCAGCTCCTACCTGCGAACACTGTAGCAACATGGCTAATGTACCAATGATTCCACCATTGCTGACATCTTTGCCGGCTCGGAGCCAACCTTTCTCCGCGAGAGCCGGTAAAAGCGCAAGATCGCTTCGGAGCCGTTCGGCCGGCGCGCCAACGCTCGCGTTCCAGAATGGTTTATCGCCCTGAAACTTTCCTCGCAGATCGACTGCCAATAGGAGCTCGTCCCCCGGCCTTGCATCAAAGCTCGTAATCAGACGTTGGGCTCTCCCCAGGACCGCAGCCGCGAGAAAATTCCTTCCCGATCGCGTAATCGTGGTGTGCCCACCAACCACTGGCACTCCGTACACCTGCGATGCGGCGGTGATTCCTTCCCAGATGCCGGTTGCTTGTTCCAGCCCAGGTGTCCAGATGATATCGATAATCGCTAGCGGGCGGCCACCCATCGCCGCGATATCGCTCAGATTCACCATCACGGCTGAGTAACCGGCAAACCAGGGATCATCGTTGACGAATGATTCCAACATTCCCTCGCCAGCGAAGAGTAAGAACCCGCCGTTATCAGGAATCGCAGCGCAATCGTCACCTATTTTGATCGCACCGGCGAGCGGTTGGGCCGGAGCATAAGCGCGTGTGATGGCCAGCTTGTCACCAACGCCGACCTGAGTCTTAAGGAAGGTGACTAATCGAGCGAGAGTCGCAAAGTCAGAATTCATTCGCTCCACCGGAGGGCGACCCCATCGGCCAGGCTCCGCCGCGTGTGGTCATAACCGTCTTCAAAAAATGCGGGTGGCCGGCCGATAATAATTCAAGTCTGCTCGCATCTTCACGTGAGGCAGTCCGAATAAGTCAAGTGTGCCAAGTGGTTCCCAGTGTAACCGTTGAAAGAACCTAGCATTCTGATGCTGCACCGTAGCTAGAAACTCGGTGCAACCAAGCGCATGAGCCGTTGAAACGGCCTTATAAATAAGGCCGGCACCCAGCGCTCCCAAACCGCGGTACACGGGCAGACTATTCCGGACAGAAACACTCGGACTAAGCTGACGGATACTACGATAATCCGGGGCAACCCCTAACCGGCTCCCATACCAAAGGCCTGGCGCCCGTTCATCAATCCGCACTACGCCGACAACCCCGTCTTCCATTCCTGCGACTAGTGTCTCGCACACGATGGGGATCGCATGTTCATCAAATTCGTCGCGATCTGTTTCGAAGAAGATCCCTTGTTCGTCGCAAAAAACCTGTCTGCGTAACGCCCAATAACCGTCCAGCTCGTGGTCGGCCCGGGCTATCCGGAAACTAAAATCCGGAGAAACATATTGCATAAAATGATCGAACACCATGGTCACTCCCCCGACCAAAGCTTACTAGCACCCATTGTGCCAAAGGTCCGACCGCGAATGGACATGAATTAGAAGGCTAACCGCAGATGGACGCAGATAATCAAATCTCTCGGAAGCACCATAGACTGGAAAATTGCGACAGATTACACGTCGCCTCAGGCAGAGAGATTGAGATCGCGAATGCTGCCCGAGCGCCTCGCTTTGACCAGCAGGCTGCTAATGCCTCTCATCGTCTGCGTCTATCTGCGTTCATCTGCGGTTGGATTTCGTTCTCGGCTGTTCGGTCCTCGGGTGGGTTAGCTATCAGGGAACCTGATGGCTGATCATCAGAAACGATATTACAAGCCGGTTCCATGGACCTAGTCTGCACTCAGAAAGAAGTAACAACGGAAATGAAACTAACAAACGTTCTAGCGCAAACTAACCGATCATTCGCCAGCGTTTTCTTGGCGTTTAGCTTATTCGGCTTTCTTTTTCCGCATAAGGCCGATCAGGTAAAGCAGAATCACCAAGTGAACCTGAGAACGACTGAACAAACGGCGCAGCCGGAACCGGCGGATGATGGCTCGCAATACGAGTGGTTCTATTAATCCGCTAAGGTCGGATCGTTAGATTTGCCCATTGGGACGCCGCCAAAAGACCTAGCTCATGTGAGCAGGTCCTTTTGGTCGCGAGTCTTTCTTGCACGAAAGCCTTTAACCGCAAGGAAGTTATCGGCCGGAACTAGAGGTTCTAGCTGCTAGCTCCCAGCACCTTTACCCTCTTCTCGATGTCGCCAAGTCCAGCCTGCCAATGGGTTCTTGCGAGTACCAACGGGCTGTGCAACTCGCATCCCTAGTGCTCGTTGAAGATCAGAGAAAATGGCGCGGCGCTTTGCCTGCTGCCGGGATCGGAGCTGATCGCGCCGTAAGATTTCGCCGATAAGAAGCGGATAATCGCTGAGGGTGTGAGTCATCGAAAAACGGTAAGTTTCCCTGGGATGAGTGGTTCGACGATGTGACGACATAAGGCTCCCTTCCTGAATATCGATAATTCTTGTTGTTATCGAAATTATAAAGCCATTCAAGCTTTTTTCTTCTTACTGTTACATTTCCGTCACACAGCTCAATCGCCTCGCGCGAGGCAACCCATCGCACCAGGGTTCCGAAAGGAATCAGTAATTGGTGCTCAGTAACGCAGGACGACGTCCCCAGCTAACGTGGGAGATAAAATGGAGATGCTCGGCGCTGTCGCCCAACCCTCTGCCACAAAAGCTGATTAGTGGTTACTGACTATCTTAACCGCCAATCTCCTTTCACCTTCGACGCGTCCGTTTTCGAGCTTGTCCAGGACCTAAGCGGTTATCTGCATCGGGCTCGTCGAGATGATCATGGCCGGCCTTTGCCATTCCACCTTTCACTTCCTCGGCCACAATCGCCCAGCGTTCATGATCCCGCCATTTACCGCCGACCTTAAGATAGCGTGGGGAAAATCCTTCATACCGGAATCCTGAGCGTTTGATCAGCGCTTTGGATTTCTGATTCTCGGGCTGCACATTTGCCTCCAGACGATGCAGTCTGAGGCGTTTGAAAGCGTAGTGTAGGACTAGTTGCAATCCCTCGGTCATATAACCTTGACCGGCGAATTCGGCAGAAGCCCAGAAGCCTAGGTATGCGCCTTGCAAATTCCCCCGAAAGATTTGGCTTAGGTTGACCATCCCGATTAGACAATCGTCACTGCGGCGGCAGATTAAGAGTCCGACGAAATCGCTTTCCCGGTTCCTCCGGATGTAACCGTCGAAGGCTGTTTTGGTGTCGGTCGGATAGACCCATGGCCGGTGGAGATCGCGGCTAGCCCGCACGGTCGCGATCACTTCTTTCGCGTCCGCGGCAGTGGGCCGGCGTAAGTACACTCGGTCCCCGCGTTGGAGTGGGCTTTGTTTTCGGCGAGAAGGCATCGTGGGAACTGAGGGTTGGAGTAATGGAGTTGTGGGGTGCCGGGCCATGACTGACTGTACCCCATAGCCGCAGGATCGCCGCCTGAAGCCGCGGTACCGGCTTGGTTTAGACCGATGCAGATTACGCCATTACTCCACTACTCCATCACTCCGTGGTAAAAGTGGACTCTTGGTGGACGGCGTGGACTTAGTAGATTCCAGTGGACCGAAGCACCAATCACCTCTCACTAATCACTGCTCACCTCTCACCTTCACAGTGGACCTCACTCGGGTACATCCCATTCTGTTACAGACCTTTTTAGAAGTCGCTGATGCCGGCCAAATTTCGGAAGCCGCCCGGCGCCTTCATCTTTCTCAACCGGCGGTAACTGGTCAGATCCGGAGATTGGAATCGAACTTAGAGATAGCGTTGTTCATCCGGACATCGCGTGGTGTCTCCCTGACTCCGGAAGGAGCGCGGCTGCGGGACCGTCTCCAAGGGGTATTCGCTGAGCTCGAAGAGATTGTGTTAGAGCTGAATCAGACACGAGACGTCACTGGGGTTGTGACGATCGGAGCTAGTACAACGGTCGCCAGATACTTCGTGCCCAGAATCTTTGTCCGTTTCCAGCATTATCATCCGACGACAGCGCTCAAGCTTGTCGTTGGGAATACGGACGCAGTGTTAGACCACCTTCGAGACCATCGGCTCAGCCTTGGTCTGGTTGAGGGACTTACCCGCAGTCCTGGTTTACGATTGGAACCATTTATAAGGGACGAAATCATCCCAGTATGCGCCGCCCGTATTCCGGATATAAAACTTCGTCGTGCTATCGAAGCAGTGAAGTCAGCCAGCGATCTCCAAGGTTTGCCTCTAATTTGGCGCGAACCCGGCGCGGGGGCTAGAGCGGTAGTGGAACGACGTCTAGAAGAAAATGGAGTCGATCTGCGCAAGTTAGATTATCGCTTCGAACTCGGAAGCAGCGAAGCGATCAAAACGCTGGTTATCGCCGGCCTGGGTGTGGCTTTTCTTTCTAGTTGGGAGATCCAGCAGGAAATAGCACTCGGATTTGTCCGGCAACTGCCAATTCCCGGCCTGCACATGAACAGAACCTATTCATGGGCGGTTTCGAGTGGAGACCTCGGCGGGCTCGCCGGCGAGTTTTATCATTTCGCGAATTCAATGCGGGCTGAGCTGATTCCCAGTTTCGCGTCGGAGCGTACTGGCGGATCACAAATAACAAATGGCAAGTGACCGATCACCGGAGACTGGCCAACGATCGGGGTAGCCGCGTCAATTCGTCATTTGTTATCTGCGATCTCTCATTGATGACCGACGCGGTCTGCTATCAGCTCGGCTGATACTGCATCGCGAAATCCGATTATCAACCCGACCAGCTAAGTACGAAAGTCGGTGAGGAAAGGATTTATATGAGGAGAGTTAAGATCGCCGGCTTAATCTTAGCCGGTATGTTAGCTATCAGCTCCACCGCATTCGCCGGCGGGTTCGGAGGAGGCCACGGTGGTGGCGGTTTTGGTGGAGGCCATTTCGGCGGAGGAGGCCATTTCGGGGGTGGCGGACACTTCGGCGGAACGCATTTCGCTGGTGGTCACTACGGGGGTCATTACGGTTGGAACGGCGGCCACTACGGACACTACAACTGGCGCGGTGGACACTGGTACGGCGGACGCTGGTACGGAGGAGGTTGGTATCCGTACGGTTTCTTGGGTTATCCCTACTACGATAACTACGGTTACGACGGTGCGGATGCCTACAGCGGCGACGAAAGCGCCTATTACGATACAACCTCAAACGGTGGAACCGTCGCCGATGCCCAGCGGGAGTTGGCGAAACTCGGCTATTACCACGGCTCGATCGATGGCGTCATAGGTCCGGAGACCGAAAAAGCAGTACGCTGGTTTCAAACGATAGATAAGCTACCAGTCACCGGCCAATTGGACGACCAGACATTGGAGGCGCTGCAGGTCGGCTGATTCACTAGAAGTTCATGAGTGGCAGGAGTCCAGGAGTTCAAAATAGGGACCCTTGGCTCCTACGACTTCCGGACAAAAGGGCCGATGAGGTCGAGGTGTTACTCTCCTGAACTTCTGAACTCCTTTTTTCTTCTCTCCTTTGTCCAAAACCTTCTCTCTCGTTCGTCATTAGGTTGTGAATGGAAAACTAAAAACGACAAGCGGCGTTCGAGTTCGCCGAAGCCATTCGGGGCGGACAAGAAGGTCTACCAGCCATCGGAGAGACATGACTGCTTCCAGTTTTGTCCTGACTCTAATGCTGATTATTACGGTCGCGGCTGCTTCAGCCGATCACCCAGCATTTTGGTTATTAATAGGTCCTGCCCCGCTGGCGGCGGTCATTGGAGCGGTCGCACTGTTTAGGTCCAGGTTGACCCAAAGAATGTCGCACCATGACAGTCCTGAGTGGTGATTAGTGAATGGTGATTGTTCGGGACTAATTCCTATGACAATCGCTAATCACTAATCACCAACCACGGTACGCCCAGCGTGAAGAGTCGCTTCATATACAGTCCCGCTCGAACAGGGCGCGCCGGGCTGGTAGCGCATCGTCATTTGTTTATCTTTCAGGACAATCTCGGTATAGCTCACGGTCTCAGCCACTGCCTGGTGCATGCAAATCGAGAACGGCCCCGGTTCTGGCGAATGTGTAGCGTGCAGGTAACGTAACCACCCAAGGCTGCCGGCTCCCGACTTGTGCCAAGCTTGCTCGCATACTCGAGCTCTCATGTGTTCGGCCATTGGCTCATCGTAACCGGATGAAAACCAATGGCGGCGAGTCCAACTCCAGCGATGATGCTGCAGCCGCCGGACATCCCAACAATATTCCCTCACCGATTGCTCGTGACTTGCGATCGCAAACAAACGAAAAGCTCGCATATGCGAGAGTGGTAAATCCTGAAGTCCTTTTTCGACTTCGCTTAACGAACTGGCTAAAGCTAACGACTTGACGACTTCGCCGCGGCTGATAAGCGACCCCGGAGGGACACAATCAACGCGATGCCAATTCGTAATCGTCAGGCAGATCCCGCCCTCATTTACTGCGATCCAAGTTCCGCCCGATGGTTCCCGCGGATAGATCGCGCGATAACCGTCTCTTTCAAACACGCACGGCGGCAACCCGGCGACTCGAGTTAAGAGCTCGTCCCGGTTCATCGCCAGATAAAACCCCTGCGCATTCGGGATGAACGAAACGGTACACATCAGACTCTTGCCGCAATCTCATGCAAAGACGCGAGGGCGGCAAGGGCAAGCAGCGTGTGGGCGATGCGGCGAATGGGCGAAACGGCGACGCGGCGATGGAGGCAAATCTATCCCGCACCCTCAGCGCTGGATCATTTATTACCGCAAATCCTTAGGCTAGCACGAGCCTCTGCTTCGCGCCTACAGAGCGTTCATCGGCCGATCGCCCCTTCGCCGTTTCGCGCTCTCGCCCATTCGCACTACTCCTAGCTCCTAAACCCACCTCGGAATCTCTAGCCCTTAATACCCGCCGGCGCCGCCCGGGGTCTTCAGTTCCCCCTCCGCGGGGGCTACACCCTCTTGATTCATACACGAAGTGAAAGCCAGTGTCGCCAGGAAGAGTGCAAGTAGCCAGAAGCGATGCTTTTGAGTCATGGCCGACAAGATAAACAACACCTGAACCATCGGAACAAGATTTCTTTTAGGGCTCTCCTGGATCTAAAGACAACCTGGTCCTGCAGGCGCAAAACGGGAAAACAGCTCCGGAGGAGCGGAATCTTTATCTGAGCCTGACAAAAGAAAACCAGCCCCAGAGGAGTGACATCCATCCAGAAACGCTTTCGATGCCGCTCCTAGCGGAGCTGGTCGCCTTGTATGTTGGCCTTTGCTATAAAGATTTCGCTCCTACGGAGCTGGGCATTGGCGGCTCGTTTCCAATCCATTTCAGGAAGGAACGATCCTCGAGCAGGATGCATCCGGACCGCTCGGCATGAGCCACATTTTGTTTTGCGTCCGGATCCTCCATTAGCCGTTTACGATATTCTTCATACGCGGCCAGGCTCG
>DASUWQ010000535.1:0-5408 GCA_036378375.1 Chthoniobacterales bacterium
TCCTCGACCATATTCAAAAGCTGAAACGCGATGGAATAGGTTTGAGAAAGCCGCGGGTTTGGTTCCGAAGAGACTTTGACTTCGCTGATCCATGGCAACGATTGCGCCAGCTCGACTTCGCCGAGTTCCTCAAGCACTTCCCGAAAGCAGTGCATCAAGAAGGAGAGATCCTCGTGGATTTTGTCGAACCCTTTAGAAAGATAGTCCGGTTTCATTAAAGCACCCGAAAGCCTTATCACGTTGAGCGCGGGAGGCTGTCAATAAGTTCAGCGTCGTAGACTGAATCTCGGGGACAAATTCCGAGAATTCACAAGTTATTCACAAGCCCGGAAGTCTTTAGATCTGTTGCCGATATCTATAACATCATACAATATATGTCATGTAAAATAGAATGGTGAGACGCGCACGAAGCTCTTTCTGTCCTCGTACTCCTCGTCGTCCTCGTTGTCGAAAACGGCGAGTGTAATGCGTTGATTGACACAAGGTTGTGTAGTCCCCTGGCCGGAAACGCCCGGTGTCAGGGAGCCGGAAAACTCGGATGCAGGCCGATCTTAGAGGTTCCGGCCCCGAGAAACTCTCAGCTAATATATTAGGAGCGGTTTCCATGATGAAAGGTCTCACTCAGTATCAGCGAGCAGCTATTCAGACCGTTGTGAGCCGCGCACTCATCCTCAGAGGTGCGGCGCAAAGAGAAATCGAGGCGGTCCTAAAGCGGCAATCGCTCGACCATGGTCTTTGGGACGCTTCCGTGGCGGCCATGCGGGATGGCGCCCGCATCGGTCTTCATTTTCATCCGGAGCGCCTAAGCCGGGACCATGTGAGCGTTGCCGAGGGGCTGCTTCGCACGGGGATCTATACGAACCAGTTTGTTGCCGGCCTTTCCAGTGGCAGCCCCTCCGCGTTTCCAGGCGGTGAGCGAGACCGATGGGAAGACAGTCTTTTCGGAGGGGCCTATCACGGAGCGGGCGTCACACCCGCAGGTCGCCCGAAATATGGCGCGCTGGACGTTATGCATTATCCTGACGGCCCAGCACCACGCTTCGGTTCGTGTTTCTTCCTGCTTCGCCCGAACGTCGTTAAACGCGCGACTTTCACCTTCGGCGGCAGCCACGAGGATTGCGCACTCGATCGCACGGGAACATGTGACGTGATGGGCTCCCGTTGTTCGCAAAACCGCGACAGGACCCGCAAAAGCCCGACAGAGGATCCTTTGGATCATGTTACATTGAGTTCATGACAACAAAGGGACGTACGCCAGCAAAGACGTTTAAAATCGGAGGCGACTTGGAAGTGAATCGTCTCGGCTTCGGAGCCATGCGAATCACCGGAAAAGGGATCTGGGGTGAACCTCAGAATCCAGATGAAGCGAAACGCGTTCTAAAACGGGTGCTGGAACTCGGAGTCAATTTTATTGATACCGCCGACAGTTACGGTCCGGAAGTCAGCGAACGTCTGATCGGAGAAGCGCTTGCCCCTTTTCCAAAGGGCTTGGTCATAGCGACCAAAGGAGGTTTAACGCGGCAAGGTCCAGACGAATGGCTACCGGTCGGAAGGCCGGAATACCTGGCGCAGCAGGTTGAGCTGAGTCTTCGTCGTTTGAAGACAGACGTGATTGACCTTTGGCAGCTTCACCGGATTGATCCCAAAGTCCCGGTGGAGGAATCGCTAGGCGTAATCGCCAAACTTCAGAAAGCGGGTAAAATCCGGCACGTTGGTTTGAGCGAAGTGAAGCCGGCCGAAATCGATCAAGCTCGCAAAGTACTCGAAATCGTCAGCGTACAAAACCGGTACAACGTTGGCGATCGGGAACACGAAGATGTGCTCGAGTATTGCGAAAAGCACAACCTCGGATTCATACCCTGGTATCCTGTAGCTGCTGGCAAACTTGCTCGGCCCGGTGGAACACTAGACACCATCGCGAAACGGCATGGTACGACCGTGGCGCAGTTGTCCATTGCCTGGCTCCTTTATCGCAGTCCCGTAATGCTTCCCATCCCGGGTACCTCTTCCGTTGCTCATCTGGAAGAGAACATGAAATCCGCAGAGATCGCGCTTTCGGACAAGGAATTAAAAGAAATCGAAGAAGCGGTTCGCTAAAACAACGGGATCCGCGGATCTGAAAACAGATCCGCGGATTCACAGATTTAAAGTCATTCGGTCAGGACACGCAGCACAACTTTCCCGGGCGCCGTTTTCCTTGGGATAAGAAACGCCTCAGCGGCATTCGCCATCGGGACGACTTCACTAACAATCGGCCGTAGAATTCCGGAATCGAGCAACCGTGCCAACTCGGTTAATTGTGGTCGGCTGGGTTCCACAATGAAGAAAGCCGCCTTTACGTTCGGGTCGTCCGTCGATTCCGAACTGGTCGCGATGGTTACTACTTTCCCGCCTTCTTTGATGGCATGGAATGAACGGTGGAAAATATCGCCTCCGACCAGATCCAAAACCAGGTCCGCATCCCTCACTTGGTCCTCAAATTTGGTCTTATGGTAATCGATCACTTCGGCGGCCCCCAGTGATCGAGCAAACTCGATGTTCGCCGTAGAAACCGTGGTCGCAACGAATGCACCTGTCCAAGCAGCCAATTGGATGGCGAAGCTCCCAACCCCTCCCGCGCCGCCATGGATCAGGACTTTCTGGCCGGCGGTTAGTTTTCCGTGATCGAATAAGGCTTGCCAAGCGGTTAACCCGGAGATCGGCACAACCGCCGCTTGGACATGGTCAATCGTCGCAGGCTTTGGAGCGATCTCGGCCGGAGTAGTGAGACAGAAGTCGGCGGCTGCGCCGTCAGAAAACCAACTATTCAAGCCATAAACCGCATCCCCCTTTTTAAATCCCTCTGTGTTCGGACCAACCTGCTCGACCACGCCGGAGAATTCATGCGCAGGGACTGCGTGCACCCGAGGAGCACCTTTCTGTGTGTGCCACGTCGGATACCATTCAAACTCGCCTGGTGTCACAGCAGTGGCGTGCACCCGAATAAGAATTTCGCCCGTCGCTGGCTTAGGAACCGCCACTTCATCAAGGGAGACCGTTGCGTGCCCGCTGGAACCGTAGATTCGAATTGCCTTCATAGTTCGTTCCGGAACATTGGGCGGGATCATGCCGATGTCAGCTGATCGATGGCAACATTCGCGCTTTCGCCTAACAATCGTCTGCGTAGTTCGATACCTCGATCAGGTTCCCATCCGGATCGCGAAAATAGACCGATTGCATCGGTCCGGTGGCGCCGGTTCGCGCGACAGGGCCTTCGACGATATCGATCCCCTCTCCCTTTAGGTGTTGGATCACCTCTGGCAGCGGCGTTGAAGCGATGAAGCACAGGTCGCCAGACCCTGGAGTCGGTTTGACCGCTTTCGGTTCAAATTCTTTGCCAGCTTGATGCAGGTTGATTTTCTGTTGCCCAAACGTCAGGGCTTTGCGACCGGCTCCAAAGATAACCGTCTCCATGCCCAGAACTCTTTGATAGAATTCACAGGTCTGCGCGACATCGGCAACGGTCAGTACCAGGTGATCAATGCGGTCAATTTTCATTGAAGGAAGAATACGAAATAGCCGCAAAAGATCGCAAAGAACGCAAAGAAAACAAAACCGCAGATGAACGCAGATTTACGCAGATTACCTCCCGCGGCCGGCGTATTGCCTGGAATTCGGTCCACACCGTTGGTCGCCTCATACGGTGCGGTGTGATGGGTCTATTAGGAAAGTTGTTAAATCCCGGGCATGATCAATACCTGCACCAATCAGACCGTTCCCTACGGGACGGATCTTATTGCATTCCCAGCAATAAATTGCCTGGCTTCGATCATTCAGTCCTTCCGGGACAAAAGTCAGATATTTCCGCCGGATCCAATACGGTACGCGTTCCGGACATGTGTGATGCTTGGATAATTCTAATCTGCGTCTATCTGCGTTCATCTGCGGTTCGTTTTCTATTCGTGTTCATTCGCGGGATTCACCAGTTGAACTTATCAGTTTACCTGTTATTCTCTAATCACCATGCAAGGAAGGTCGCCGGACGTCGCTGCCATCGAATTCGCTCAGTCTGTCGGTCTTTTGGTACGCAGAATAAGAGCGGCTGCGTCCGGGCATGAGCTTTCGTTGACTGAATACGCCGTTTTAGCCCGGCTCGCGAAAGATGGACCTGCCACCACGGCGGAGCTTGCTCGCGGAGAAAGTGTGCGTCCGCAATCGATGAGCGCCACGGTCGCGACATTGGAAGAGATGGGTTTGGTGCAGCGTAAACCGCACCCGACGGATGGTCGGCAAATGAAGCTCGCGCTGACGTCTAAAGGTGTTGCTTTGCGAAACAGCGCTAAGGATGCAAAACGGACCTGGCTATCTCAGGCCATTGCTCAGCTCAGGGAAGACGAAAGGGAAACGTTGTTCAAGGCAGGCGAAATTATCAAACGCTTGGCGGATCTATAAAAGCAACGCTCCCAGAGAAAGGACAATCGACATGACCTTTTGGGACTACATTTTTTGTTTCTTTGCCGGTGCGATTCTCGCGAATGTCGTACCTCATTTTGTACACGGCATCTCAGGCGACCGCTTCCCAACCCCTTTCGCTAAGCCACCTGGAAAAGGACTGTCGTCTCCTACGCTGAACGTGGTGTGGGCGCTATTCAACCTACTGATCGGCTACATTCTCTTTGGCCTCGGCAAGGTTTCATCCGGAGGTGATCCGGCATTGATCACTTTTTTTGCCGGCATCGCTGTCATCGGCATCGGGTCGAGCCTGCGATTCGCGAACAAACACAAATAGAAAAAGCAAATTCACCACAAAGAAAAGGACACGAAGACGGATTGTTCACAGAAGATAACGAAGCTAACGAATGCAAAATGCGCACATCGGAGCATTGGACTTTTCAATCTCCGACCTTCGTTTCCTTTGTTGCCTTCTGTAAAAAGATTCGTCTTCGTGTCCTTTGTGTCTTTGTGGTGAAAGGTCGTTCCTCATTTATCACAATGCCTCTCTTCCAACTCGATATTGAAAAGATTTTTCCTCGGATCGGCGAAACGACAACGACGGACGCGCTGCTTAGCCAGCTGCAGGAGCAACCCCGCCTAACCCACGTCGCCGTTCGCCAGTGAGCCGCTGGTTAAAGGGAACTTTTCGTTCCCTGAGCAACCCTAACTATCGCATCTGGGCAGGCGGCGCGTTCTTGTCCAATGTCGGCACGTGGATGCAGCGCGTCGCACAAGACTGGGTAGTGCTGACTCAGTTAACTCACAATAACGCAACCGCCGTCGGCGTAGTAATGGCGTTCCAGTTTGGACCGCAGATCCTTTTGATGCCGGTCACCGGCTTCGCGGCCGACCATCTGAATCGGAAACGCCTGTTGTTTGCGACTCAAGCTGGCATGGGTGCTTTGGCTCTAGGACTCGGTCTTCTGACGGTCACC
>DASUWQ010000536.1:0-6628 GCA_036378375.1 Chthoniobacterales bacterium
TTTCTGGCAGCATTGCTGCCCCAGTTTCTGGACCCCTCCCGTCCGATTGCGCTGCAGCTCGCTGTTTTGGGACCAATTTTCATGTTGTCCGACACGGTCATCTATTCGCTGTTGTCGATGCTGGCCGCACGCGCCCGGCCGTTGTTAACTAGTCCACGTGCGACGCGAATCGTGAGCAGGGTCAGCGGGGTGGCGATGCTAGGTGCTGCCGCCCGAGTGGCGACTAAATAGAAGGAGTCAGGAGCTAGAATCCAGGAGTCAGGAGGGGCTGAGTTCAAGCGTCGCGCAACGCCGGGTCCGAAGAGTGCTTACTAATCGCTTATCTGCGTAAATCTGCGTCCATCTGCGGTTGCCAGTTTGTTCGTGCTGGGTCTTGGCAGAGGCAATTCCATCTGCGGTCCTTTTGCGATTTTTGCACCTTTGCGCGGCTATTCTTAATCCGCCCCGCTCGGTTTGAGCACGACTTTCACCCCTTCCTTAGCCTTCACGACTTCGAGCGCTTTATCCCAGTGCTCGATCGGGAAACGATGGGTGATCAACCCTTGGGCGTTCACCTTCTTTTCGGACAGCAATTTGAGTGCTCGAGTCCAGGCGGTAGTCACACTGGCGTTGGTGCCGGTAACCACTAGCTCTTTGTAACAGACGGCGTCCTGGTCGAGCAAAATGGGTTTGCCATAAAGCCCCATCTGACAAAACCGGCCACCTCGGCGGGCCACATCTAACAAGGTTTTAGCGGCAGGGGCCGCGCCGGAACATTCGATGACCAAATCGGCGCCATCCGCTTTGAACACATCTGTCACCGCTTCGATTACGTTCTGTACTTCTTGCACATTGATGCTGTGGTCAGCTCCAAGTTGTCGAGCCAACTTAAGGCGCTCGGCATCTTGGTTGGTACCGATCATCGCGACGGTAGCACCCGCCACTTTTGCCAACTGTAACGCCAGCAAACCAATCGGCCCAGGACCGGTAATCGCAACATTGTCTCCTGCTTGTACCCCGGCGGTCTCTACAACCCCATGCACCGTACATGCCAAGGGTTCGGTCAAAGCTGCGGTTTCAAGATCCAGATCGTCGGGTACCCGATGCAGGTTCGCTGCCGGCGTCAATAAATAACGCGCAAAAGCTCCGTCTTGTTTCGAACCGATAGAACGGCGGCGCCGACACAGATTAGGTCTCCCCTGGCGGCAGGGCGCGCACTCGCCACAGGTATAGAAGTAGGTTTCAGTCGTGACTCGATCACCCACGGTCCAAGCGGTTACCTCTGGCCCTATCTCGGCGACGGTCCCTGCCGTTTCATGGCCGATGGTGACTGGAGGATATGTCTCAAATTCGTCGAGATAAATGTGCAGATCGGTGCCGCAAATCCCAGACGAATCAACCTCGATTACAACCTGCCCGGCACCGGCCTTCGGCTCCGGCACATCGAGTACTTCAATGTTCCCGATTCCACGCGCAGTTTTACGTACCGCAAGCATAGAAGAACAAATAGCCGCAAAACAGAAGGAGTTCGAGGAGTTCAAGGAGTTGCAGGAGTTCAAGAATAGGAGCCGGGAGTCAGGAGGCAGAATCCAGGGGGCGCGCAGCGAGAAATATGCCGAGTCGTTTTTTGAAAAGATTCTTCCTGGTGCCGGCAGTCCGGCACGGCCGGGTCCTCCTGACTCCTTGGTTCTGGCTCCTGGCTCCTTTCCTTGAACTCCCCGAACTCGTATTTCGCGGCTATTCTTTCCGGCCCAAAAACTTCACCATCAGGACCTCATCGAAATACGCGCCTTTGTATTTCAACGATTTTTCTTCGAGGCCGTACTGAACGAAACCCATTCGTTCGTAAAACCGCCTAGCGCGCCGATTGCTAGCCGTAACGGTCAACTGCACTTGTTCCACCTCTTTGCCGGCATGTTCCAGGAGCGTCTCAACCAGCAAGGTTGCAAGTCGGGAACCCCGCCCTTCCGGCGTGACGTACATCCCCCAGAGGACTCCTTTATGCCTCGATTTTGTATCCTCAAAAGAGTAAAACCCCGCTACCCCAACCAAACGATCTCCGGCAAACCCGCCGAATACCGCGCTTCGAGTCAATCGGTCGAGGAAAAACTGTCCCGGTTCGCGTGACTCCTTCTCGAAGGTTGACCCGAAAGCCTCCGGGTCGTTCCGGAGTCCTTCCAATCGAATCGAGCGAAAAGCATTGGCATCAGCGGACCCAAGCCGGCGGACGGTAAAGCAGGAGCCGTTCATGCACTGCCGAAGGAATAGCTACAAAATGAGTAGGAGCCAGAATCCAGGAGTCAGGAGATCCTGGGTCCAAGCTTGGCGAAACATCTGATTCGAAGAGTACTCAGTGCGCTGCTTATCAGTAATTTCTGGAAGAAGCAGACTGATATCTGGCGCATTGCTGATCGCACGCCTCCTGGCTCCTGGATTCCGGCTCCTGACTCCTTTACTTGTCTCCGTCTGATTTTTGTGCGGAGGGACTCTGCTCGGGGGATGCACTCGCTTCAGGAGATGCGCTTACCGCAGGACTTGGACTCTGACCTCCGGATTTCTGTTCCTCCGACTTCTGTTCCTCGGACTTTTGTGCCTGCGGTTTCATCTGGAATGGTCTACCCGCCTCTAGCTTTTTATAGTCAGCGGGCAATTCGAATACCGATGCGTCCGGCGGTCCAACCTTAACGTTCTTCCATTCTGCCGTAGTGACTTCGTTCTCAGACTTAAGCAGCATGTGAGACTTCTGGCCGACCCAGATGAAACCGGTGATCGCTCGCGTGGCCGGCATCGTTGGCTTGTTTTGACCGGACGCCATTTTCTTTGCGTCCGAAGCGTAACTGTACTTATCGCAGGTCTCACCGTTAACGTCCTCGGTACCAACCTTTTCGTGCACAAGCCCCATCTTTTTCGCCCAATCACTCGGAGACTCCAGCATCCTCGGGTCCAAAGCTGCTTCCATGTAGGTCTTATTACTGGGAGTTAAAACGTACCTCTTACTAAGATCGCCACGAAGAATGATGATATTCCCGGCAGCGCTGCCCTGATCGGTCCGCCGCTTATTCCCGTCGACATAGATCTTCATGTTCATTGGAGTTTGCGGCCCTACCTTACGGGTAACAACCAAATCAGCACTGTATTGGGTTGGCGCATTGGCCAGCGGATCGGTGGTCTCCTCGGCCGGCGCAGGAAACGCGGGGAGGAGGGAAACCAAGGCAAACAAGCCCGCGGACATTAGTCTCTTCATGATTCGGTCTTACTATGATCCAGCGTCTTCGGCTAGAAGCAAAAATAAGGAGTCCAGGAGTTACAGGAGTTCAGAAGTTCAGGAGAACCAGCAACGAAAGCCGTCAGCCAGTTGTCCGTTTGACCAGGAAGGAACCGCTTTTTCTTGCAAGTTGGTGGTCCGCTCCACAGTGAACTCCTGAACTCCTGAACTCCTTTCCCCGCTCACCATAGACCACGATCCAAGGTCCTATATTGGACGGCTTCACCGAGATGCTCGGCGGTGATCTGATCAGCGCCTGCCAAGTCTGCAATCGTGCGTGCGACTTTCAGAATCCGATCATAAGCTCGCGCACTCAAGTTGAGGTTGGTGACCGCTTTGCGGATCAATTCGATCCCCTCCGATTCCAGGCGGCAATGCTTCTTCAGTAATCGAGTAGTCATTTGACCGTTGTTACGGATCAACCCTTCTCGAGCGAATCGTTTTTGCTGCACCATGCGTGCTCTTCTGACCCGATCTCGGATTGCCGCCGAATCTTCTCCTTCCGCGGTTGAAGTGAGCTCGTTCATCTCTATGGCAGGCACCTCAATGTGGATATCGATCCGATCTAGCAACGGACCGGATAACCTGCTTCGGTAGCGTTGAACCTGGCTGGGTGAACACCGGCATTCTCGACGCGGGTTTCCGTAGTGACCGCAGGGACACGGGTTCATGGCGGCGACCAACATGAAACTGGCTGGAAACGTCATGGAACCGGCGGCCCGAGAAATCGTTACTTTCCCATCCTCCAAAGGTTGGCGTAGTACTTCCAACGTCGATCGGTGAAACTCGGGCAATTCGTCCAGGAAGAGCACACCGTTGTGAGCCAAGCTGACCTCACCCGGCGTCGGTTGAGCTGATCCTCCCAGTAAACCGGCATCTGAGACCGTATGATGCGGGCTTCGGAACGGCCGTTCGGTCACGAATTGGCGAGAACCATTTAATATTCCGCAGATGCTATGGATTTTCGTCGTCTCGATTGCTTCCGCCATCGTGATCGGAGGTAGAATGGTGGGCAATCGTTTTGCGATCATTGATTTGCCAGATCCGGGTGGACCGATCATCAAAAGATTATGGTTTCCTGCGGCCGCCACTTCGACCGCGCGTTTGACATGTTGCTGGCCGTGGACCTCTGCAAAATCATCGTCGATCTTACCGGGAACAAAATTAGGTTGGCCGGCAACTGGCTGCAGCGCGGCTTCGCCACGCAAGAAATTGACGACTTCGCTAAGGCTGTTAGCGCCGTAAGCGGCTAAACCCTGTACTGGAGCCGCTTCCTCGGCGTTTAGTTTCGGGACAATGAGAATCTGGCGACCGCGTCTTTTCGCTTCAAGAGCAATAGCCAACACTCCTCGGACTGGCCGGAGCTCACCGGAAAGCGCGAGTTCGCCAGCCAAACAATACGGATCCAAGTCCGGTATCCTGTTATCGTCAATTAGCTTGAGCAGGCCCAACGCAATCGGCAGATCGAAACTCGGACCTTCTTTGCGAACCGTCGCTGGAGCGAGGTTGACGGTGATTTTACCGCGCGGCCAACGCAGAGCCGTGTTGGTAATGGCTGAACGCACCCGGTCCTTGCTTTCACGAACCGCGGTATCGGGTAACCCAACTACCGTAACTTTGCCTTCTTCTCCCCAGCCGGCATGCACTTCGACCTCGATTTCAAAGGCATCGACTCCGACGACCGCAGCAGAATAGACCTTTGATGCCATAACAGTATTCGATACTGTTGTATTATCGAAACATTGGCAAGTTTTGTTTTTGTTATGAAGAATGGCCGGAAGTTCCGGTCGGTCACACCGGATTTCCGCAAAGCCCGGAATCTTACGCCGACGGTTGAGCTGACGATTTATCCGGCATTGCTCAACTCCGTACGAGCGAAATCTCTATAGCCGCTCGATTCCCAACTAAATGTCGCTCCTACGGAGCTTCTCGCCTTTTTTGGCGTCGCAAGCTATAAAGATCAGGCTCCTCCAGAGCCGTTCATCAAGCAGGTACTACGCACGGTCCGATCCAGAGTTTACCGGGCTCGGTGTCAGGGGAAATTTCCGCGTTGTCCGTGCGTCGGCGGAACGATCGATATCGCGCTAGGTGTAGTAACCGGGATCGTGGCTACAACGGTGTCGCTGGCGGCGTTAATCACTGAAACGCTGTCGCTGCCTTGATTTGAAACGTAGACATACGCGCCATCTGGCGTCACGGCCACTCCGCCAGGGCTGGTTCCAACCGAGACGGTTTTTACTATTGTATTGGTAGCGGTGTCGAGCACTGAAACGCTGTTGCTCCCTAGATTCGAGACATAAGCGTGCCTTCCGTTCGGCGACATCGCTATTCCATCGACGGTATTCGCAGAGGACGCCGGTTCAACTACAACGGTTTGCGTTACGCTGTTGGTCGCGGTATCGATGATCTCTACGATTTCTGGGAAGGAGGGCGTACCGTTATACAAGACATACGGGACATAGACGTGTCTTCCGTCCGGGGTGATGGCGATCGCGTTATCCTCCCCATAGGTAGGCAACGTAATCGTGGACCCTATGGATCCATGGTTGAATACTAAGACCTGGGGGACGACAACATCTGAGTCCCAATTCGCAAAGTAAGCGGTTTTCCCATGGGGGCGAAAGACGATCCCAGGGACGAATCCTTTGCCCGGGCTGGCGGCCACCACTTTGTTGGTGGTGGTATCGATAATCCAGAAAGCAAAATATACGGATTCCGGATGATTACAGTCGAGAGCGTTACTCGAACAAAGCCCGGTTGTTACATAGAGATGTTTCCCGTTCGGTGTAACGGCGATCGCGCTGGAATTTGTGTTCAGACTAACCCCGGTCGAGACGAGTGCGACGTCTAACGGAATCGTAGCCACAACCTCGTCATCGCGAGCGTCGATCACGGAAATGTTAAACACAAGATCCGAAGTGCTGGGCCCAAAGGCATAGACGTGTTTGCCATTCGGGGAGACCGCTGTGGGCAGGGATGGGCCCGGGATCAAATCCACTACCTTGTTCTCGCGTGTATCGATCACCGAAATCCCGTTGCTGCTGGTGACATAGACCAAGTACTGTGCGGTCCAACCAATCATCTTGTCTGGCCAAGCCGCTAGACTTAGGCCCAAGGCCAAGATCGCGCATCGGCCGATTTGACGATTCGTTCGCACATCCCGGTGGAGATTGCCGGGGAGAAGAGAGCAAATAGATAACATGGGTCGTATAAGAGTTAATATGACTTATAGGATGAAATGGGAATGGGGCCGGGCGTCAACCGGCAGTGTTCCAGGAACCGGTACCAGCGCCGCCGATCCAGGTTGCGACTTGGGCCTGCGTGGTGAGTGCTGCTAGGCATAGCCTGCCCAGCAGCGTTGGGGGATATTCCAACGAAAAGGGG
>DASUWQ010000537.1:0-34347 GCA_036378375.1 Chthoniobacterales bacterium
GGTTTGGCACCTCGATGTCGGCTCATCACATCCTGGGGCTGGAGAAGGTCCCAAGGGTCCGGCTGTTCGCCGGTTAAAGTGGTACGCGAGCTGGGTTCAGAACGTCGCGAGACAGTTCGGTCCTTATCCACTGTGGGCGCAGGAGAAGTGAGGAATTCAGACCTTAGTACGAGAGGACCGGGTCTGACGGACCTCTGGTGTTCCAGTTGTCGTGTCAACGGCAATGCTGGGTAGCTATGTCCGGAAAGGATAAGCGCTGAAAGCATCTAAGCGCCAAGCCCCTCCCAAGATGGCTTCTCCCTGAAGAGTCGTGGTAGACAACCACGTTGATAGGCTACGGGTGTAAGCACAGTAATGTGTTCAGCTCAGTAGTACTAATTACTCGTTTGGCTTGATTTGATCTATTTGTAATTCAGATCTGTTAAGTGTTAGCGCCATCTCTCTACCCTTATGTGCAGGTTTCAGAGAACCCTTTAGGTTCTTTCAAAGTTTGAATGACAACGCAGTGGTTAATGCCCTGACTCCGCTGATACGGTTTCGAGAAATCGTTTCCGGCGTTGACGGCGCTCGCGGCATGACGGCGTTGAATTAGCGTGGTTAGCTTCTGCTGATCCATGTTGATCCGCAGCCTCTAACCACATTTCCAATACTTTGATCGTCAGAATTTCTGGTGAAGTTGAGGGTGAGACCGCCCCCAATCCCCCCTCGGGCTAACTTCAGCTTCGCCAGCCTTCTGGTGATCCTAGCGCAGTGGCCCCACCCGTTCCCATTCCGAACACGGAAGTGAAACGCTGCAGCCCCGATGGTAGTGCTTCTATAGGTTGTGCGAGAGTAGGACATTGCCAGAGTTATGAACCCCAGGTTCCGAAAGGAATCTGGGGTTCTTTTTTTGCCATAATCGTACTCGTCCTCGTCGTCGTGCTCGTGCTCGAAAGTGGAGTCCCGCTTGGCGATGGAGGGTTGGACGTCCGTGTTGTATGAACCTTGAGACTTCTTCCCGCAGGATTTTTGACGGACTTAGCCCGCGCGCTAACCACAGTATCGATGCGGCTGAGCCCACGAATCTGCAGCGGACTCAGATCGTGGTAGGTTCATCTACATGCTGGATCCGCGATTAGACCTTTCTCGATCGCCAATCAGAATTCCCGACCGTTTTCATAGAGTCCTCTATGACCACAGACAGTTCCCCGGAGCTCCTGGGGTTCAGGACGTAGCGAGCGGCGCAAACTGCCAGCAATACGCTTACGAATTTGTGCGCGCATTCGGTTTTGCGATTCCCGACTTCCGATCCAGCGATTTGTGGGCCGATGCCGCCCATACCCGGTTTTCCAAACGACCGAAACGGTTCGACTTAATGCTGGTCAACGGCGTGCCTGACCCCTGGGGCGCACATCTGGGGGTCTATCTAGAGAATGATCTCGTTCTACACCTGTCCAAAGGGATTGGCGCGCCGGCAATCGAATCAGTTCAGGCAATGATGTCGCGAGCTCAATACCGATATCTATTAGGATTTAAGCGGGTCTTGGTGAGGCATCACCAAACGCTAGAGCCATCCAAGGTTGTGTCCGAATCACCCGGCGTTCGCTAAAACGCGGTGGGTTGGCAACCCCTCGGAGGGGAACCGCTTGCGAACGCCACACCTTTGTACACAGCGCCGTTTAGCTATCCGATTTGGACTTAGCAGCCGCGTCCTCGGTGAGGAAACGACCGAATACATCGGTATGTTTCTGGAACATCTCCTCGTGGCTATTGGAGCAGACATAGTAGTTTTTGCACTTAGGGACAGGTCATTTATCCGTCGAATAAAGTGGCAGAGGTCCGGATCGGGACCCGCAGGTATTGTCGATAGCCGCGCCGGTAGCCTGGACCTCTCCCCTGGTTGCAGCGTTTCCCGCGAGATCGTCCAGCCCCGGCCGACGAGTGAGTTTGGGGAGACTCTTGAAGCTGCCTTCGCGTACACGCGCTCAGCGAATTCGGCAAGACGGTACCACCAGATTGAGCTAGGAACTGCTCGTCCATCACGGCTAAGCTTCAGTCTGGCCTCAACACGAGCTTGCCGAAATGTTTTCCGGCTTTGAGCTCGAGAAGCGCTTCTGCTGTTCTGCTCCATGGAAATACCGCATCGACGACGGGATGAAGCTGGTGCTCACCCAAGAACGCGTTCATTTCTTCGAACGATTGTCTGCTACCGACGGTTATTCCTTCTAATCGGGCGTTCCGTAGGAGAAAGGTAAGAACATCGAATTTGCATTCTATTCCGGTCAGCATGCCCACCACGGCGATGAACCCGCCTGGTTTTAATGCTTTTATGGATTGGTTCAGCGTTTCCTGGCCGCCCACGTCGATCACATAATCCGCCCCAAGGCCGTCCGTCGCCGCTTTGACCGTTTGCCACCACTCGGGGTCGGTATTGTAATTGACCATGACATCGGCGCCGAGCTTGGCGGCTCGTTTCAATTTCTCATCACTGCTAGACGTAATAATGACTCGGGCTCCTAGCGCTTTGGCAAATTGAAGGGCGAAGATCGAGACCCCGCCCGTTCCCTGCAGCAGCACGGTCTGACCGGCCTGCAACGACCCCGATCGCAGCGATTTCCAGGCTGTGAGAGCAGCGATGGGTAATGTGGCTGCCTCTTCATCGCTTAAATAGGCCGGAGTCGGCACCACCCCGGTTTCGGGTAACACGATGTATCCGCTCAGGATCCCAGGTCGCGGACCGCCCAGTGTCGAGGCAAGGTAGCCCACGCTGGCCGCCGGGCTAAAAGGACCATCCTCCCAATCCTGAATAAAGTGGGTGGTTGCCCGATCACCCGGATTAAACCGAGTCACTCCCGGACCAACCTCCTGTATCTGGCCAGCTGCATCTGAGATCGGCACAAAAGGAAACGGCAAATCTGGAAAAAATGTGCCGTCGATGACCAGCAAATCGCGATAGTTCAGAGACGCGGCATTGACTTTAATCAGGATCTCACTGGGGCCCGGTGCCGGCTGGGGCTGATCGACTGCAGCTAATGAATCGATTCCGAATGAATCACGGAGTTGAATTGATTTCATAATGATTGGTTCAGATAGAACCGGCGGTACGTATTGGCCAATAACCGGCGGGTATGGTCCGATAATCCCTAGGAATAGCTCTTCGAAGAGGCACCGGGAGCAGGGGAATTTGGAGCGGTGGCGTGATGAGCGTTGCCGAAGCGGAAAAAATCCAGGGTTGAAAATTGTTCGAAGTTAATCGAACAAGTTAGAAGGATGCCCTGTGGAATGGTCCGGATCTTCCAATTGTTCAGGCGAAGACGCTCATGGAATTGCGACAATTGCGCTCGCTTCTAGTTCTGGCTGAAGAATTACACTTCGGTCGAGCTGCCGATCGGCTGGGCATCGCGCAACCGGCGTTGAGTCGCCAGATCCAGCATTTGGAGACGGAGTTACTGTCGCCGCTGTTTGTTCGTTCTCCACGGTCAGTTGCGCTTACGGACATGGGTCGCGAGTTCGTTGCCAGTGTCGCCCCCGTGATTCAACAATTGGACTCCGCGGCCGCGAATATTGTTGCATTTGCTCGAGCGACGCGTGGACGTCTCCGGATCGGCTCATGCAGCAATTTATCTCACCGGTTCACACCGGTTTTATTGGAGCGGCTCCACCGGGCTTCACCAGAAGTAAGAATCGATGTTCGGGAATTGTCCACTGCAGAGCAGGTGCGAACGTTGCATTCTTCAGAAATCGACATTGGATTAGCAGTACTCCCGGTTGCCGACCCGTCGCTCATCGTACGTCGGATCTTTCGCGAACCGCTGGTGGCGGTGCTTAACGCAGACAGCAAATTCGGCCGCCGCGCTTTTATCCGGCTAAAAGATCTGGCTAAGGAGGATTTCTTCGTTTGTCCGCGTTATCGGCAAAGCGGCTTTCACGAACTGACCAGGGATTTAGCGAAGAAAGCCGGCTTTCAGCTGCGCATCGGTCGGGAGATAGACGCCAAAGAAACGGTGCTGGCTTTAGTTGCGCGCGGGCTCGGTGTATCGCTGGCGCCGCAATCAGCGGTCGGCGTCGGAAATGATCGGGTCCGATACGTTCCGATTCGCGACCCCGAGGTCACCGTTGAAGTAGGGCTGATCTGGAGACGGGAAAATATGTCGCCTCTAATCCGGCGATTTATCGACTTTTCCGTTCATTTAGGGCAACAGATGGAGGCCGAAAGTTCCGCAAGGTTGGTCGCATGACGGTCACGTGACAGAACTGTCTCGATCCCCTTTCATCTGGCCCTTTGCTAGAGTCGAAAGGTTGATCAACAGGCGGCTCCCTGGGTCACAGATTCATTTCGTTTGCTCGCCGTTCAATCGAGCTGCTCGCCACGCCCGGCGTGCAAGATTTTCGATGCGCAGGTCAGAACAAAGATGATCGGAATCTGTGTTCCGGGTAGGCCAAGAAAAGCAATCGTTTTGACTGCGGCCCAAGCTCGATCTTCTGCAGCACGCCTCTTCACGCCGGGAGGCGGCCTCGAGTCCAGTTGGCAGCAATGACAATGAAAGGTCATTTTCTGCCATCTGTGCATTCGGCTTTACGATTCCTGACTTCCGATCCAGCGATCTGTGGGCAGATACTGCGCATGCTCACCTTTCCGATCGGGCGAAACCGTTCGACGGTTGTCAGTGCAGAGAAGACTCTGCGTAGATTCCACGAAATGCATATAAAACCTCCGCGATAAACATCATGAACTTTATTTGAGAGACATTCGGGTCCTTACTACGGTTCATGAAGCGGTTTGAATCAAAACGCTTTAGCATCGCCGAGCCGCACTCCACGCAGCTCTGCGCGACGAATTCTGCCGACCGAAGGACTGTCTATGAAACCGATTACATGGCTCCGAAAATTCGCGGAACGAGGTTATGCCGACTACCCCGTAGCTACCTTGGCGTTCTATGGACCGGATAGTCGGAAGGCTACAAAAGCTGTCCTAGGTATTATTGAGACCGAAGAAGCCGAACCTCGGCTCCGCACTTGGGGCGGTGAAACTGCGGATAAAGATTTGCGCTACGATGTGAACCTCCAAAACGATTGGGTTCGAATCATCCAGCGCGAAGGCTGCAAATCCTTGGCCATGCTTGAGGAGATCAACGGTTGCCCACACCAGGAAGGGATCGATTATCCGAAGGGAGAATTCTGTCCAAAATGCCCCTTCTGGACCGGGAAAGAACGGCCAATTGAAAAGTGGGCCGATGCTCTGCCGGCAAGCAAACGCAAGATCGGTCTCATCCCAGCGATTGCTACCTACAAACCTGAGCAATGGGAAACTTTTCTGGCCTCGGCAGCAGATCGCGACACTCTTGAAAGTACCTGGCAACAATGGAACACCTGCTTGCAGAAACTAATCGCTGATCTTGAGGCCAAGAATATCGATTACGTCTTGGTAGAGCTTGATGTCGACGAGATCAATGACTTCTGCAGGCGGGAGGGTATTCCGAATAATGGTCAGGCGAGATCACAGCTTGCCGGTCTTAAAGCTCGTGGTTCCTGAATAACGATGGTTCTCGAAGTATACTCATCTTCTCATGCCTGAAGACCACTTTGGGGAGAGCGTTGCATCCCGGTACGATGACTCGGCTAACGAGATGTTCGACGCCGTCGTCATTGACCAGACCGTCGCATTCCTCGCCGATCTCGCCGGTAGTGGTTCGGCGCTCGAACTGGGTATTGGCACCGGCCGGATCGCGTTGCCGCTGCAGTCGGCCGGTGTGTCCGTGCACGGGATCGACCTCTCCCCGGCGATGGTAAAGCGGCTTAAGGCAAAACCCGGTGGGGACCGAATCGATGTGACGTTGGGTGACTTCGCGACCGCGACTGCGCCAGGCGCCTATCGGCTAGCCTACCTCGTCTACAACACGATCATGAACCTAACCACGCAGGCCGAACAGGTCATCTGCTTTCGCAACGTCGCTCGGCATCTCGAATCCGGCGGCCGGTTCGTCATCGAGGTCGGCGTCCCCGATCTGCAGCGGCTCCCACGTGGCGAGGTCTACCGGCCGTTCACGGTCAGTGCTCAGAAGCTCGGCTTCGACGAGTACGACGTCGTTAACCAGGGGATCATCTCGCACCACTACGCCTTCGAGGACGGCAAAGTGCGATCCATGGCACACCCGTTTCGCTATGTCTGGCCATCGGAACTGGACCTCATGGCCAGACTGGCCGGCATGACATTGGTGGCGCGATGGGGCGACTGGGATCGCCGACCGTTCACCAGCGACAGTCAAAAACATGTCTCGGTTTGGCAGAAGCAGGTCGCGGACTGAGCGGGCGACCCGGTCGCTCTGAGCAAAAGAGTGACGCGAACGTTGGGGACAGGTCACTTGTGTTCCAAGCGTACCGCAGGGACCAAACGGCGGTTACCTGACAGCACGAAGTGGATGGGATAGGAACCCCCCGGAATCAGTGCCCCTCAGGCACCAGCACGGGGTGCCTGAATCGGTTGTCAACGGTGCGCCGGAGTGCTAACTAGCCCTTGCTATGAAGGCAATCGTTCCCCTTATCAGTGCGTTCACCGTACTGAGCAGCACCTGGGCGTTTGCATGGGAGCGTGTACTGCTCGATACGGACACAGCAGCGCAGAATTGGCAGATCACCAGCCAAGACCTCGGTCTCAAACCCAGCCGGCCTTTCTCGGTCCGGATGCGGGTTCTACACGGCGGACGCCAGGAAGGCGTCAGCATCGTCGATATCGACACGGGCGCAATGCGGATTTCCGTTGTGCCCACGCGCGGAATGAATGTGCTCGAAGCAATTGCGGGCGACGTCCGGATCGGCTGGCAATCACCAGTCAGTGAAGTGGTTAATCCCGCGTTCATGGAGTTGAACGGACGCGGCGGTATCGGCTGGCTGGAAGGTTTCAACGAGACGGTAGTCCGGTGCGGGTATGAATGGGTCGGGCACCCGGGAATGGATCACGGCGTACTGCTACCGTTGCATGGTCTGGCCGCTAACATCCCTGCTTCTGATGTGGTTATCAGTATTGACGATCAACCTCCTTACGTGATCCGGTTGAAAGGTGTTCTAAAAGAACAGGCATTCAAGAAAGTCAACTTCGTGATCTCGACCGAGCTGAGCGCTGAGCCCGGCGCTCAGCAGTTCACCATTCATGATACTTTAACCAACTTTGGGGATTACGCAGAGGAATACCAAGCGCTATACCACAGCAATTTCGGTCCGCCTCTGCTGGATCCCGGCGCGGTTTTTAGTGCGCCGGTCCAGCAGGTTTCGCCGTTTAATAACCGGGCTATATCCGAGCTCACCGATTACCAGGTTTATAAACCGCCGACACGCGATTACGATGAGACAGTATTTAACATTGTCCCGTACGGAGATGAACAAGGCGATACGCTCGCCGTTCTGCATAACAAAGCCGGTACGCTTGGGATCAGCCTCGGGTTCAACATCCGCCAGTTGCCGGTTTTTTCACTTTGGAAAAACACCGATACAATGGCGCAAGGTTATGTCACTGGGCTTGAACCCGGTACCAGTTTTGCCTATAACCGCACTTATCAACGCGCGTTGAACCGGGTACCCATGATCGGCCCGAAAGAACAGCGTCATTTCGATATCGCTTATACATTTCTGGCGGACAAAGCTGCAGTCGACCAGGCCTTGCAACGGGTACAAACGATCCAGCACAATCGTCCGACGGAAGTCCATCAGGCGCCCCTGGTGACGCTCCCTAACGAATAACGCGGATTTGGGCAGCGTATAAATTCGTTCGACGATGACACGGTAGGCTATTCGCGGGAGCCGCCTGCTAAGATCCGATACGAAATGCAAGGATCAAATAGCTCCGGTCACTTTGAAAGGGCCTCAGCACGAGCAAAAACGGCTCCCCTCTAGGCGCGGCCTTCCTTCGGCACGCGTCACAGATTCATATCTCTAACCACCCGAACCAAGTTCAAGACTGCGGCGTTTCGTGTTCTTTTTTTCCACGCCAGACCGATGGAAAGTTCCAAGGTGCTATCGACTATCTCGCGGTAGACCAGCCCGCGTGGCCCACACTCACGGAAAGACTGGGGAATAAGCGCAATGCCTAAGCCGGATGCTGCCATCGGCAGGAGCGTCGCGATATCGAACGCTCCGGGGACGAGTTTCACCGGAATCCGCCGCTTCTTCAGGTAGGGCAAAATCAGGGAGTAAAGATTTTCCTCGCCTTCCGGCAAGCTTACGATGGGCTGATGACGCAAGTCTTTGAGCTGGAGGTCAGCCTTACTGGCAAGCGGCAAATGCTCTGCGAAGGCTGCGACTAGTGAGCAACTGGGAAATTTAATCAGCTCAAGTTCCGGATGATCGGCCGGCAACGGTACAATTCCGGCATCCAGATCACCGGTGATCAGCTGTTTAATTTGCCGGCTCAGCGGCTGCGTCACGACGGAGCAGGAAATGGCCGGATATCGCCGTTTGAAATTCTGAAGAAGCGGCGGCAGCACACTAAACGTGGTTCCATCTTCGCAACCAATTCGGATTGTGCCTTTTTCACCACGGTTATATCGTTTTACCTCGCTCTTAGCATCCTCCAGCTCTTGAAAAATTCTTTCACAGCGTCTTAAGAGCACTTCACCAGCCGGTGTCAGCTCCACTTGGCGCCGAGTTCGAAGAAAAAGTAGGGTGCCGAGCTCGTCTTCAAGCGTCTTGATGCTCTTGCTCAATGGCGGCTGCGAAATATTCAATAAAGCTGCTGCTCGCCGAAAATGGAGAGTTTTGGCGACGGTCTGAAAATAACGCAACTTGACCAGGTCCATCTCTGATAGCTTGGAGGAATCAATCGCGGCTGTAAAGAGTCTTGGAGGGATTCGCTGAGGCTTCGCACCTTGGCGTCATGAATCTTACCAATCCTTCGTCACTGTTATTCCTGGGTGCTTCGGGACTGATCGGAAGCTTCGTCACTCCGGCATTGGTCAAAGCAGGTTTTTCTGTATCGACCGGCGGTCGTCGAGCATTGTCGGTTGGCGGTGCACCGGGTGTCGCCATTGACCTCCGCGATTCCAACAGTCTTGTTCGAGCAATGCAAGGTGTGGCCACAGTCGCACTCGTGCTTACTGACGCTCCTGATGCGGAAACACTCGGATTGAACGCGGTGAACGCTGCCAAGGCCGCCGACGTGCGCAGGCTCCTCTGGTTTTCAAGTTTTGGCGCTGAACGGGATAATCAGGCCCGCTTCAGCCGCCCTCATGCAGTGATCGATGAAGCCGTGCGCGCTTCCGGAATTCCCCACACCATCCTGCGCCCGAACTTCCTGATGCAAAACTTCGCGTTCTTCTACGGAGATATCATTCGGACAACCTGCACAATTTTTCTGCCGCTTGGAGACGCACGGGTGAGCCATCTTGATCTACGCGATTTAGCAGAAGCAGCCGCAACTGCGCTGACAGACAACCGGCATACTAATAAAACCTACGATCTCTCCGGGCCGGAAGCATTGCATACCGGAGATGTCGCGGGGCAGATCGGTGCTGCGACGGGCCGTGCCATCCGGTATCAGCCGATCTCTGTTGCCGAGATGGAATCCAGTCTGCGCGAGAAGGGCCTGGATGCGTGGTTCGCGGAGGGCCTGTCGGAATTATACGGCTGGATCAGGGATTCCGGGCTCGGCAGTGAAGTGACCGATAACGTGGAGCGCTTGCTCGGGCGTAAGGCGACGCCATTCCGGCAATTCGCAGCGGACGAACGCAGGGCGTGGTTGGATTGATCTGAATTCACCAAACCCATGATCGACCGTTTGCTTCCCAGTTTGACGTTTCTAGGCGCTATCAGCTGCGGCCTGGCTGCTGGAATCTTCTATGCCTTTTCGTCCTTGGTCATGAGGGCGCTCGCTAAGATTCCGCCTCCGGCAGGCATAGCAGCCATGCAATCCATCAACGTATCTGTAGTTAATCCTTGGTTTATAGCCTCCTTTTTTGGGCCGGCTGTCATCTGCTGTGTTTTGGGGGTTGTCTCAGTGGTGCGATGGAACAGAGGGGGTAACGCATACCTCTTCGCCGGCAGCGCCTTTTACCTGGTCGGCACGATGATAGTGACCTTCGCATTCAACGTGCCGCTTAATGACGTCTTGGCGGCAGTCGATCCGGCGAGCCCTGAGGGTGCTAGGCAATGGACCAGCTATCTCGCCACCTGGACTAATTGGAATCATGTACGAACGGCGGGCGCCCTTTTCGCCGCGGTGGCATTCTATTTGGCGAAGTGAACAAGTTGTTTTAGCAGTGGAGACTTGGGGACAGGTCACGACGCGGTGTGTGGGAGACGGAGATCGTTGCTGTGGAGCGTTTGCCATCGCTTTTCGTAATCGTCGAGCGCTGCAAACAATCGATCCCAAATTTGTCGCTTCAGGATGCCGTGAGTCCTGGTTTCAGTTAAGATGGCTCGCGGCGATTGGCCCGTCGGAGATGCCTGGTAGGGGTCAACCGTTAGTCCCGGTTTCTCCAGAATGGTGCGGACTCGATCGAAGTCGCGGACGAAACAGAGGAACCACAGCTGCTGATGTATCTTCTCCACCTCGGCTCTGAGATCTTTTTCGCTGAGGTGATAGAGTCTGGCTACGTGTTTCGCTGTCCGGCAATGTGTCATTAAGGAGAAAGGAAACGCTCTGGATGGTGCGCGAATGTCGGCGCAACAATTCTGGCGTTCCTCCTCGGATGGATAGAATCGGCCTCCTTCATCGAACTCGCCTGCCGGATGGCGCAATTTCAACCGCCTGGCAACGAACTCCAGGGCCGCCTCATCGGCTCGGCTCTGCGATGTTTCCACTTGCGGAGTGACCTCGCCAACGTCCTTGGCGGGCTGGCTGGCAAGAACGGACTTTTCCTCGGCTTCTTCTTGATCTTCTTGTTCCGCATCGGTCGTCTCATTCGCGGCGTTTTCATCGATCCGCGTGTCTGCCCGTGCAGGCGCTGCGTGGAGCGGTTCGATACCGAGATCCGCTAGCCACTCAATGGCGTAACGTGTGACCGCCTGATCGTTAAACTGGTACCATTTGTCCTGCACTGTTTTATCCGCATACAGCGCATCCTTGAACTGGCGAAATGGCTTCTTGCTATTCAGGCAACTTTCGAGTTTCGACCGAATCCGGCTTTGCGGAAGAGCATCAACAAACTCTGCCATTGTTCGGAATCCTTCGTGTGAATCAATTGGTTCGATCCGAACAAACCGGCCTGTTAAATCTTGTTCGATTGATTCTCGCAACTCGTCGTCTTCTTCGAGGTCTTCGGTAAGAAAAACGACATCGCCAGTTATCGTGTCGAACCAATAGGAGTGAAGTCCCAATCCGCTGCCCTGGTCTTCCAGAGCCAACTCCAAGTCGCCTAAGTTGACAGGCAACTTTTTCATAAACGCACGGTCACTAAACTGATCCTGCAAACTTGATAAATCTGTCTCAAAATGCAAGGGGCTCAACAGCCTGGCTGACCGAGCTCTACCTTCGCGTATGACCCGCTCAATGAATTCGGCCAAGAAGGGTTCCGCCAGATTGAGCCAGTTCAAGTCCGGCGGCGCCTTCAATTAAACAACGGTTACCCTCTGAATTATCACATCCTCTTTTGGGACATCCTGATGTCCCGCCGAGTTACCGGTTGCGACCTTCCGTATTTGGTCAACGACGTCCATACCTTGTGTCACCTTACCGAATACGCAATAGCCCCAGCCGTCACGACTCGGCGACCTAAAGTTGAGAAAGGCGTTATCGACTACATTGATAAAGAACTGAGCTGTAGCCGAGTGCGGATCGCTGGTGCGGGCCATGGCCAGCGTGCCGCGCTCGTTTTTCACTCCGTTATCCGCCTCATTCTTAATCGGTTTCTCGGTCGGTTTTTGAGTCATTCCGGGCTCAAATCCGCCACCCTGAATCATGAATCCCTTTATCACTCGGTGAAAAATCGTGTTGTCGTAGAAGCCGGAGCGGCAATAGGCCAAAAAGTTCTGGACGGTAGCCGGCGCTTTCGCATCGAATGTCTCAATAACAATATCGCCGTGGTTGGTGTGCAAAGTGACCATGATCGCTTCTACGCTGCGAAATATACCGGGTCAATGCCTCAGCAGCCGGACATATCCGTCGTTTATAGACGGCCCCTAGCCAGTTCGTGCGTTAATCAAGTCTTTATCTATGAGTTTTACTATTTTGTTGGCCGCGACCTTTCCGGAGGGGCTTCGAAATAAGATCGATCCATCGATCAATGTTATCGAACCGTTTGGACTTCCGGTTGGAGCAACGCTCAGCGCCGACGAGGCTGCTGCGGTGCGAGTTCTAATCACCATGGGTACCTTAACAACCGATGCGGCTGGCATGGATCGCTTACCTAATCTCGGACTTATTTGCTGCTACGGAACTGGGTACGAAGGGGTCGATGTCGAAGCGGCCCGGAAACGTGGGATTATGGTCACCCATAGTCCGGCCGCCAATGCTTCCTCTGTGGCTGACCTAGCTATAGCTTTATTGCTAGCCGTTTCTCGACGCATTGTGATTGCGGATAAGTTTGTACGCGAGGGCGCATGGAAAGGTCGATCAGCCGCACGCATGCCATTAGTACGAGGCCTGACCGGCATGAAAATCGGTGTCTTCGGTGTTGGAGCAATTGGCCGCAAGATTGCAGATCGGGCCACCGCATTTGAGGCTGAGGTCTCTTATTACAGCCGCTCACCGAAGTTAAACTTACCCTATCCCTTTCACGAGTCGCTTCAGTCTCTAGCAGATTGGGCGGATGCTCTCATGATCGCGGTCCGAGCGGACGGCGACAACCAGCATGTTGTTGATCGACGGATCTTACAAGCATTGGGCCAGGAAGGTATCGTCATTAATATTGCCCGCGGTTCGATCATCGATGAACCGGTGTTGATCGAATTGCTCGAATCCGGGCAATTAGGTGGGGCCGGGCTAGACGTCTACGAGCTAGAACCGGCCGTACCGGATTCCCTCAAAGCATTGCCCAACGTGGTGCTGACCCCGCACATTGGCGGCGGCACGATTGATGCCCATGAAGCGATGCAAAAGCTCGTTCTTACGAATATTATGGCTTATCTGGCCGGTCGGCCATTGAAGACACCGATCCCAGAGCTTCGCTCCTGAACAACATCTCTTCGCACAGAACAACCCTACCCAATAGGCAAGGGTCTCCGGCGGGCAACCTTCGCGTTACGGAAAGACATTACTAACTGAGCCTGAAGGAGATAAGCGGCGCACAGTAAAACATTCTTTTTTATTGTAATTCCGATGCGGGTTAGTCATCCTTTTCCGCGGTCATTCGGATATGGAAACTCACTCCTTCGCATTATTAGAATCGTGTATTCTCGGATCCGCAGCCAGTCCACGGGTATCACGGATCAGACAGTCGCAGATTAAATCAAGAACCTCATCCCGGGGTGCGGTGCTATTAGGATTCGTCGCGGCGCTGTTTTTCAGTGTAGTTGTGGCTGAAAACGACGCCCTAGCGACTAGCGCGCAGTCCACCACGGGCGGCACCTACTACGGTGCAACCGATGTTTTGGTTAACGCCAATGAACACCTTTCTTGCCCAACGACCCTGCAGTTCGATCCAAAAACAAACAGTGCGACTGTCACTGTCAATTATCGAGGTACCGATATGACCACCAAGATCAACGGCACCTTTCGAGATGGTGTTTTTCACGGGCGCAGCGAAGGCCGATTCTTCGGATTGGTCTATGTGCAGGCAACGAACTACACGCTTAAATTTGATCATCGATCGGGGATGGTGAAAGCCACTTCTTGGTTGGTTAACCCAACGCCCGGCACCGACAACAAGCCGCAAACCGATGTTTACAGAAGGACTCCTCCCCGGTCCCAGGCAAGCGATGAACGCGAAGGGGAAAATGCTGCCGGTTACGACGATAATTCTTCGGGCGACTCAAATCGATCCGGTAAGAACAAAGATAGAACGAAAAACCGGGATAGCGACATCAAGACATCACACCTGAAAGATAACATCGTGGAAGCTAAGGACACGGGGGAGCGGACGAAACTCGTCAAATCGGATTCCACGGTTTCGAAGGCCAAAGCTACACCCGCTACCACTCACAAAAAGTGAGCCTACGGTTTCGATCGCCATTAGCCACAAGCCGCTATTCCTAAGGAAGGATCAAGAGTGGCCGCGACGCCATGCCGAAATGCAACATTTCTACGTCCATGCCCAATGGGCAGACCCCAAAGAACTGGAATGGAAAGCGGTTCCATCATCTCCCGGACCGCTTCTTTCAAGTAGTCCGGGCTCTCATCGTTTCGGCCGCATCCCTTTAACTCGCCAAAGCCGATGCCGACAGCTCCACTAAGACTGTTACTTTCGATTAGTTGCCAAAGACATCGCTCGATTTTGTAGGTTGGCTCGTTCACGTCCTCTAGGACCAGAATCGCGCCGTCCGCTTTCATCGCGTGTCTGGTACCAGCCAAACTAGCGATCACCGTCAGGTTCCCGCCAATTAAATTGCCGCGTACAACCTCGGTGGGTCCACAGAGTACCTGCCCCGTTAGCGGGGTATCCCTGCCTTCACACAGTAAGGATCGAAGTGTGTCCCAGCTAAACTCATCTACTGACTCGTCATCAGCTCCCAAGGTGACTAAGCCCGGTCCATGCACCGAGATAATCCCGGAGTTGAACAGCGAAATATGCAGGGCGGTGGTATCCGAAAACCCGATGACCGGTCGGCCGTCAAGCGATTCCCACGCAATACCGGAAAGTAATTGTCCGGTTCCGGAGCCGCCTCTGGCACACCAGACCGCGTCGATTTCCGGTTCCGTGAGGGCCCAGACCAAATCGCGGAGTCGCGCCTCGCGAGACCCAGCGTAATAGCGATGCTGATCGTACACGTGCGGTCCGAGAACATACTCCCAGCCACAATCCCGCAGACGCGACAGAGGAACGTTCAGTTTTTCTGAACGGACCCGGCTACCTGGCGCGACAACGGCGATCCTAGCTCCTGTTTTCAGCATCTAGATTGGTTGAACAATTTCGAAACTGTTCTCGCAAACGCCGGAAACGACTCTCGTAGATCCAGTCATATAGGTGCATTTTTTCCGGAAACAGTTGCCTGGCCTGTGTCCTTAGGTGCAGCCTCTCAATGTCGATTTCCCGATCCGGACAGGGTGTAGCCACGATCAGGAAACAGAGGCGATCGACATGCTGCTGAAAACAGCTATAGGCGACCTCGTCAGGTAACATGGTCAAATGAAAACCAACCGACACTTGCGCACAAGGCAGCAATTCTTATCCTGCCCTGTCTTCGCATGCTATAAGGCCGAAGAGACCTAATGAAGCCGGATGCGCCCGGCGGAGCGTATGCGAGAAACTCACTCGCTGCCTAGCTTTGCCAGAACAATTATACGGACCAGGTTATCTGCAGGCACCGGATAGTTTACCATCCGTGCTCTCAGGCCATCTTCGACAGCGGCAAGAAATGCGAGCCGCTCGTTTGGATGACGGTCAGGACGGAGCGCTTGTGCTAACGATGGCGCAAAAATTGCGCGAAAGAAACCGGCTCGTTTTCTGGCCAGGGTCTCGGGGTCTTTGTCGCGTAGGTATTGCTCCCACACTGTGTCAGGTACCGGGAATGTGGCGCAATCTTCTACTGTTAGGCCGTGGTAATGTCCGTCTGACGAAAACGGCGCCAGTAACTCAGATTCGCTCCTTGGATAGATCGCCAACCCCATTTGGTCTCGCTCTTGTGCGCTCACAATTTTTCTGGCTACCAGATCTGATAATATGACATTCGCTTGGTCCAGGAGGGTGACGAATCCGGGCGGCTTATTTTCGGCCAGCGCTGGCAGCACAACTACCAGCCGGCCACTCGGTCGCAACTCGGTCGCACGAAACGAGAGGAATGCTTCCCAATCAGTCGCGGCCTGACGTGCGAACTCAGCGCGGACGGCACCATTACTGCGAAGAGCGAAGAAGTGGTCCGGGATTTGGCATGGAATCCGGCTCAGCCATATCGCAGCATAGGAGCTCCAGGCTAAATCAACATGATTGGGGGGCAAAATATGCTGATAGAATGACCGCCCGACAACGCTTGGGAAAATGTTCTGCTCGTTTCGCAGATAACTATCCGGATGACTGTGCAGCACCCGAAAAAGCGAGCTGAAGTCATTGTCTGGGAGATCCGTGTGATAAACGAAAATCGGTCGCTCGTGACCGACGCGCGCTCGCAGAACCGCGATAGCAGCTCGCATAGGCGCCAGCGAGTTCTGGCCTTCGGAAGACCCATAGTCAGCCAGCACAATCGGCCGAGTGCCATCGAGTTCGATCCTCTTCGCGGCCTGTTCCAATAGCGGGAGAGCCAGCGCGCCACCGGCTGCAGGGATCGCAGCATGTTGGTTGTAAAAGCCCTTGCCCTCCATTGCGGCAGGCGATGGTCCGGGCTCGCCCGAGTTATTCTGAAGATTGCTTTGGGCGCTCATTCGAGGCGACGGGACTGACCGTTCTAATTGATCTATAAGAGAATGGAGGACTTAAGTTTCAAAGCCCAAAGCTAAAGCTTTTACGCCTGGTCCTTCTCTAAACGAGCCGGTGCAGCAGGCTCAGTCCTTGACGACAGCAATGGCGTCGACTTCAACCAGCAGCTCAGGCCGAACTAACTGCTTCACAACGACCAACGTGCTGGCCGGAGGATTTTCGCGATTTACGTAAGTGTCGCGAATTTCGCGGACGATCTGGAGATTGCTGGCATCAACTAGGTAAAAGTTTAGTTTCACAACGTCTTTAAACGATGCGTCGGCTTCATCGAGACGCGCCTTTAGATTAGCGAACACTTGTTTAACCTGCGTAGTGAAATCGCCGGAACCCACTACGTTACCCGACGCGTCTACGGCTATTTGACCGGAAATATAGAGGGTTCGGCCGCCGCGAACCTCTACGACTTGGGAGTAACCTGCGGGTGCGCGGTTTAAAAATCGGATTAGCGGTTGATTCATCATTTTGACCTCTTTCGTTTGATCTTCGGCCATTGGTCGGTCCTTATGCTCGGGATATAGTATTGGCCATTTCTTCGTTTTATTTTCCTTCCGCCAGGAAAACGATGAACAATTTGGGGTCGAGCGTGATACTGCATACGCGGATCGGTATCCCTATCAACCGTCCCTGTGTGTGGGCAATGAATACGATGAGAATGTCGGTTATTGTCGTGAAGGTGAGTCGAGTTCATATCGTTTTGTAGAATTCGAAAACGTTTTATGGTCTCAGTGACCGGTCGCTCCGGCTTTGGTGCTTGATATGAAACCGATTACATGGCTACGGAAATTCGCCGCACGGGGTGCTTCAGGCTACCCGGTTGCCACTTTGGTGTTCTATGGACCTAACGATCGGAAGGCCACCAAAGCGGTTCTGGGTATTATCGATACAGAAGGAGCTGAACCGCGGTTTCATACCTGGGCATACGAGGTGGCTGACAAAGATTTGAGGTACAACGTAGACCTCCAGAATGAATGGATTAAAATTATCGAGGAGGCGGGCTGCAAATCTTTGGCCTTGCTAGAGGAGATCAACGGTTGTCCGCACCAGGAAGGGGTTGATTACCCGGAGGGAGAAACCTGTCCGAAATGCCCTTTCTGGTCTGGGAGGGAGCGCCCTATTGAGCGGCAATCCCATCTTTTCGCGACAATCGAGCAGAAGGCGGATCTCGTCACCTGTATTGCTACCTATAAGCCTCAGCAATGGGAGGCGTTTCTCGCCTCGGCTGCAGATCGCGATGCACTAGAAGATACCTGGGAGGAATGGAACGCCGGCCTGCAGTTATTAACCGCTGAATTTGATGTCAAAAAGGTACCTTACATCTTTGTGGAGCTTGATGTTGATGAGATAAACGAATTCTGCAGAGGGGAAGGTATTGTAAATGATGGCCGGGCTAGAGCCGAACTCGCCCGTCGCAAAGCTAGCCATGAGCAAGGCGAAGAAGAATTTTCTTCGGAGACTTGAACCTAATCCATTGCGGCGTCCATTTTGCGGGCAGCACAGTTCTGCATTGGCCACACGGCCTATCTAGCAGTGCTACACTGCTGTAAGGCGACTAAGGAGGTGATCTTAATCGCGGATAGGATTGCTTCCTTTAAGGTTGAGAGTATTCACGATTGCTGGGATGGTGCGTGGATTAGACCCTCACAGTCAAAATCGAAACCCAGATACGAGAGGAAGTAAGTTATGCCAAACCCATTCGTACATGTTGAGCTTGAAACCACCGATCTCGACAAAGCCAAGGCTTTCTATTCCGAGTTATTCGCCTGGAAGTTGGAACCGTTCCCTATGGCGGAGGGAGAGTACACGATGATTCATGTCGGGGAAGGAACCGGCGGCGGAATGATGAAACATCCAGTGCCTGGCGCTCCCTCTATGTGGTTGTCGTACGTGCTGGTCGACGATATTCAAGCCGCGACAGCAAAGGCAAAATCGCTGGGTGCGACCATTTTCAAAGAGGTGACAGAAGTCCCTAATGCAGGTTGGCTAAGCATCATCCAAGACCCAACCGGGGCTGTGCTCGGACTCTGGAAACCTAAATCCGCCTAGCAGCACCGCCTACCGCACGGCCGCAGAAGTCAGCAGCCTAGAGAGTGCTTCTGGAAGCCAATTCCGGCGAGCTCAACATGCTTGACCGGAAACGGCCAGCGCTTTGTTTGCACCGCTGTTAGCTGTGCTCCAATGAGCACTGTCGATTTTCTAACAGTTACGGAGCTCTCTGAACAAATAAGGCATCGCTGCATCTCACCGGTTGAAGTCACCCGCCTTTGCTTGGACCGAATAAATGCTTACGACGGCATCTTATCCAGCTATGTGACTGTGACTGGCGATCGGGCTTTAAAGCAGGCTTCTTTGGCAGAGGAAGAGATTAACCACGGTCGCTGGCGCGGTCCACTCCACGGCGTCCCCATTGCTTTAAAAGACCTCGTATCAACTAAGGGCATCCTAACGACGGCAGGAATGTCTTTGTATAAGGATCACGTACCTCTCTTCAATGCGACGGTAGTTGAACGGCTTGAACGGGCCGGCGCTGTCATCCTGGGAAAACTCAAGACCGCTGAAGGCGCTTTATTCAATCATCACCCTACCGTCGTTCCGCCACGCAACCCATGGAACACCAATTATTGGTCGGGAGTATCTTCCAGTGGTTCCGGGGCCGCGACGGCCGCGGGATTGTGTTTTGGTGCTCTCGGTACGGACACGGCTGGCTCCATCCGCATGCCCAGCAGCTTTTGTGGGTTGACGGGAATCAAACCGACCTGGGGCAGAGTCAGCCGCTTTGGCGTATTTGCACTGGCCGGCTCACTCGATTGTGTCGGCCCGATGGCGAGATCGGCCACAGATGCTGCCGCCATCCTCGGGGTTATTGCTGGAAGCGATCCGAATGATCCCACCACCCTTAACGCGGCGGTACCGGACTATCTGAATCAAATTAGGGAGGGCGTCCGGGGTTTGCGCATCGGTGTCGATCACGCTTTTGCAACCGAAGGCGTGAACGAAGAAGTTGTAGCCGCACTAGGCGAAACTGAAGCAACATTTCGTGAACTAGGAGCCGATGTATGTGAGACCACGGTCCCGGCTTTGGACCACGTGTCAGAGGCTTTTCTGGTCCTGTGCAGCACCGAAGCCGCTACTGCCCACAAAGAAGCTTATCCCGAATACGCGTTCGAGTACGGAAACGAATTGTCTGAACTAATCCAAAAAGGTCAGCAGACAACGGAGTCGCAAGTTGCTGAGAGCCTTCAAGAACGTAATCGATTTGTGGATGGCCTTTCTGAGGTGTTCCAAAAGATCGACCTATTGCTTACGCCGACGTTGTCGTTTCCCGCTCCTCGTCTGGATTCAATTGATTTCAAACGCATGACGATTGCTCACGAGAACGCCCGCAGTAGTCCCGAGGATCTCTATGCGGCCACCCTTCGATTTACCTCATTGTTCAATTTCGGCCGGAATCCGGCGATTAGCTTTCCGGCAGGTTTCTCATCGTCTGGGTTGCCCATTGGAATGCAGTTGGCGGGCCGCCATCTAGAAGAGGCGCTGTTGCTTCGAGCCGTGCACGCATTCCAAAGGTCGACCGGCTGGCATGCGTGCCATCCGGCCGATTTATATGGCGCCTTTTAGTTCCGGAGCCGTTAACGAAAAAATCGTCTGAATGAAACGTGTTCGCATTGATCCACTTGCTTGCAGGCAACCTCTCATCAAACGAACGCAGCGTCCTACGGGAGACTTTGAAAATTTGACGCCACTTACCCGTCTGTTTTTATCGTGTATGGATGAAAGGGATCTTGTTACTAACGTGTGTCGGACTCTTGGCAGGGTGCTCGTCCGAAAGCGGTCCGTACCGGACGCTTTCGGGAGATTACGACAAAGGTGCCCCGGTAGTAAAAGAGGGCAGTGATTTCGAAGTTTTCTATGCACCGCCCCCTCGACCGTACCAGACGGTCGGGTTTGTCTCGCTCACCGGCGGCAGTGATTTGTTGCCCGAGTTGAGTCGTCTCGCCGCGGGGCGCGGGGCGAATGCCGCCGTGATTACTTCGCAGCAAAATGAACATGTCGGGCAAAACACTTCCACATTCACATTAGGGTTTGGCACGCCGTTCATTGCATTGCCTACGTACTCTAACAGCCAAAGCCGTGACGTATACATCCAGAAGATGAGTGCAACGCTCCTTAAGCTGAAGTGAATGGTCAAAACGGCGTGCCGAATATTGTCACGGTCGTGCCGTTAGCAGTTTAAGATCGATCGAATCGGCCATCGCTTTGTACCCGTCATCCTGCGGATGTAGATGATCGCCGGAGTCGAATTTTGCTAGGATGTGCGTTGGCCGGTTCGGGTCGCGGGTGGCGGCGTCGAAGTCGATTACACCGTCGAAAGCGCCGCCATTGCGGATCCAATCATTGACTGCTTCGCGTATTTTTTCCTTATCCGCGTTGTAGTATCCTTCGATTGGGTTGCCTTTGAAAGTGTCCTCAAACGGAGTCAACGTGGCGCCGATAATCCGCATCCCGTGGAGATGTGCCCGGGCAATGAGTTGTTTGTACCCCTCGATGATATCGTTCGCGGATGGCTCGGTTTCGCGTGGAGCCAGAATACAGCCAGGCCAGCCGATATCATTAATCCCCATCATCAGAATCACGGTATCGGCATGCGGATGACTCAACACGTCGCGATCGAATCGCGCCAGCGCATTCACCCCCATACGATCAGTCAAAACTCTAGCGCCGAGATGCCCTCATTCAGCACCGCAGTCGGAGTACCGCCGGCCTGAGCTAAACGCCGCGCTACAAAGTCCGGCCACCGATGGTTCGCGTCAGGAGTGGAATTTGCTCCATCGGTTATGGAATCACCGAAGGTGACGATTGCCCGGGCGCCTGCTGGTGCGTCGACCAGGATCCCACTGAGAAACAACCGAGACTTAATCGTCGAATCCGTCTTCATCTCGGTGTCACCCACAAAATTTCCCTCAGGAGAAATGTACGCTGTCTGCACTCCTTCCCAATGGAACGTCGTTAGCGGCGTAATGTCTGGAAAGAATAAGCTCACCGCCACCTCACTGAGCGGTTCCACTTTCAACTCCACCGGATCGCTGACTACCGGCGCGCCCGGCGGGATTGTGACTGACGGTTGCCCGCCGAAGGTGACCGGCCGGTCTGAGCCAGCCACAATTGCACCGCCCTGCCCGGCAACCGCGACGTGCGCCGCGCCGATCACCAAAGGTTCCGACCCGTATTCATTGGAAAGCACGATGCGGACGCGCGTGCCGCCAAGAGTGATTGTCGCGATCTGACGTACCGTCTGGTACCGCAGGGATCGAGGAATATTGAGGGGGGCAAAGAAATCAGCGGTCCAGATCGGCTGTGGACTCGCTGTCCAAGTTTCGATCCAGTCACCGTTGTCCCCGTTCTGCGCGTTGCTGGCGCGTGTACCTAGGACTGTGGCGAGTGTAAGGACTATTGAGGCGACCAGAAAACAGACGCGGCGAGTCGCATAGACTTGTGTGCGCCAAGCACGCACGCAATAGCCACGCCGGTCTTTTCGTTGAATGAACTTCCCCAGGTTTGGTTCCGGGGAGTAGCGAAGATGTGCCCGTTCGCAAGAAGGACCCCTATCAATTATTGATCGAACGTCCATAGCTTTGCAATCAGCCGTAAATTCAACCCAGGTCAACTCGGGCGTTTAGCGACCGAAACCAAGCATGCGGCTGCAACAACTCTTTTGTTATGCGACAAATGGGTTCGGCAGTTCGTCAGTTACTTTAGTGAAGCGTTGAGCTAAAAAATCGAGCTCTTCCTCACTAAAGTGGCGGCCGAACAACTGAGCAATTAAGTTCCGGTAGACCGGCCATGCCTTCTTGAGCTCAGCTTCGCCCTTGTTTGTAATCTGGAGAACAAGGCCACGCGGATCCTCCGGGCAATCCAACTTAACCACTAGGGCTTCTCCTGCCATCCGGTCCAAGCAGCGCGACAACGCGCTGCGTGAGAGCACGACCTCGCCGTTGATTTCGCGGAAGCGCATCTCCCGGTTGGGAGCGTGGCGCAGGTGTAGGAGAATGTCATAGAAAGTAAAGGAAACCAGTCCTCTGGTCTCGAACTCCCGCTCGATCAATCGGACTATTCGTGAATGACAGACAAGGAACTGCCGCCAGGCACTGACTTGTCGCTGAGTCGACGGAATAGACATAAAAGAAAATGCGCTATTATTGTTGCTTATGCAACTAAATGTATAATTATTGTTGTATATGCAACAAGACACTCTCTCTTCACCTCGTTATCAGACAATAACCGAAGACCTAAAGCGCAGTCTCCATTGGGTTTCGATCCTGATGCGACTCGCTATCGGAACGCTCTTCCTTAGCGCGGCAATCGTTAAGACTCCTTTCGGAATCCCAGGCATCATTGCCTACTATTCATCTTTGTTGGACAAGTCGTTGTTACCTGTATTTTTGATTAAGAGTCACGCCGCGTTGATTCTGTTTTTCGAGTATGGTTTGGCGGTCTGGCTGCTTAGTGGTTGGCGGCTTCGATTAGCCTGGAAGGTTGCCGGTGTTCTGCTGGTCAGCCTGGCCATCGGAATGATTTTTGCAGGCAAATACGACGTGGCTAGCGCCAACTACAGCTATGTTTTCCTCTGCGCGGTCGGCCTTTTCGTAAGCGAGTTTGATCGCTGGCAAGTAGGGCGTTAACGCCCTCTTCAAGCGTGGCTCAGACGATGAACAGCTCCGGAGGAGCGACATAGAGTTGAGAACCTCGGTTAGGCCTAGCGACATATTCTTAGATGCCGCTCCTCCGGAGCTTAACCGGTCCCCTGTCGACGTGGCTATAAAGATTTCGCTCCTACGGAGCTGCCAACCACATCGGCTGAATCAGAGGTCAGAGCCCGACCAGTCTGGGTCGAAATGTTCTGCCGGCGAGCGTTTTGCCAGCCACGCCCATCATGCAAGGGTTCATGAATGGCTCCGATCTCAGCGGATCACGAGTTTGCGACACTCGTTAGCGACACTTGATGAAGCCTGCGCTTCACCGAAGCGTTGCAGTCCTCATTAATCCGTGATCCTGGCTTAAGACGGATACCGCGAGGCAATTCGGGAAGGGCTAACGCGTCAAAAGGAATTCTTGACCACGACGTCAATTGCTCCTTGTTAAACAGGGAACTCGTTTCTCGCGGCATGCGTTTTCTCGAACCTAAAGACGTTCAACGCGCCCTCCTCTCCTTCGACCGAGGAACCGCGCGTCGAGGCCGAGAGTATTTCGACGCCGGCCGCGTCATTTCGAGTGAGCTCAGTGAAGATGGTACTTATCGGTTCCTGGTTAGAGGCTCGCGTCCCGAAGCCTATACCGTCGAGATCAATCTGGGCGAGGCGGGATGGATTAGCGGTTGCTCCTGCCCTATGGAAACTGAGTGCAAGCATGTGTACGCGTCGTTGCTGTTTCTGGAAAAACACTGCCGCTCGCTTGCCGGCTCCGCGCTTGAGGATCAACCGCAGAAAAGAAGCGGATTTTTCAGTTTAGTGCCGCGAGGAAGCAAGCTCTCTGAAAAGCAGGTCGATTTCATCAAACATCTCGAAAGACTCTACCAGACCCACCAGCGTGGGGACAATATTAGCGGGTTTCTTCTGCAAGACTTGTTCCCTTCATGGAAGATCCCTTCACCCTGGTTTGAGGAACGGTTCGCACCTAACAAGGAATTAAGCAGGCTGCAGTTCTGGCATTTTCTAGTGGCGGCTCTGACTAAAAAGCAAATCTCGATTCCAAAGATTTTCGGGCCATCAAACGACATTGCTCCTTCTCTTCACCTGATCCAAGAATGGCGCGATCAACTGGTGCGTGAAGAATGGGAAACAGCTTATCGGCAACACCCAACTATATTACCGGATCGGGGACAGTCGGATTATCGATGGTTTTTCGAGAACAACCATTTGTGCCTGGAGATCAGACCCTCGAGTGAACCATCGTTTCGGAAAATCCGCTCGGAAGAGTTTCAATGGCTCCGGCTAAATTATCGCAGCGTTACCGGTGCTGTTTGTCCGGATGCGGTGCCGCTGGTCACCGAACATCTTCAATTTGAGTACTCTTACTCGCCGAGGATCGATGTCGCCATCCCGATTGCAGCCCGGCTGAATGCTTTACTGCGCATACGGGAGATCCGGGCTCGATTCGTTTTTCCAGGAGGACGTTCGCTCGAAATCTGTGAGAATCCGGTTTCATGGAAGATGGATCAGTCGCCGGAAAGGCTTGGCTGGTATCGCTTTCAATTGTGGCGAGCGACCGGTCCGGTGGAAGGACCGATAAAGATTTTCCCCGGTTCAGAATGCCTTTATCTTCGAGACAATATTCTGCTAAAAGGATCGCCACCGCCTTTTCCGGTCACAACCATTGAATCACTCCCGGTAGTGGAAATCCCAAAAGTGGTGGTTGAATCGCCGGTTGCCCTTCCGTCGGTCCTCGCGGCATGCAGCGAGCTAGATCCAGAGTTGGAGCAAAGGATCCGGAGAATAACCTTGAAGCCGATGATCCGAGCCGAGACGCGATTTATGCCCGGCACCCAAAGCCCGGCTCTCTATTTTTCCCCGCAGTTGATTGACCCGCAAAACGGCCAACCTGTGACTTTGTACGGAGAATTCGGATGGGGACAGCTTGACAGGAAGATCGTACAGAATGGCAAGGAGATCGTTGTCTATTCATTTCCGGATCTCCGCCGGGTACATGGTGCGCTCGCGAGGTTGCCGTCTACTTTCGATCGGAGCGTCGGCGCTTGGCGAGTTAAGCATCCAAAGCGTTCCTTACAGACGTTTGCGGAGTGGTCCCAACAACTACCGGTTGAAGTCGCGCTGGAGCTTTCAAGCGACCTTTCAGGACTGCGTGAACCGCCTGCCGAGCTGAGTCTAGCGCTCGACTTAATCGATTCCGACAGCGATTGGTTCGACCTTCGATTAACGTTGCCGAGATCGGAGATCGAACTGACGCCGGAGGAACTGCAGCTTCTACTGCAAGCCAGAGGCCAACCTGTACGGCTTGAATCGCGGGCTCAACGTCAAGTCCGACTCAGCACTGCAGACAGACTGTTGGAGGGGTTAGACGAGATCGGGCTGACACTTGAAGACCTGGCCGGTGGTGGTGAGAGACTGCATATCATCCATTTGCGGAACCTGCTCAACGCCGGGCTGCTGCCGGACCGGTTCCATTCGCAATTAAAATCTCGTCTGGAGAAAATCCAGACCCAGGTTCGCCCTAACCCGCCAGCAAACATTGAGGCGGTATTACGTCCTTACCAAATCGATGGCTTTCATTTTCTTTCCTATCTCGCGGAAAATGATTTTGGCGGAATTCTTGCGGATGACATGGGGCTCGGCAAGACGCTGCAGGCACTGGTATGGCTTGCGTGGCTGGATGCAAAGCGCGCTCCGGAAGATACGGCTCCCTCCTTGATCATTTGTCCCAAGTCGGTTGTCGACAACTGGGTGAGTGAGAGCTCACGATTTTATCCGTCGTTGGAGATCCAGGCGCAGAACGGGCCCAAAGTTGAGCCTTCCAGTGTTCCAGCTCGTTCGGGTTTGGTTATTAACTACACCCAACTCCGGCTGCGACAGGATGATCTCGAACGGATCCCCTGGCATGCGGTCATTTTTGATGAAGGACAGTATTTGAAAAATCCATCTTCGCAGACTGCTCAAGCCGCCAGGGCGTTGAAAGCGCGCCACAGGATTTTGCTAACGGGAACACCGATTGAAAACAGGCTGCTCGATCTTTGGAGTTTGCTGCACGCTGTCATGCCCGGGGCGCTCGGATCTAAAGCAAGTTTTGCTCGCCGTTTCCAAGAGAAAACCGATCCAACTTCACGTCAGCGTTTAGCTCGGCGGGTTCGGCCTTTTCTCTTGCGTCGGACGAAAGAAGAGGTCGCTCCCGAGCTGCCGCCTAAGATCGAAGAAGATATCCGGTGCCAAATGGAAGGTGTACAAGAAACGCTTTATCGGGCAGAGCTTAAATTAGCCCGGCAACATCTCCTAAAGCTGAGAGATGATGAACAGCTTGCTCGGGAACGTATCAATATACTGACATCCCTGTTGCGATTGAGACAGATCTGCTGTCACCCGGCGCTGGTGGACCCCGAAAAAGCGAACGCGAGCAGTGCAAAAGTCGACGCTCTGCTCGAGCTGCTCGATCCGTTGATTGCTGAGGGAAACAAGATCTTGGTTTTTAGCCAATTTGTCGAGTTGCTCAAACTGGTCGAGGCGCGGCTCAGAGAGCTCGAAGCACCGATTTACCTACTGACCGGCGAAACGAAGGGACGCGCCAAGGTGATTGCGGAATTTAGTAGTGAACCAGGTGCGGCTGTTTTTCTTCTTTCGCTGAAAGCGGGCGGCAGCGGCCTCAATCTAGCTTCAGCTTCGTATGTTGTGCTGTTCGATCCATGGTGGAACCCGGCAGTCGAGAACCAGGCAATTGATCGAACTCACCGGATTGGGCAAACCAAGACGGTGTTTGCCTATCGGCTGCTTATCCAGAGCTCTATTGAAGACAAGATCCGCCAACTACAGCTGTACAAATCGAAGTTGGCTCAGGATGTTCTTGGCGAAGAAAACTTCGCCCAAATGCTCACGTTGGATGATTTTCGTTATCTACTAAGCTAGCTCGATGATTTCCGGTCACCAGAGAATTTTCAATCCCGGTAAGGTGGCAAACACTGGATCCCGACTAACAAGAGTAAACCCTTCATTCATGGCTTGGGCGGCCAAAACGCGATCGAAGGGATCACGGTGCGTCCAATTGAGACTACCCGCGATACGAGCAGCCCGTGCGTCGATTGGGAGCAGATTCCAGCCTTCTGCCAGGACTTCTTGCTCGAATGTGTCGAGGATGGCCGGAGGTAACCGGAGCTTTCCGAATCTTTGTTTAGTAGCGATCTCCCACGCAGTCGCGGCGCTGACGAAAATGCTTGCCCGATCGGAATCAAGTTTCGTCCGTACCCGGCGAGACACTTTTTGTGGAGCGATCCACCACCAAATCAGAACGTGACTATCGATCAGATTCACCTTCCCACGCCGAGAGTTCTGGTTCGGGCAGCGTTTCGAATAAGGCGTGATCGGTGACTTCAATGATCCCCTTGAAGCGCCCCGCCTTGGGACGATCATCTTTCGATACCGCAATGAGTTGAGCGATTGGTTTGCCCGCCTTCGCAATCACGACCTTTTCTCCCTTGGCAACGGAAGCAAGGAGTTTAGATAAGTGGGTCTTCGCCGTGTGGACGTTGACCGTCGTTACCTTCATGCCTCTGCTTAGTCTACTGATTGAACTAAGTCAACCTTGCGCACCCACTCCGGCCTGTTTTTATGACGCGCGTCGGGGCCTTGCCTGTGACAAGAGCATGATTCCGCGAATTGAGCACGCTCAGTATTTCGAGGCTCTCACCCGAGCGAAGCCCTGAAGCTGATACTCAAACGTGTTTCATCCGCGCTCCAGAATTCACAATACACAAAGATCACCAAGGACACGAAGACTGAGCGAAACTAAAGGCTATGCTTTACATTTTCGTAGAAATACTTTCCCCTTCGAACACCGAGAGAGAAATCGGGGAGAAAATATCGCTCTACTTCGAATCCGGAGCCAAGGAAGTTTGGATCTGTGACAAGAAAGGCGCCTTCGAGTTTCGCCTTCGCGGGAGATCAAGTGCAGGTAAAATATCGAAGATCTTTCCCGGTTTCCCGAAGAATCTCTAGATCCTGTCTTGGGTGACTCAAATGACGGATATTAGTGCACGCCTTAAATTCATTAGCGAAGCGGAACGGTTAAAAAATGTTCTCCGTCGATCACACACCTCCGAAGGAAGGCAGGAAAGCACCGCGGAACATACCTGGCGTCTGTGCTTGTTGGCGATGGTCTTCGAAGACGAGCTTCCGGGTCTCGATTTCGCTAAGGTGTTGAAAATGTGTGTGGTGCACGATCTCGGAGAAGCCATAAATGGCGATGTTCCGGCGGTGTCAGTCGAAGCGAGTCGTGATAAATCTCAGCAGGAACGCCGGGACTTAATCGCATTGATGGAAGGACTTTCCCCGCAACTCCGTGACACATTCCTATCACTCTGGGACGAATACGAAAAAGCGGCCTCGCCCGAAGCCATCGCGGTCAAGGCCTTGGATAAACTGGAAACGTTGATCCAACACAACCAAGGCACTAACCCGCCTGATTTTGTGGATTACGTATTCAACCTTTCGTACGGGAAGAAATATACCGACGCCGTGCCTCTTTTTGCGGAGATCCGTCGCCTGGTTGACAAAGACACTCAGCGCCGAGCTGCCGGCGCCGGGAGAAAGATCTAAACTTCAGACCGGTCGCAGGACCTGCCCGTTCATCGTTCCCTCAATCGCTTTCACGTACGTCTCGGCAACGACGGCGACGGGCGTACCGGCGTCTGGGTCCATTCGAAGGTTGATGAGCGTCTCTCGAATCCAACCCGGACTAACGACATTCAGACGTAGACCTTGAGGTAACTCAGGCAGTGCCGCTTGTACAAAGCTCTCCAAGCCGGTATTGACGAGCGCGCCAAGCGCGGAACCGACCATCGGCTCCTCGAAGGCGCCGCTGGTGAGCGTTACGGATCCGTTCTTTCCCAAACGATTGAGGGCAACGTGAATCAGATGAAGTTGGCCTAACAGCTTGGCCTTGCAGAATTCGGCTGCTGGCGACCGCAGTACCAATTGTGCCAGTTGCTCCGATGACTACGATTTTCATAAGATAAATACAGATGCTTTCACAGACGCGAAACCTATTGCATTAGTTGGATTGCAGAGGGTGGTCTACGGAAATAGCCCTAAATGGACCTTTTCATTTCGGTAGTTCATGGCTAGTTGGTCACAGTAGAAGCGGGAGAGTATGCCGAAGTTTCTATGCACTACTTGCGGACTCCAATATTCCGAGAACGCCATCGTTCCCTCGCGATGTGTTATCTGCGATGACCCTAGGCAGTTCGTCCCGAAAACGGGCCAAGGATGGACGACGGCAGAGAAATTAGGTGTCGATCACTTCAACGCGTTCCGAAAAATCGCGCCAGATCTGTTCGCCTTCTCAACCGTACCGCGGTTCGGGATTGGACAACGCGCCTTTCTGATAATCACTCCCGCTGGCAATATGCTTTGGGACTGCGTGAGCTTTTTGGATGACGCCACCGTCGACATCATTCGGTTGTTAGGCGGACTCAAGGCGATCGCCATCTCGCATCCTCATTTTTACAGCGCGATCACGACCTGGGGTCAAACTTTTGGGTGCCCAGTCTTTCTTCATGAGGCGGACAAAGAGTGGGTAGTCGATCCTGAGCCGTGCATTTCGTTTTGGACGGGAGAAACGAAGGAGATCCTACCTGGGATCACCATTCACCGGCTGGGTGGTCATTTCCCGGGTAGCACCATCCTACAATGGATTGATCGCCGAGCCCTGTTTCCCGGCGACACCATCCTAGTCACGTTCGACCGCAAACATGTGTCATTCATGTGGTCGTATCCGAACTATGTCCCGTTACCGGCATCCGATGTGGAACGGATCGGGAGCCGTCTTGGAGTACTCGAATTTGACTCGATTTATTCGCCATTTTGGGAGCGGGGAGAGATCGACCGAAAGGCCAAAGAAGCGGTTGAACGATCGATAGAGCGACATCTAAAGGGTCCCGAGACAACCGAACTGATTTAGGATTAGAAGTCGCTCGATTGTGCCGGGAAGCGGCTAAACATCATGGCCGAAGACAGCCTATTTTGGTAGGCGAGACTCCCATTTGACCCTATGATGTCAACGAAGTTGTGGACTTTTACAGACAACTTCAAAACAGATAAGGAATTAGCGCCGCAGTTTGGCGTCGATACTCCTCGTACGCCAAACCGAATGTCTCCCGCATGAAATGCTCTTCGAGCGTAAGCTTGCGCCAGAAGGATCCAAAAGCGATCAGCACCGCAAGTATCCCGCCCCAATGGTTGTTTATCAAGGCGGTTCCCAAGAATGCCGCCAGTATGCCGGTGTAAATCGGATGGCGCACAAACCGGTACGGTCCTTCACGAATCAGCTGATGATCCTGTTTTACCTGAACTGTCCCGCTCCAGTTGCGGCCAAGAAGTTGGCGACCCCAGACGCTGAAACCCAGGCCGGCGGCGATTAACAGCACTCCCGGCCAATAGGCAATTCCTTGTGGTAGAAGATGCGAAAATAGAAATCCACCTCCCTCCATCGCAGGGATGGAGAGCAGGATCGACGCGATCACGATCGGTATGATGTAGCTCGCGCGTCCCCACTTCGACTCACGGCGTATCGCTGTCTTTACATTTGCAGCCGACAAAACCCAATAGACTAACCACGCGATCCACAGAAGCAGCACGATTCCTGCGTGCGTAACATATAGCATGGTTAGAACTTTATTCGCGAGCAATTGACCCCGTCAACCGAGCAAAAACGCGCGGAATGCGAACCAGGTAGCCGAACTATCAATCCTGCGACACCTCAAGGGAACGGAGGTCCTCGGAAGAAGCGGAGTTCTGGGAGGCAGAGCCAGAACCCAGGAGTCATGAGGCGTGCGTCGGACAAGTGCGCTAAGCCAAGCGTAAGTCTACGATTTTCCTTCGAACGCCAGGCGCACACCAAACAAAATAAAGACACCACCGGTTATTCGATTGAGCACAGTGGAAGTTCTGGGATGACGCAGCCATCGAGCAAGCGGTTGGGTTACAAAAATCAAAGCTGCAAACCAGAGGATGCCTTCGACGTCGTGGACCAGTGCGAGCAAAACGCTAAACCCAATTACGTTCACGTGACTGGGTATGAACTGTGGTAGGAACGTGACGTAGAATACACCAACCTTCGGATTCAGTAGATTGGTTAGCAGACCGCGAATGAACCAGCGCAAGCTGCCACGCGACGATGGCGTTTCGCCGGTCGAATCTAGCAAGACTGGTTTCTCGCGCTGCAACAGCAATCGAAGACCTAGATAAAACAGATAGATAGCGCCCGCGATTCGCACGATTTGATAAGCGAGGTTCGAGACTGCAAACACGGCGCCAAGACCTGCGGAAACGAGAATCCCCCAAGCCAGACAGCCGGTGCAAACGCCTAACCCGGCAAACATGGCGCGTCTTGGGCCTTCAACGGTGGCCGTTCGCAACACCAGCAGCGTATCGAGTCCCGGCACAATCGTTAGAAGTCCGGCGGCGCCGGCGAAGGCGAGCAAAGCGGTCCAAATGCTGAGTTCGGGCGTCATGGAGATTCAGTCTGAATAGCAAATAGCAGTTAGCAATTACCAAATGTTTCGGAGTTGGCTGGCCAAGCGTCTTGCGACCCGAATTTGGAGGGCCGTTGCGCTTCTTTTGGAGACTTGCCGTCGCTTCTCACAATCATCGACTAGGGCCGTCCATTCTGGGGAACTACCTCGCCATCGGTTTGCAACCTGTAGCTTATGGCATGGGTTTGTTCTTTCACTGTGCTAAACCCTTCATCATACTCCCTTCGCACAGTTATCCCCCGGCATTTATGGATTTGATTCTACAGTCGCTGGTTCCGCTGGCGTTCGTCATTCTTTTAGGCTGGTTGGCCGGTTGGCGCAAAATTGTTGACCCGGCGCACAGCTCCAGCTTGGCGACCTACGTAATGAGTTTCAGTTTCCCGTGCCTTCTTTTTGCCAAAACCGCCACTACCTCGTTACAGAATCTAATTAACTATCGTTTTATCACGGGGCTGGGTCTTGGCTTGCTCGGGATGTATCTGGTGGTGTTTCTCTTCAACCGCTACGTCCTGCGAAAATCCTTAGGTCATAGCAGTCAAACTGCATTCGTTTCTTCATTTCCGGATATGGCTTTCATGGGCATCCCGATTTTCCTGGTGCTGTTCGGTGAAGACTCCCTGATTTCGATCGTGATAGGGAATCTGATAACCAGTTTGATTATGATACCGGTGACCGTCTCACTCCTGGAAATCGCAGCGGTTTCGGAGGTCAAAACCAATATCACGTTTTTAGTGCTGAAAGTATTTAAGAAGCCCCTAGTTCTGGCCCCGATCTTCGGCGCCATCTTTTCAGGGTTAGGGCTCCATTTGCCAAAACTGGCTATCCAGTCGTTAGAATTAATTGGCGGAACTACTTCAGGCGTTTCGTTGTTCGCCTTGGGCCTGATCATGTCTCTTGATAAGGTGAGCATCAGCAAGCCGGTTCTGTTCAATGTGTTTAACAAGACCATCGTGCATCCTCTGATCATGTTCGGACTGGTTATTGTTTTTGGCATTACCGGAGCATTGGCCAAAGAAGCGATTCTACTATGCGCGTTGCCGTCAGCTATTATGACCACGATGTTCGCCGCCAAGTACGATGTGCTGAGACGTGAATCGAGCAGCAGCACGGTCATTGGAACAGTTATTTCGTTAGTGACGCTAGCAATAATTATGCGGATGTTAGAGATCGGATCGTAAGGCTCAATGCCTCACTTAGGCCGGTGCTGCCCAGTCTAATCGCCGCTCCGAAAAAGTTGCTCTTTGACGGCGAAGGCCCATTCCGCGTGGGTGCACCTATGGAAACTCATTTTGCCATTCAATGATGGACTCGGGCCGGGCGAAAACGTGTGTCGTGGCCTTCCAGGTCCCGGCCTCTTGCCGCAGTATTTCGAACCAGTGTCCAGTTATGGTCTTGCCGTTAGCAACCACCGAGTAGTCACCCGTGATTACCCCTGTCGCGTTACCGTTCGGCTCCGCCTCTGAAATCTTTTGATCAAAGTTGGCCGCACCGGCATCAAAAAGCTGTTGGTAGTGCTTCTGGATCTCGGTTTTTCCGTGCACTACGGTGAGTCTGGGCAGAAGTTCTACAAAGACGGCGTCTTCCGTGAACTGAGCAGCAATACCGGCGGCGTCCTTCTGGTTGTACAACTGCGTGCGCTGTACGATGATCGCTATAGCCGCCGTCTTAAAGTCTTGCGCACTGTTCTGCTGTGCTCCGGCTGGCAGTGCTGACACTATGGCCGCGACGGATAACAGGAATTTTTTGACTGAGGCCCCACTCATCGCCCGCGATAAGTCGATCATAAAAGAAGAAATCAATTATAATGCGTATGCCGTAAGTCGAAAAGCTTTGTTAACATCGCCCATACTTTCAGGGCGTGTTTTGACCAGAGGCACGTAATAAAGGTGAGTTCAAAACGAAAAAGAACGCAGTCTGAGGCTAGTATGGGCGACCTTTTTGCGGAGGTTACCCCGGCAGTTGAAACGGAGAACTTGGCTGACGGTGCCTTTATTTTTCGAAGGTTCGTCGCGGAAAGCGCCGCGTCGCTGGTGGAGCTGATTTCGCAAATCGCGCAGGTATCGCCATTTCGGCACTTGGTCACACCGGGCGGGTATCGGATGTCTGTGGCGATGACGAATTGTGGGCTGGCCGGATGGACTTCCGATCGTCAAGGGTATCGCTATGCGAAGATTGATCCCGAGACCGGCGCGGCCTGGCCACCGATGCCGGTCGAATTTAAAAACCTCGCCGAGACCGCCGCGGAGAAAGCCGGTTTCGTCGGCTTTAAACCCGAGTGTTGCCTGATCAATCGCTATGAACCCGGCGCAAAGTTATCTTTGCATCAGGACCGAGATGAGAAGCATTACGAATTCCCCATTGTTTCGGTTTCTTTGGGGCTGCCGGCAAAGTTCCTTTTTGGCGGTTTGGTGCGAACGGAGCATCCGCGCCGGTTTCGCTTGGAGAACGGCGATGTCGTCGTATGGGGCGGACCATCTAGGCTGGCGTTCCATGGAGTTGATACCCTGGCAGATGGTGAGCACCCGTTGACCGGGCGATGCCGGCTGAACCTGACTTTTCGGAAGGCGTTGTAGCTGGAGACTCGCCCGAAGCTCGCTCCGAATAGCCAATCGCCAATAGCCGATAGCC